>CAXEOX010000105.1:0-10763 GCA_963997925.1 uncultured bacterium
CGAGTCAATGCCACGGATAGAGGAGTTCTTGTTCCTGACTCTGATGCCGTCTTATACTGTTGTCGGCAATAGGCATGAAGGGAACCGAATTAAGGGTTCTGATTGAGAGGATAGATGTACGACTTTCACACCCACACGTTTCTCAGCGACGGCGTGCTGTCTCCCATAGAGTTGATCCGGCGGGCGTTGGTGCGGGGATACAAAGCCATCGGTGTCACGGACCACGTGGGGTTCGGCAATCTAGAATATGTGGTCAAAACCCTGGTGGCGGACTGCGCCAATGGGACCAAACGATGGGACATCCTGGCGATGCCCGGGGTGGAGATTACCCATGTTCCTAAAGACGACATTGACATGGTCGCCAGGATGGCCAAGGAACTGGGCGCCAAGTTAGTGGCTGTCCATGGGGAAACCATAGTAGAGCCGGTTGAACCGGGGACCAATGAAGCAGCTGTAAGATCGGCCTTTGTGGATGTACTAGCCCATCCCGGGTTAATCAGCTATGAAGTCGCTAGATTGGCGGCGGAGAACGGGGTGTATCTGGAGGTTTCGGCGCGCAAAGGTCACAGCCTTGCGAATGGACACGTGGTTAATACCGCCAGGGAAGCGGGCGCGGTGACGGTGTTGGACTCGGACGCCCACGAGCCCGAAGATTTGTTGACACTTGATCTGGTCGAAAAAATCGCAGAGGGCGCGGGCCTCAACAAAGAAGAAGCCCACGCCCTATTGCAAACCAATCCGCAAAACCTGCTGGCCAAACTAGGTTTCGGCCCTGTCCCAGCGTCTGATACTAGACCCTGAACTTCTTGAACACTTTGGCGTAACGGTAGCTATCGACTAAACAACTAGGACTTGCCGATCCTGAACACCTTTGTACTGCATACGGGGCAAACACCCGAGGTGGCCGGGCGTCCGTTCTTAAGGGTAACTTGCTGTGGGTTCCGAATCTCTTGCTTGCCGCGGCACTTGAAGCAATAGGCTTCCATAATCTGCACCCCCGATCTGATTAGGCATGATTGGACGGATAATCTATCGATGGTTTCCGGGTTGGAAGCTTTTTCCGAATGCAGGGTCTAAGAGGACTACGGATGCGCTTGTGGATCCATCTGGACTGTCTTGCCGTTCAACCCTATGGCCGACGCAGAGTCACTCTGCTAAGGCTGATTTTGTGATGGGAACCGTGACGTTTTTCAATATACAGGGAACAGAAAGATTGTCAAGGCGTGAGAATGTTCCTTAGCAGACTGGGGAAGATTGACGTTACAGGCTGATGGCGGATGCCCTGGACGGCGTACTTAAGGCTGTGTTCAGGCCGATTGAGGGGCATACTGGGAAGGCGAATCTACCTCGAAAACCTTAGTAGGGCGCCAGGAGTTGTCGCTCCGATCGAACCGGACAAGAGCCAGGAAGCAACCTTCGCTGGTGTAGGCCCGGAACTCCTCTAGGTATCCCGCATTCTGGGGTGCTTGGCCCAGGCTTACGGACTGACCATGGCGGAGATACTGCTCGGCCTGCTGGCCCACCGTAATACTGTTCAAGTTCTGCAGTACCCAGTCGACCGGAAGCAGGTGTTTCTGCCAATCATCTGGAGCATCGCCGGTTGATGCCAACTGATCAGGTGTAACTGAGGATTCGGCTTTGAATGCCCCGCAGGTGAGACGCTCCAATGCGGCCACGTGACCTCCGCAGCCTAGAACCTCACCCAGGTCATGGGCTAGAGAGCGCATGTACGCGCCTTTCCCGCACTCCACTTCCAAGATCAAACTCGGTAGATCAAATTCCACGATGCGGATGTCGTGAATCTCTACCGGACGGCTGGCTACTTCCACTTCGATCCCGGCCCTAGCCAACTTGTATAAACGCTGGCCTCCTACCTTGATTGCGCTATACATGGGCGGTGTTTGTTGGATAGTTCCCAAGAACGGTTCCAGCGCGTCTTCGATCGTCTCCCGTGTCAGTCCGCTGGGATCCCCAGTCTTGACCACTTCGCCTTCGCCGTCGTAAGTGGATGTAGTGACACCGAACTTAATCTCCATCAAGTAGACTTTTCTGCCACCCACGACATGATCCATGAGGCGGGTAGCCTGTCCGAAGCATACGGGTAAGACGCCTGTTGCCAGTGGATCCATGGTGCCCCCATGACCGACTTTCTTCCTTTGGCCGGTGATTCTCTTCACCTGGCGCAAAGCGTCCATGGAGGTGATTCCTGAAGGTTTGTAAAGGTTAACGAACCCGTTGACCGCTGGTATTGGGGAGCTTCGTGGTCTAGGCATGGTTCAGTTGTTTGTAGCCGGCGCCGGGTTAACGTGGGAGCCATCCGCAGCGGGCGAGACTTCTGCGTCGCCACCCGATTGGTCGAGGTGGATCTGGTTCAACATCCCCATAAGCCGGTCGGAAGTCTCCAAAGAGTCATCTAGAGTGAAGCTAAGAAAGGGAACGTAGCGCAAGCTTACACGGTCCCGAAGTTCCCTTCTCATGAATTTCGCGGCGGACTGTATCCCGGCCAGGGCAGTTTTCTTAGTTTCATCGTCGCCCATAACGCTGACGAGCACCAAGGCAGTGCGCAGATCAGGGGCGGCCCTGACTTCGGTGATGGTAATGACGCCAGATAGTCGGGGGTCCTTTACTTGGCGAGCCAATAACTGGCTGATTTCAAGGCGCAGTAATTCATTGACTCGGTCGACTCGTCGGGACATAACTGCCTCCCGCGCCGGGGGGATAGATAGAAAGTTAGGATATGGGTTTAGACCATCGTAGGTAGCGGATTAACGCCGTGCTCTTTCCTCGCGATGGGCTTCCAACACATCCCCTTCTTCAAAGTCATTGAAGCCCTGGAGCACGACACCGCACTCGGTGCCAAGAGCCGCCTCGTTGATTTCATCACGGAAGTGGCGCAGGCTGGTCACCGTAGACTCCTCCAGAATCTTGCCGTCTCTGGTGATTCTCACTGTGACACCTTTGGTCATGCGGCCTTCAACTATGCGGCAACCCGCTATCTTGACACCACCTCTGGTGGGGAAGACTTCTCGAATCTCGGCTCGTCCCAGCACTACATCGACAATGGCTGGCTCCAGCAAGCCTTGCAAGGCCAATTCAACGTCGTCGATAAGTTGGTAGATAATGCCGTAATTGCGAATCTCCACGCCCATGCGGCGGGCCAACCGCTCGGCGCCGGGCTCGGTGCCCACGTTGAAAGCGATGATAATGGCTTCCGAAGCACTGGCTAGTAGGACATCTGTTTCTGTCACACCGCCGGAGCTGGCGTGGAGGATGCGAACTTTGATATTGTTAGCGGCCAGGTTCTCCAATGAATGGTTGACAGCCTCAACGCTGCCCTGAACGTCCGCTTTGAGTACCAGGTTAAGCTCCTTGAGTTCTCCTGCCGGTGTCCGGTTGACCACTTCGTCCAGGGTCAGGGCCCGAGCCTGGGCTTGTTGGGACGAAGAAGGGTTTTCCTTGTCAGTAGCCATGGCGCGCGCTGTGCGTTCGTTGGGCACAACCGAAAATAGGTCTCCGGCCTCGGGTAGAGAGCCGAATCCCAATATCTCAGCGGGTGTGCCTGGTAAGACTTGCTTTACAGCCTCTCCGCGATCGTTACTCATGGCCCGAACGCGCCCCCAGGTCCCGCCGGCAGTGACGTGCTGACCCACTGAGAGGGTGCCGTCCTGAACGAGAAGCGTGGCAGTTGGCCCTCTTTGCCGGTCCAGTTTGGCTTCGATGATTACGCCGCTGGCTGGCTTGTCCGGATTGGCTTTGAGGTCGGCGATCTCAGCGACGACCGCTATATTTTCCAGTAAGTCGGTTATGCCATCTCCTGTCTTGGCGGAGACTTCTACCGAGATTATCTCTCCTCCCCAATCCTCTACCAGCATGTCCCGTTCACTGAGTTGGCGTTTAACCCTCTCTGGATCGGCAGCTGGCATATCCATCTTGTTGATGGCCACTACGATGGGGACGCCGGCCGCTTTGGCGTGGTCGATGGCTTCATCGGTTTGGGGCATTATGCCGTCGTCGGCCGCTACCACCAGAATCGCTATGTCGGTAGCTTTTGAACCCCGGGCGCGGATGGCGGTGAACGCTTCATGTCCCGGCGTATCCAGGAAGGTCAATAGCTGCCCGTTGGCTTCGACTTGGTAGGCACCGATGTGTTGGGTAATGCCGCCGAGTTCCCGCTCAGCCACGCTGGAGTCCCGTATAGAGTCCAACAGAGCGGTCTTGCCATGGTCTACGTGACCCAAGATAGTAACGACAGGGGTGCGGGTGACCAGGCCCGTCTGGTCCACTTCTTCGGGTTGTTCCGAATCCTGACTGGCATCCGAGGCGTCATCTTCCGCCATGGTGGTACTGATGCCGAACGCGGAGGTGACCAGGGTGGCCATCTGGTAATCGATGACCTGGTTCATCGCCGCCATGATTCCGTTGCGCATCAATTGCTTGATGACGTCGATGGGATTTTGGTCGGTGAGTTCCGACAGTCGTTGGACGGTAAGGGTTTGAGGCAATACCAGAACCCTGGCTTGCCTACGCCGTGGTTGGCTGGAACGTCGTTCAGTAGTCATCTACTGCTCCACTGGGATTGGGTCATCTACCATACTCCGGTAAAACGCCGCTATCTGGGCCTGGCTCTCCGGCGGCATGGTGATATTCAGGCTTCTTTCAATACTGGTCTTGGGAACGCCCCCTTGCCAGCAGGTTTCCGACCGGCAGACATAAGCGCCCCGGCCAGGTCGTTTCCCTGCTTGGTCAACTAGAACGGACCCTTCAGGCGTTCGCACGACGCGAATCAACTCTTGCTTGGGGAACCGTTGGCCGCAAGCAACGCACTTACGCTCCGGTATGTGGCGCCGATCAGCCAACAGCAATATTATCCTTGTAGAGTGTGAGCGTCGATCAGCGCCGGCCGGCAGGTCCCCGGTTGGCGGGTCCTGGCGGTCCTCTCCGGGCCGCTCCACCGCGGCGTGCACGGTTGTTGTTCCGGCGTCCACCGCCGCGACCATCTTCCATAAGATCCTCAGCGAATCGAATCTTCCCGGCATCGGGAGTCACTATCGCCATCGCTGGGGCGACATCCGGAACTAGAACCAATTCGTCTTCGCCGTCTTCCTCGGCCTCGTCATCGTCCTCGATAGTTCCGACGTCTCCCAAAGTAAAGGAGTCTAGGTCGTCAACGCTGAAGCTGGGAGAAGCCTCCGCCCCGGCGGCCACTGCCTCCTGGGTTTCCTTCCCTTCCTCTTCGCGTATCAGCGCCTCGAGAATCTCGTCCTCGTTCACCGGCACGGCGGCCGGTTCGGCGATTGCCTCGGCCTCTACCGGGGATTCCTCCACGGTTTCGACGGTGGCTACAGCCGCTTCCGCGACTTCAGTCTCAGGTATTTCGAGCACGGCCACGGCGGCTTCTTCTTCCGGTGCTTCGACTTCAGCCGTCGCCTGTTCGGCGATCTGAAGCCGTCTAGTTTCCCGAATCTCTTCCCATTCGGTCATGCCCTTGATGTCCAAACGCCATCCGGTGAGTCTGGCAGCCAAACGAGTGTTCTGACCCTCTTTCCCTATCGCTAGAGAAAGTTGGCGGTCAGGGACAACCACGATGGCGGTCATGTCGCTGGGAAAGAGTTCCACTGCGACGACCTCGGAAGGGCTGAGAGCCTTGCCTATGAACACTTTCGGGTCCTGATCCCAGGACACTATGTCAATCTTTTCGCCTTGAAGCTCGTTGACGATGCTCTGGATACGGTTTCCCCGCACCCCGATGCACGACCCCACGGGGTCGATTCCTTGCTGGGTAGCGCTGACCGCCACCTTGCTGCGGAACCCGGCTTCCCGGGCGATGGCCTTAATCTCAACTACGCCGTTATAGACTTCCGGAACTTCAATCTCAAACAGCCGTTTGAGCATGTTCTTATGGCTTCTGGATACTACGATTTCCGGACCCTTGGCGGCGCTACGGACGCTCAAGACGTAGACCTTTGCCCGCTGTCCTTTGCGATACCGCTCCGTGGGCACCTGTTCTTCGTAGGGCAGAACAGCTTGAGCCCGGCCCAAATCCAGGGTTATGGCCCGGCCTTGCTCGCTGACTTCAATGACGCCGGAGACGATGTCCTCTTCATGCTGCAAGAACTCTTGGAACAGCAGCTCCCGCTCAGCTTCCCTGAGCCGTTGGAGGACCACCTGTTTGGCAGTCTGTGCAGCGATGCGGCTGGCGTTGTGCGGCAGAGGTTCTTCCGACGCCACTTCTTCGCCAAGCTCCGCGCCTTTCCTGATGTTTTGGGCATCTTTAACGGTAATCTCTTTGTCCGAGTCTTCGACGGTGTCAACCACCATCTTGAGGGCGTAGACGTTTACGTCCCCGGTATTGGGGTTGAGTTTGACAGAGATATTCTGCCCCGACGCCGGATTATCTTTTTTGAAAGCAGAAGCCAACGCCACCTCAATCGCCGAGAGAACCTGTTCTCTAGGCAAATGGCGTTCTGCTGCCAACTGGGTCAACGCAATTAAAAAGTCGCTTTTCACGGCCAAGCCCCCTGGGTGAAATTACCCGGACTCTGAGCCTATCCATCAGCAAGAAAGCGGGAGACTTCCCGCTTTCCTGATAAGACGGACCATTTCGTAGGATTATAGCATCGGAAATGGGTGGTTTCAAGGCGACAGGCTAGCTTGGGCTTGGCTTTGAGCGAAGCTTTAACACGGGGTGGAATGGTACGCCCTTTTGAGATGCGGCTAAAAGGACATTCTGGGAGACACCAACGGGAATACCAAAGGTGTCCGTCAGGCTTGTTCGGAGAGGATTTATCGAGGGCGAGCCGGGAGGATTCCGCCTACCACCAAATCTTGCCTTGAGCCTCTTTGGCCAGTTGTTCGTAGTCCTTGGTCCATAGACCGGTGCTCAGGTATTTCCAACCCCCGTCGGCTAGGAGGCAGACGATGGTGCCCTGATCCATCCGCTCGGCCTGGCGCAACGCAGCGGAAACCACCGAACCCGAGGACACACCGGCGAAGATGCCTTCCTTCTCCAGCAAACTTTTCGTTGTGCTGAAGGCATCGAAGCTGCTGACCAGGATGCGGGCGTCCAGCATGTTCAGATCTAGAATCGGCGGGATGAACCCATCCTCCAATCTGCGAAGACCCGATATGAGGTCGTCGGGTTCCGGAGCGACCGCCACTACCTTAACCTGGAGATTGTGTTCCTTGAGGCGGCGGCCAACTCCCATCAATGTTCCGCCGGTGCCCAGACCGGCGATGAACATGTCGATGTCCGGTACTGCCTCAACAATCTCTTGACCCGTGGTCTCGTAGTGCGCATTGGGATTACCGCTGTTGCCGTATTGGTACAGCAACAAGTAATCGTGGGGATTTTTCTCAGCCATATCCTGGGCAACGTCGATGGACCCGTTGGTGCCTTCGGATCCTTCGGAATAAACAATCTCAGCGCCGTAGGCTTCCAGAAGTTGGGTGCGCTCCGGGCTGACGTTTTCCGGCATCACTACCTTAACCCGGTAGCCTTTGATCCGGGCAATCATAGCGATGGAGATACCGGTATTGCCGCTGGTGGGCTCCAGAATGGTACGGGACGAGGAAATGTCCCCGTTCTGCTCGGCCTGCTCTATCATCTTGAGAGCGATGCGGTCTTTCACGCTGCCGGTCGGGTTCTGCCCTTCCAACTTGGCGAATATCCGGACGCTCTCCTTGGGACTCAGATTCTGGAGTTCCACGGTGGGCGTGTTGCCGATGGTCGTTAATATACCTTTGTACGTGAGCCTTGTAACCATAACCTCTCGGTTTTCGACTGGGGTTGAACTCATAGCCGGGCCGCGTCTAGGCGGGGCACAGGGTTACTTTAAGCAGGGCGGGCCGTTTGTTGCCAAGCGATCAGATCGCTCCAATCACTATTCGGTTCTTCTTGATGGCCCAGCCCAATGATTCCGGGACGCCGGCGGGTGTACTGATCCGATGAGCCGCACGTCCGGAATCTGGCCGATCCTATCTAACTAGTCTGACGAAACTCCCGCGGCTTCCGGCGCGGTCAAGCCGCAGAAAATCTCGTAGTCGATCAACTCGGTGACTGTGGGATTATCGCCGCACAACGGGCACGACGGATTCCTCTTCAGCCGGACTTCTCGGAAGCTCATGCTGAGGGCATCGATAAGCAACAGCCGCGACACCAATGACTCGCCGATTCCCAGGAAGTGCTTCAAAGCTTCTGTGGCCTGGATGCTGCCAACCAGTCCGGTAAGCGCACCCAATACTCCGGCCTCTGCGCAGTTCGGCACCAATCCGGGAGGCGGCGGCTCGGGGAACAGGCAGCGGTAGCAGCCCTGACCGGGCAGGAACAGAGTCGCCTGACCGTCGAAGATGAGTATGCTGCCGTCTACCAAGGGCTTGCCTTCCAGATAGCAAGCGTCGTTCACCAGATATCTGGTGGCGAAGTTGTCGGCTCCGTTAATCACCAAGTCGTATTGGCTGATGATTTCCCGGGCGTTATCCGATTCCAGCCTTACTTCGTGGAGCACCACGTTGGTGTCCGGATTATAGGAATTGATGTTGTCCCTGGCCGACTCCAACTTGGGGCGTCCTATGTCACTGGTGTGATGCAGGATCTGCCGCTGTAGATTGGAAATCTCTACGACATCGAAATCGACGATTCCGATGGTGCCCACGCCGGCTAGGGCCAGGTATATGGCCGATGGGGAGCCCAAGCCACCAGCGCCGACGATCAACGCTTTTGCCTGTAGGAGGTTGCGTTGGCCCTTGCTCCCCACATCGCCCATTATGATATGCCGGCTATACCGATTCACTTGGTCAGGGGTTAGGACCATTGGCTGCTGGGTCATCTTAAATACTCCTAAGTAACCTTTTCGTTGATTGGGGTTGTTTGGGTCCCCGGCCCACATGCCTGTTATATGAGATTCCCTTGGTACTCCAGCGGTTCAGGCTTCCCATAAGAAAACCTGCGCTTTCCCAGATCTGTTTTCGCTCTGGTGGCGCAGGCTTGATGGGAGCCGATATGTAACCGCCCCCTATGTTTGGGGACAGGTACAGCTGTGCGTTATTTGGTAGATACTGGGGATCATTATTTTTGAGTCTATCCTTGGCACTCTGACCTTGTCAAGTTATTAGGTGTTGGGCCGGTGATGGCCTCTGAGTTTACCAGCGGCTAGCCGCTCAACACCGGAGAGACATTCTCCAAGGCTGGGTTCTAGAATACCCCTTCGGTGGCCAGGAGTCGTTGACGTTGGGCGAGGTCCGCTAGACTGATGTCACTGAGTACATTCTGTATGGCTTCCTCCACCGACTTCCACACTTCCTGTTGGGCGCACGTTTCGGAGAACACGCAGTCCAACGGGTTGATTAGGCAGTCGAGGGGAGAGGAGCTTCCGTCCAGGGTTTTCATGACCATTCCCAAGTCTATATCCTGCGGCTCTGAGGCCAGGCGGTGGCCGCCTTGGGGTCCTCGGCGGCTGAGCACGAAGCCGAACTTGTGCAGGGTAGTCATCAACTGGTCCAAGTAGGCTTCAGGGATTCCCTGCTTGTATGCGATTTCCGCAGTCTGGACGGGACCTTCCCCGTAGTGCAGCGCTAGCTCCACCAGGGCTCGCACCCCATAGTCGACTTTCATGGGGATTCTCATCCTGCCCACCTCCGGCTCAATCAGATGAAATTATAGCATCACAGAATTGTATTTCCAACTTTGTCTACCCACTTAGTCAACAATTCAACACCGGAGTGATTTACCGGCGCTTCAAGACGTCTGGAAAGCTGGTTCGACTTGCTCTTTAGGTTGGTTGTCCGGTAATGATGTATGTGCCTAGACTACGGGCAATCAGCGTTTCTTCATCTCCGACTACGTCAACATCGCACACTATGATGCGGCGTCCCGAGCTGACGACCCGGGCGGTAGCCGTTAACTCACCTTCCACAGCCGGAGCGAGAAAGTTGGTTTTCAGTTCTACTGTCACCGCGATCTGTCCGGGACGTACGTAAGGGCGGCATGCCAAGTGGAACGCGTAATCAGCCAATGCGACGATGATCCCGCCTTGGACTACTCCGGCGAGCTGGCGATGTTCGTCCTTAATGGTCATTGACGCCAGACCCATCCCATCCACAGTGGGGTGGTGCCGCATGCTCATCAATCGGGCGAAGGGGCTCTCGTATTCGAAATCGTCCTGGCTGGGGTCAACCGGCGTTTCTGAGGGCAAGTGATTGGCTCCTGAGATGTCTGGGATAGGAGATCTAGGTGGGAAAAGGCGCGACATCACCTAGTCTTGGAAACTTTCCAAGTATACCTGCGGCCTTTGGCAGGCGCCACCGGGATAGGGATGTCTTGACGGCGCACCGGTTATTCTCAAGTTACGCCAACAGACCGTCAAGAGCATGGATTGGCATCGAGTTCACCGTCTATAATGTCAGAAGCGTTCTTGACCTGCGCCGGAGGTACTGTGGTAAAGGGTGTCTTAGTTGGATTCGGAATCATGCTGCTCTTGGCTTTGATTCCCATAGTGCATTTTGTGGGGATTCCGTTCGGTCCCTTTATCGGCGGGTATTTCGGCATCACAGCCGCCGGTGGATACTCCCCTACTCCCGCAAAGAGGGCACTGGTGTTTGGCGGTCTTTTGGGATTGATAATATTGGTGACAACGGCAACATCGGCCGTTGTTTTGACAATACTGACCGATCTTAATCCATGGTTGATATGGGCCCCGGTGGTTGGATTTACTTTCTACACATCCAGCATGGGCGCTCTGGGCGCGATGTACTCCCAACTCCGTGCA
>CAXEOX010000106.1:0-10575 GCA_963997925.1 uncultured bacterium
GTGACCTACCACGGCCTGGGACATGAAGAAGGGACCGGAGAAGTTGATGGAGACAACCCGGATCCAGGCCTCAGGCGAGATCTCCCAGAACGGGACCCTCCCCCCACTGCCCAAGCCCGCTGCCCTGGGATTGGTCCCGGCGTTGTTCACCAGGATGTGCAGTCCGCCAAGACCGTCGATGGTTTTTTGAACGGCCGCTTTAGCGTCGTCGGGGTTGGACACATCGGAAATCATGGGCAGAACGCAATCGTCGCCGCCTATCTCCCGGATGTCGTTGGCCGTCGAATCCAACCAGTCCTCGTTGATGTCTAGCATGGCGACCCTCGCCCCGGCCCCCACCAAAGCCTCGGTCATTGCCCGTCCTAATCCTATGGGACTGGCCGCTCCGGTAACGATGGCAACTTTCCCTGCCAGCGGTTTTTCCTGCATGTATCTCCCCCTCAAGCTCCGCATTTCAGGCACACGTAATCTGCCGGTATTCTAACCGATTACCGGAGGACAAACCCAATAATATATCGGGTGCGTTCTCCGCACCTCTGTGTCTCCGCGGCTAGCATGTATTTGCTTCCCGCACGACGCATGGCTATCATAGCCGTCATAGCTTGACGCCGGGAGATGTTTCATGACCTACGTTGGCCAGTCTGTAAGGCGATTCGAAGACGCTCCGTTGGTGACCGGTCAGGGCCTATTCCTTGACGACATGTCGCTCCCCGGCATGCTGTACTCCGCCGTGGTCCGCAGCGATTACGCTCATGCCCGTATCAGGTCCATCGACACCTCTGCCGCGCGCGACTTGCCGGGCGTGATCGAAGTGCTGACGGCCTCGGACATCGCCGGCGTGCTGGAGGACATCCCCTCAAGGCCGATGGCAGGCGAACAGATGATTCAACAGATGAACCCGCCGACCCACCCCGTTCTGGCCAAGGACAAGGTGTGCTACGCGGGACAGGCCATTGCCATAGTAGTCGCCCAAGACCACTACGTGGCCGCAGAGGCGATAGAACTAATCCTAGTGGACTACGAACCCCTCACACCCATCATGGACCCTGACGAAGCGATCAAGCCGGACAGCCCGGTGATTCACGCGGAGTTGGGGGCCAACGTGTCGATCCGTCTGAAGCAGGAAGGCGGCGACGTAGAGGCGGCCTTCGCCCAAGCGGACCATGTGGTCCGCCAGAAATACGATTCCCAGCGAATAGCTCCCGCTCCGATGGAACCTCGGGGAATCCTGGCCCACTACGAGTCCGACGACGAAACGCTCACCATATGGAACTCGACCCAGGCTCCCCACCGGGTGAAGGGATACCTCTGCGAAGCCCTCAAAGTCCCCGAGGACAAGATGCGCGTCGTCGCTCCCGACGTGGGCGGCAGCTTTGGCATGAAGGACTGCATCTACCCGGAAGACGTGCTGGTTCCTTATTTGTCGATGAAATTGGGACGTCCCATAAAGTGGCTGGAGAGCCGCCAGGAAAACACCCTGTCCTACCATGGCCGGGGACAAAGCCTGGCCATCGAGATGGCAGTCAAGAACGACGGCGCGATATTGGGGATGCGGGTGCAGGTTGTCGCCGATGTCGGCGCCTACTTCCTGCTCACCACGCCGTCCCCCATATTCAACACCGTGCGGCGTATCAACGGTCCCTACGTCATTCCCGCAGTCAGCGTCGAACTTGCCGCCGCCGTGACCAACAAGACCCCCACCGGAGCTTTCCGGGGCACGGGAGGGCCCGAGTCCGCCTTCTGCCTGGAACGCACGCTGGACCTGGTTGCCAAGGACCTGGGAATGGACCCGGCCGATGTCCGCAAGAAGAACTTCATTCCCCCGGAAGCCTTCCCCTACCAGACCATCACCGGCCCCACCTACGACTCAGGAGAATACAGCAACGGTCTTGACCGGGCTCTGGAATTGGCCGACTACAAAGGCTGGCGGGAGAAAGCAGCCCAGCGAGGCCCCAACGAGCCAGCCATAGGTATTGGATTAGCTACTGTCCTCAAGTCCTCCGGGTCGTCGGGAAGCCACCGGATAGAGAACGCTCAAGTGAAGATAGACCGCGACGGCCAGATCACAATCTTTACCGGTATCTCACCCCACGGACAGGGAAACGAGACATCCTTTGCCCAAATGACCGCTGACGAGTTGGGCGTAGAGCCGTCTCAGGTGCGGGTGGTGCACGGTGACACTTCCCTGTTCCCCAACGGAGTGGGCACCAGCGCCAGCCGGGGATTGATTGTCGGCGGGTCGGCGTTGTATGGCGTGCTCCAGGAGGCGCGGGAGAAGCTGGCATCCTTGGCGTCGCAGGTCATGGGTTGTTCCACCGGGGACGTTAGCTTCGGTGAAGGCCGGGTTTTCGATAGCAACAAGCCGGACGAAGGCATGACCATCGCCCAACTGACCGCCTCCGCACGAGAACGGGAGCTGCTGCCCGGCGACGACACGGGCCTGGATTTCACCGGGAGCTTCACCCTGCCTCGACCCGCTTATTCCTTCGCGGCCCACGTGGTTGTGGTGGAGGTCAGCCGGGAAACCGGGCACGTGAACTTCCTCAACTACGCCGGGGTCCACGACAGCGGCCGCATCGTCAACCCCATGATTGTCGAGGGCCAGATCCACGGCGGTATCGCCCAAGGTATCGGCCAAGCGTTGACCGAGGGCATGGCCTACAACGATGACGGCCAGCCCCTAACCGCCAGCCTGATGGACTACGCCGTCCCCCGAGCCGAGCGCATCCCCGACCTGCAGATGGAGAACATAGACACCCCCTCCCCAACCAACCCTCTAGGCTCCAAGGGCGTAGGCTCAGTCTCAACGGTCCCCACCCCAGTAGCCGTAACCAACGCCGTCCTAGACGCCCTATCCAGCGCCGGAGTCCGCCACATAGACACACCCCTGACGCCGGAGAAGATTTGGAGAGCGTTGCAGGGGTAGTGGGGAGAGGCCAACTAGCAAGTCATCAAGTCGATCGTGATAAATACAGTCGTCCGGACGATGGCATTCCCCGCGAAAACGTCATGCTGAGCCAGCCGTAGCGGCGAAGCATCTGGGGTACCTCATCCCGAGATTCCTCCCTGCGGTCGGAATGACCTTGGGAGATGTCATCCGCTGATAGTGCTACCCGCCCGAATCTCCCTCAATCCCCTGAACGATCCGCCGCACATCCAAAGTATCCGGCCCAAGAGGGGAGGCGGCTAGGTAGATGCGGAGGTCTTCCAGGGCGGCTTGGCCGTTGCCTAGCTGGTAGTGAATCATCCCACGGTCGCGGCGTTCTCCGATTATGTTGGGTTGAAGGGATACGGAGAGGCTGGCGATTCCCAGGGCTCGCTGGTGGTCCCGCTGGTTCAGGTAGATGCTTTTCAGGTTTCTGAGGATGCGGGCGATGAGTTCCCGGTTGCTCACGACCGTCAGGTAGCTCTGGTCCCACTGTACGTTGGACCGGGTCGCGTCCCGCAGAAGCTGGGCGCATTCTTCTTCGGATAGCAATATGCCCCGGTGAAAGGGATCGATGTATATACCTGGCTCCTCGACGTGACGCAACAGGAAGTGTCCCGGCATGCCCACGCCCTCCAATGGCACTCCCAGCCGCTTCCCAACCTCGATGCATACCAGAGACAAGGTTATGGGAATGCCCATTCGGCGAGCCAACACATCGTTGAGGTAGCTGTTGCGAGGGTCGTAGTATTCCGACTCGTTGCCTTGGAACCCCACTTCGTCGAAGAGGTATTCGCTCAGGTTGTTGACGCTGGACAAGGGGTCCCGTTCGTCGTCCAGCCTACGGGCCGCGCCGTTGGCTAGGTCGTCGAGGACTTCATACTGGCCCATCACGTCCAGGTCGGGATACTCTGACGCAGCGATTAGCAAGGCTGCCCAGGCCAGGTCGATCTCATCCTCGGGCAGGCCGCCCAGTTGGTCAAATTGTTCCAGGATATCTTCTCTTTCCATAGCGTCGGAAAGACTTCCTCCACCCGTTGTCGTTATATTGGGACCGTTCCTAGACAAGTTTACCATCGTCCGGTGTCGTTGCCCGGCGTTACCCTTGACCGGCGAGCTTTGGCGGCGGATTATGTAACCCCCACGAGTAAAGAGATAAGGAGACGTAGACAGATATGCCTACCGAACTAGAGGATGTTCAAAGACAAACAGCCGCCGCCAACCGCATCCTGACCGACCTGGGATTGGCGGTGGGCGTAACCTCAGCGCTGGGCCACGCCAGCATGCGAGTTCCCTCCGAGCCCAACAAGTTCGTGGTCAAGGGCCGGGAGTACGAGCTAGACGCCCTGTCGGAGATGCAGGCGGACGATATGGTCGTCTGTGACACCGAGGGCTTCAAAGTGGGCGGACGTCCCGAGTTGACCCAGTGCTCTGAGATTAAGATTCACTCCTGCATCTACAAGACCCAACCCCAGGTGAACTCCGTGGTCCACGTCCACCCTCGGTACACCGTCCTCCTCAGCGTCCTGGGAGTCACCATCGTGCCCATGTGCCAGGAAGGCGCTCCCTTGGTCCGCAACCCCTTGAAGGTCTACCCCCACGTCAAGACCATCCAGACCGACGAGGAAGGGATGGACCTAGCCACTCTGATGGGCAGCGACAAGGCGATCCTGATGCAAGGCCACGGAGCGGTTACCGTCGGCGCGACGCTGGAAGAATCGGTCACGAACATGTTGCAGCTTGAGGAGCAGGCGCGGATGAACTACCTGGCCTACAGCGCCGCCGGCCGCGACTACCCGAAGATTCCCCTGGATCTGGTCGACGCCATGTCCAACCGGCAGCCCCTCCACGAATTGCCCCACTTCAAAGACGTTCTGGCAGGCAGACAACCCCAGCGGGGCGGCATCTGGGCTTACCGGATGGCGAGGGTTTCTTAGATCAAGTTAATGAGCAACTAGGAACGGAAGCACGTCCCGGTCGGGCACTAATCCGTCCCTCTTTGCGAAGGAGGGGACTTTACTGTGGTTGTGGCTTAGACCTGACGGTGTTCAGGCTATGTAAATGGAATCGGCAAATCAATATGAAATCCCCCCGGCCCATTGCGAGCCGGGGGGATTCTTTAGGTTCCCTCTAAGAGGCCTTTGCATCTAGCTCCAGGTGGCGAAGCCCATGGCGCAACCGGTCCCGGCAGGGGAGCGGTAGCTGGGTACGTAGTCGACCAAGTCCATCTTTAGATGCTCGGTAGCTCCGGTGACCGATATCCAGTTCCGGATCTCGGAGTTGCCTGAGTGCATCTTTTCCCGGGGCAATGCGCCCAGCTTGGCGACGCTCCGATCTTTCATACCGTCTAGAGCCATCTCGTCCAGACCCTCGTCGACGACGAAGTGGCTGAGACCACCCGAAGCCAGAACACCGACCCTTGCGTCGGTCGGCCACGCCTCGATGGCGCTTCGGATCGCCCGGCCCAGGTCATAGCAGCGTTTGGGGGTAGGCTGGTTCGGCGGGTAGTAGGTGTTAACCATTATCGGCACCACGGGGATGACCTTTTCAGTCATGATGCGATGGTACACGTAGCCGAAGGCGTGTCCGATGCCACCCATCTCATGTCCGCCCTTGTTTGGGTCCAAGGCATTGGAGCAGGCTATGTCGAACTCAGATTCCACCAGGTAGTCAATCAGGTGCAAGCCTAGGGCGGAATGGGTGGGGACAGTCCTGTCTTCGGCCGAATAGCCTATCAGCGCCTGATTTCCGTTGACCTTGACCTCGTCGCCCCAGAAGACGCAGATTCCCGGCATGTTGTCGTCCAACAGGTACTCTTGCTGGTCGTCGCCCAGCATCACCAGGATGTCCAGGTTCGAGTCGTACAACGTCTTGGAGAGATTGGCGATGGCATTCTGGTTGCGTTCGTGCCGATCCAGCATCTTCTCCGGGGTGATTTCTTTGGCGATGCGGTCTACGTCCGCTTTCTCCATCAATCCCTCAAAATCAGTTACTTGGCCGTCGAGCCCGACAAGCTGCTTGTGCCGTTTGTCGTTCTGGCCCCTCTGTAGCCAACCGTCGGAGTGGGTGCTCAACTGGGGACTGTGGGAGCTCCCGATACCCATTACTATTCGTGCCATGTTGCTCCTCCGAATGCCGTATTCTTGGTTCCTGGGAATCCGCCCCTAGGCGGCTCAAACGTTGGTAGCATTACAACTCCCAAGCCGGTTCCTGTCAACCCGCCTAGGCACACACTCGTCATTTTGGCGAAGGCCGGAATCCAGCGGCGCCTCGATTCCAAATGTCACGCTAATTCCAGCCAGCCCCCTGGATTACCGTCTGCACGGGAATGACGATTGGGTTCCTGCAGATCGCCGGTGAGACGGCTATATTCCCGTACCGCGTTAATTCATCCTTTGACGTAGGAACATTTCTCGGCAATCTTCCCGTCTCGAACTCGAAACACATCCACGCCTCTCAGGCGTCCGGGATTCCCATCGCCATCCACCCAGGTATATATCCAACGCCCGACGCAACGGTCACCATGGGCGAATATATCTTCGGTTTCGAAATACGCCTGGGGTGAAGAACTGAAAAGCCGCTCCCAAACGGCTCGCACCGCCACTTGACCCTGGAAACGCGCACCGTCCGGAACCGGTCCGGTACCCTCGAAAACACAGTCGTCGGTCATGGCATTCATGATGGCGTCAACGTCATGGCGATTGAACGCTTCATTGAATGCTTCCACCACGGCGAGGGTAGAAGCTGTTTGGGATTCCAGTTGCTGCTGAGCCACTTCGTTACATCTCCAGTGGCCGGACCGGCCACTTAATCAACTTAAATTCCGGAAAGGATCGAGGGTCCGGCGAACATGCTACAGTCCACCCATTTTACGGTCAAGAAACGGTCTATCGCTAGAGGAATACGTCTTTCGATCTGTCAGTCAGGTTGACGACATCCGCCCGTGAGGCGTCAACCAGGTTTTGGGGCGTAATCAAAATCTCCTCCCCCCATGTTCCAGCGCCGACACCCAGCAGGGCTTCATCCATCAGGCAAGCGTCTAGAAACGACCGGAACCCCTCCGGTTGCCAGTGGAAGGGCGGGATCGACCCTATCATGTAACCGGTTACTTCTTTCACCGTTTCCGGACCTGCCAGCTTGATGTTCCGGGAGCCAATCGCTCTCTTCAAATGTCCGGAAATGCCGTTCTTATCACCACCCACCATGACTAGGACCCGTTCCGCCGCACCGGTCTCGAATATCAGCGTCTTTACCATCTGGCCGGGTTCATATCCCAGGGCGCGAGCAACTCCGGCCGCTCCTTTCTCCGTATCAGGAGGAAAGCTCAACCTCTGGTGTTCGATGCCCAGTCCTTCTAGGTATTGATACGCGGGTAGGCCCATTATTTCTCCCATCATTACCGTTCGTAGACCACGATCTGCCACAGCAATGTCTTACGGCGGGAACTGGGCCGCAAGCCGTTGGAGCGAGCTACCCAGTCGATAACCGAGTCTGGATGTATGAAAACCCTAAATGGGCTGCGTTTCAACCGCATGGTCAGGTTGAATAAGATCGCCACGGTCTTGGACAACAGGTTCGTCCGGGGATAAACCAGCCCGTAGACCCGGTCAGCCAGCCGAGAAGACAGCTCCACTAAGCTTTCGACGTCGGGGTAGCAGCAAATCACTCTTTCCAAAGTGACGATATCGGCGCGCTCCAGATTCGGAGCGATGTCCACGAAGTCGCCGTGATGATAGGTTATACGGTCTGCGTGACCCTGCCTCTCCGCCTCTTCTTTGTTGGCATCGATATATGCGGTCGAAGCTTCTACGGTGTCCGCTCGTGCGATCCCGGCCTTAAATAGCTCGTGTTGAATCGCCCCGATGCCGCCGCCCACGTCCAGAAGAGAGTTACCCTCTACTCCCTTCTGTTTCACGGCCTCGACCAACATTCTAGTCGTATCGTTCGGCCCGGAGTTGCGATAGACGCTAAGTTTCCTGCGGGCTTCCCGTTCATCGAAGAACCCTTCGATTGCCTGGCATTGAGATCAAGCCATTTCGTTCTCCTAGCTAAGCCCGCCCCGGAACTAGACCTTCAGATGGCGAAGGTGAGGCCGCCACAAGCCCATATACAAAGCGATGCATAAGTACATAGCTGCCCCTCCAGTGATGGCGATGGGCCAACTTAGCGCATCGGCCACCAACGCCATGGGCAATGAACCAACGAACATCAGTCCAGCGGCCACGTACCACAGGCTCAATACACGGCCCTGGAACTCCGAGGGGACCGTCAGTTGCAAGATGGTGGTTATCATCGGAATCATGCTGGTTCCCATGCCGACGAACAATAGGGTAACCCATGTCATCCAGAACCACTGGGTCCAGGCGAAAACAATCAGGCTGATGCCAAACCCAAATATACTGACCAGCAATATCCGGTTCTTGTTGGGGGAATCGCCCAGAGACGCCAGAATCACCGTGCCAAGCAACGACCCCGCTCCTGCCCCAGTCATCAGCAGGCCAGCTTCTCCCGCGCCGGAACCCAGGACGTCTTTGGCGAAAGCCGGTAGCACCTGAACGTAGGGCATCCCGAAGAAACCCATGGCAAAGCCAATGGTTATGACGGTGAAGACAATGGGAGTCTTCCAGTAGAACCGCAATCCGGCAAAGAGATCGGCCAGGATCGATGTCTTGGCCTCAGTTCTGGAGGACGGTGTCTGCCGAACCATAATCAGGGCCAAAGCGCTTATCAGATAACAAAAAGCGTTGACGTACAGGGCAACACCTATGCCGAATAGCTCGATCAGACCTCCGGCTAGAGCCGGCCCCAAGATTCGTCCCGAATTCATAACCGCCGAGTTTAGCACCACGGCGTTCATCAGGTCTTCCCGCACCACCAGATCTGACACTATCGCCATGCGGGCGGGCATGTTGATGGCTTGCAGGGTGCCCAGGAAAAAGGTGGCGGTGTACAGATGCCACAGCATCACCGAATCCGTCGCCCTCAAAGTAGCCAAGATGAAGATGATTACCGTGACAGTAGCCTGAGTGCTGATGAGCATCTTGCGCCGGTCTATCCGATCGGCGATTATCCCACCGAACAGGACGAATGCCAGGTTGGGCACGCCGTAGAGAAATATGACCAGACCCAATTGGGAAGACGAGTCGGTCAGCACCAGCACCAGCCAGCCCAAGATTAGAAACTGCATCCCCCGGGCTGCTGCTTGTGCAGTAGTGCTGACCCAGAACCATCGGAAGTCCCGATGGCGCAATGACCGGAAGATTTGTATCCGGTGTCGAACCGAGGTTAGTTGAGAGAGTAAGGCAGTCAATTTTCCTAGCTATCAGCCGTCAGCGTTCAGCTGTCAGCTCGTTGTAATCATCGATTTCTATGCGTTCGGGAGTGGTTACCATGCCTAATTGTTGATAGCTGAACGCTGAAAGCTAACGCCCTCGTGGCGGGTGTATATTAGCACCAAGCCAGCAACTGGTGTACCGGACATCTTTGTGATTTAGGAGTAGATTCCGTGAAGATCGTAGATTTCAGTGTCACCATGTCCAAGTGGGCCAGCCCGGCTTGGCAAACGGCCACCGCCGCTTTCGGCAGTGAGAAGCTGCTGGGCGTGCTGACACTGAGGACCGACGATGGGGTGGAAGGCCACGCATTTCTCGGGTCTTCCCGCCAAGGCGCAGACGCTTTCGTGGGTCCCCTGATGGAGTTTGTGAAGCCGATGGTGATGGCATCCAATCCCATGGACATCGGGGGTATCTGGGCCAAGATGTGGCCGATGAACCGCTCCGTTTCGACCAACGCCATCGGGGCCGTCGACATCGCCCTGTGGGACATCATGGGCAAGGTCGCCGGACTGCCGATCCACCGCCTACTGGGGACCTGCCGGGACCGGGTTCCGGCCTACGCCAGTTCCGGTTGGTTGGCGACTCCCGAGGACTACGCCGAGGAGGCGCTTCACTTCCGCTCCCTGGGATGGCCGGCCTACAAGATTCACCCCCACGCCGTTGCCAAGGAGGACATCGAGATTTGCCGGGTGACCCGAAATGCCATAGGCGACACCATGGACCTGATGCTGGACTCCATGTGGTCCTACACTTACGAGGACGCCCTTCGGGTGGGCCGGGCCGTGGAGGACCTGGAATACCTGTGGTATGAGGACCCATTGGCCGAAGAAGACATCTACAACTACGTTAAGCTCAAGAGCCGCCTAGACATCCCCATCCTGTCCACCGAATATGCCCCAGGACGTCTCTACGGGATGGCCCAGTGGATCACACAGAGGGCTACCGACATGCTGCGTGGCGACGTTGCGGTAACCGGTGGCATCACTCCCCTCATAAAGATCGCGCACCTGGCTGAAGCATTCCGCATGAAATGCGAGATACACCACGGTGGCAACTCCCTTAACAACGTGGCCAATCTCCACGTCATCATGGCGGTCAACAACTGCGACTACTACGAAGTCTTCCCCGCCAGCGGAGCCAACAAGTTTGGTCTGGTAGAAGATGTGGAGGTTGACAGCCAGGGACTTGTCTACGCCCCGGAGCAACCGGGTTTGGGGTACGAGATTGATTGGGAGTTGATAGAGCGGGAGAAGGTTCAGGTGGTTAGCTAAGGAACGGCTCTAGCGGTTAGCTTGCCATTATAGAAACATTGCG
>CAXEOX010000107.1:0-10427 GCA_963997925.1 uncultured bacterium
TACTTGAACAGCTTCCGCATGGCCTTGCCGGTGGCCTTCCCCGCCGCCCGGCGGCCCTGATCAGCGCCGCCTTCAACCTCGACCTGGCCCTTGGCTCTCGGTAGCGAATCGACGTATCGGTGCTGGGCAGGCCCGTCGATACTTTCGCGGAAGTCGATTATAATTGCTGCCGCGAGTCCCATGTTCTATTCACGGAGGTAGATTCTTGAAGACCAATAAGCTTAGAGAGAAGCTGAACAACGGCGAGCCGACACTGAGCACTCATATCCACTCCACATGGCCTTCCGTCGTCGAAGCCATCGGGCACACAGGGCTGTACGACTACGTCGAGTTCGTCGCGGAGTACGGCTCCTTCGGCCTGCACGACCTCGACAACCTCTGTCGTACCGCCGAGCTCCACAACATGGGCAGCATGATCAAGGTCGACCGGAGCGCCCAGGAGTTCCTGGCCCAACGTGGGATAGGAGCGGGCTTCAGCAGCGTGCTGTTCACCGACACTCGGTCGGCCGACGATGTCCGAGAGTGCATCCGTATAGCACGTCCAGACACGCCGGAAGACAACGGGCTGTACGGCGTTGCAACGCGCCGAAACACGTACATGGGCTACGGCGGCAACCGCGACTACGTTCAGATTCTCAGAGACACCGTAATAGCGATCATGATCGAGAAGAAGGGCGCCGTCGAGGAGCTGGATGAGATTCTGGAGCTGCCGGGGGTCGAGATGGTCCAGTGGGGCGGCTCCGACTACTCGATGAGCATAGGCAGGGTTGGAGAGAGCCAGCATCCAGACGTACTGGCTGCCCAGGAAAAAGTCTTCAAGTCGGCCATCGACAAGGGCATACCCGCACGCGCGGAGATTCAGTCCGTCGAGCAAGCCAAAAAGTTCCTCGACTGGGGCGTGCGTCACTTCTCGATAGGCACGGACATCTCGATCCTTTACAACTTTTGGAGGGAGAACGGCGACAAGCTCCGGAAAGCCATGTCCGACGCTTAACCGCTTGTCCCCTCTCCAAGTCTTGGTGAGGGTTGGGAGCCAGATCAGGGCTATGCGAGCCGTGTATTGAGGAAATACAGCGGGATTTGTCGGGTTTTAGCGGGTAGAGAAGGCGGCGTCTAGGGTTTTGACCTGGTTGGAAGAGAGCCGCCAGCCCGACGCGCCGCAGTTTTCCAGGGTGCGGTCCACGCGGTCACTCTTGGGTATGGCAATGACGTTGGGGTGGGAGGTGCACCAGTTGAGCGCCACTTGGGCCAGAGTCTTGCCTGCTTCGGCGGCCACGGCTTCCAAAGCCTTGATCCCACTGCTATTCCGCCCGGGGAACCTGGATTTGCCGGCCAAGGAACCGTCGGCCAGGGGAGTGTAGGCCAGGATGGTGATGTCTTGTTCCTGGCAATAGGGCAATAGGCGCCCTTCGATTTCCCGGTCTTTGAGGCTATAAAGCACCTGGTTGGACACTATGGGGTTGCGGGACATGGCATTTTGGGCTTCCTGTAATTCCCCCAAGTTGAAGTTGCTGACACCGACGTACTTGACCAGGCCTTGGTCCACCAGAGATTCCATGGCGCCCATGGTCTCGGCGATTGGCACACCCCGGTTGGGCCAGTGTATCTGATAAAGGTCGATGTAATCGGTGTCCAGCAGGCGGAGGCTGGCATCGGCGGCTCGCAGCACCTGGTCCCGGCGCAGGTGGCTGCCCGACACTTTGGTGGCCAGAAATACCTCTTTCCTCCGGCTGGCAATGGCCCGGCCCACCACATCCTCGGTGCGGTACATCTCGGCGGTGTCAATGAGCCAAGCCCCCTGGCCGATCCCAGCCTCCAGGGGTTCTACGCCGCCCCGGTACTTCCAGGTCCCCAGGCCGATCTCCGGCACCATTATGCCGGTTTTGCCCAACTCTTTAAGGTCCAATGCAGCCCGTTCCAGGATTTTGGGATAGTGCCATCAAGTTCGTTATCAATTGGGTTATCAGAAATTCAAAACTGTCATTTCAAACCCGGTCCGCGCAGATCTGTACGAGTTTAGGGCCTCGGCTTACGACAAGCTGGGTGAAGAACAAAAAGCCAACTCCGACCGAGCCATAGCCTGCCAAGTTTATCAGACGTTTTGCGGGGCGGCACAGCCACCGGTGCCCTAGGCGCACCTACGCCTCCTCAACCACGGTGCCGATTACTACGTCCGCTAGCGGCGATACCGGATGCTAAGAAACTGGTTCCGTTCGTCACCACTGCCTAAATAATCACGTTCTCCTGCCGAAGCTGGTCCACCTCATCCTGCGTAAGGCCGCCCAGGGTAGTGAAAATCTCGTCGGAGTGCTCGCTGTACATGGGGGCGCGGTTGATGTCGACCTGGGATTCCGATAGGCGGACCGGGCAGCCGATGACGGGGTACCGGCCTCGGACGGGGTGGTCAATCTCGGTAATCATGCCACGTTCGATCAGGTGGGGTTGTTTGATGACTTCGCTGGTGTCGAAGACCGCGCCGCAGGGGACACCCTCCCCGGCGAAAGCGGCCATAACATCCCGCTTCTCCCGAGTGGACGCCCAATCCCGGATGATTCCGGAAAGCTCTTCGGCATTCTCTAGGCGCGCGTCGGGGCTGGCGAAGCTGGGATTCTCTATCAGATCCTCCCGTCCCATCGCCCGCATGCCTGCCGTGAACATACCCGGATTGTCGGCGGGAATCATCATGTAAACGTAGTCATTCAGGCCGCCGGGGGCGCAAGGGACCAACCCGCCCAGTCCACCGGTGTAGGCGCTGCCAGAGAATTCTTGGCGTGGCTCGGGTTCGCCATCGGTTAGAGTTCCGGTGAATCGGACCCTGGTTAGATTCAGTACCGCCTCTTGCATGGCGACTTCCACCATCTGGCCCTCGCCAGTGACGTTCCGCTGCACCAGGGCCGCCAATATGCCGATCACCGTGTGCATCCCGGTGCCCGAGTCGCCCACGTTAGCGCCTAGAGGTGAAGGCGGACGGTCGGCCCATCCGGTAGCGCTGAGCGCACCGCTGGTGGCCTGGGCTACCTGTTCGAAGCACTTATAGTCGGAGTAGGGACCGAAGGAGCCGAACCCTTTAACCGAGGCGTAAATGAGCCTGGGGTTGATTTCCTTCAAATCTTCGTAGCCGAGTCCCAGCCTGTCCATGGCTCCGGGTCCCCGATTCTCCGCCAAAATATCGGCGTCTTTGACCAGGGTCTTGAATAATTCCTTGGCCTTGGGGTTCCTCAGATCCAGGGTGGTGCTTTTCTTGTTGCTGTTGAGCAGCAGGAAGAAGTAACTGTCCTTGTCAGGGTCGTCCCGGCGCAACCAGCGGGCCCGGTCTCCCTTGCCGTCGGCCATCTCGACCTTAATGACCTCGGCGCCCAGCCAGGCCAGAACCTGGGTGCACGAAGGCCCGGCTTGGTCGTGGGTCATGTCTATCACGCGGATTCCTTCCAGAGCTTTTGTCATCGTGTTACTCCTTAGGGTTTGTCTTTTTAGTTTGTTCGCCCCGAACTGGGTTGGTAGTGCTGCGCGGGATTGAGATGTGATAGTACTCCATCGATTCCGGAATCTACGATGGCATTCCGAATTTGGCGAAGGCGGGTGAGGAATCTCAGGTTGCTTGGTAATGCGGTCATGAGATTCCTCGCTGCGCTCGGAATGACATTGTCCTGACGCAAGGCTGTCTGAGTGTTAGGGCGTTAGGATAACTTTGCCCTTGGTGCCCCGGCCTGACAGGTGCTGATGGGCTTTGGCGACTTCGGACATGGGTAGAACTTGATCCACGATGAGTTTGGCCTTCCCGGCGGCAATCATGGGGAGCAATTCTTCCATCGCCGATTTGTGGTCCAAGCTTCCGACGGGGGAACGGCCCATGCTGAAGCCAATCACCGTGCGGTTGGCCCCGGTAAAGTCTGCTGAAGCTATCGCCGCTGGGGTGTTGGAGGCGTTGCCGTAGGAGAGCAACCGACCGTAGGCTGCGACGCATCGGACGCTCTTTTCCAGAACCGGCCCTCCGACGCACTCTAGCACGACCTCCACGCCGTTACCGTGGGTTTCTTCCTTGATGACTTCCTCGAAGTCATGAGTGGTGTAGTTGATGGTCATGTCGGCGCCCAAGGAAGCGCATAGGTCCAGCTTTTCCTGGGTGGAGGCCGTGGCGATGACCTTCGCGCCCCAGGCTTTAGCCAACTGGATCGCCACCGTACCGACGCCGGAGGCCCCGGCCTGCACCAGAACTGTGTCACCGGGCTGCATCTGGCCTCGGGTTTTCAGCAGATGGTACGACGTCAAGAATACGATGGGCATACCCCCGGCTTGCACCGGGTCCATGGATTCTGGATAAGGAAAGACCAGGTTCCCGTTCACCGCCACGTATTCGGCCTGTCCGCCGGGCCCCATGGCCATGACCTGCTGGCCCACGGATATCCAGTCGACCGCGGAGCCAACCTCCACCACGGTGCCTGCGGCCTCAAGTCCCAGAGAGGAGGGAAGGTCGGGGCCTGGGTAGCCACCGCCCCGGCGCATGATGTCGGCGTAGTTCACTCCCGCCGAGTCCACTTTGATGAGGACTTGGTGGGGCCTCGGGGTAGGTTGGGGAGCCTCCTCCCACTTGAGTACATCCAGGCCGCCGAATTCGTTGATACGGACCGCTTTCATTCGTATGTCTCCTTCGTATTTCCCGACGTATTTCCCGAGTAAATATAACTCTGGCTCAGAGATTTCATTCCGTGATTATTGAGAGAGGGATTCGAACCAACCAGAGATGCCGCTTTGAACTGAGACAACACGCGTCCCGTCTGTCCGGCGCACGATGTCTCGATCCTGTAGAGCCAGTAAAATAGCTGCCCCCAGCGACCCTCCAAGATGTAACCGCCGCTCCGTCCAGTCGGTGCAACCGTAAGCGAACCGGCGTTTGGAAGAGGATGGTGGCAGGTTCACGTTTTTGGCGGTTAGAGCTTGCTTCCCCGACAGTGTCAGCCTGTAAGATACTCTAGGCGAGTCTTGGAGTTCAGTCTGCTCCAGCCAGCCTCGTTCGAATATCTCGTCGAACAGTTCGACCCCAGCGACGCCAGCCAGGTGATCGTAGCAAGTACGGGCCCGGCGCATCACCGTGTCGCGCCGGACTTCCCTGGCTGCTTGAGCGCTTATTGGGAGCGTACCCGAAGGCTTCATCAGGAAACTCTAACGTGTTGATTGATTCGGTTTCGGGGCATCAGTGTACCCCGTCAAATCATTTTGTGGCAGCACTCTGGTCATTGGATGGCTGAGGCTTGGGTCCGCTTTTCATGCTCAAGGAGATGCGTTTGCGGGCGATATCCACTTCCAGCACGGTGACGGTAACCCGTTGATTCACTTTGACAATCTCACCGGGATCACGCACGAAGCGGTCGGCCAGTTGGCTGATGTGGACCAACCCGTCTTGATGCACCCCCACGTCCACGAAGGCTCCGAAAGCCGTGACGTTGGTGACCAGCCCCGGCAGACTCATTCCTTTCTCCAGGTCCTGCATCGTCTCCACGCCATCGGCAAAGGCGAACGGCTCGAACTCCTGGCGAGGGTCCCTCCCGGGCCGTGCCAACTCGGCCATGATGTCTCGAAGGGTGGGAAGGCCCACCGTGTCACTGACATAGTCGTCCAGGTTGATGCGGGAACGGGCGTCCTCATCGGTCATAAGGTCGCTGACGCTACAGCCTTGGGCCTTGGCCATGGACTGGACCAGTTTATAGCTCTCGGGGTGGACCGCGCTGGCGTCTAGGGGCTGGGTGCCGTCCCGGATGCGCAGGAAACCGGCTGCTTGCTCGAAAGCCTTGGGGCCGAGCCTGGGCACTTTGAGAAGGTCGCGCCGCGACTTGAAGCCACCATTGGCATCTCGGTACTCCTGTATCGATCTGGCAAGACTGGGCCCCAACCCGGATACAAAGCTCAACAGTTGCCGACTGGCAGTGTTGACCTCCACTCCCACGCCGTTGACGCAGCTAACAACCACATCGGTCAGTTTGCTCTGGAGAAGGCCTTGGTCGACGTCGTGCTGGTATTGGCCTACGCCGATGGACTGGGGGTCGATCTTGACCAGTTCGGCCAGGGGATCCATCAAGCGACGCCCGATGGATACCGCTCCTCTGACGGTGAGGTCCAAGTCTGGGAACTCATCTCTCGCGGCTTGGGAAGCGGAGTATATCGAAGCCCCGCTCTCGCTAACCATGACTATCTGGACTTCCGAGCCCAATCCCAGACCTCGCAGGAACGTTTCGGTTTCCCGGCCGCCAGTCCCATTGCCGACGGCGATTACCTGGGGTTTGTGACGCTGGCATAGGCTTAGCACGGTCTGAGCTGCCTCGGACGACTGACGCTCACCCAGCAGATAAATAGTCGTCGATTCGATGAACTTGCCCAGGGAGTCCAGGACCGCTATCTTGCATCCCGTGCGCTGTCCAGGGTCGATGGCGAGGAGGCTCTTTTGCCCTAGGGGCGATGTCAGGAGCAGTTGGCGCAGGTTGTCGGCGAAGACCCGGGTGGCGACCTCGTCGGCCCGCGCCTTGGCCTCGTTGCGCGCTTCGGTCTCCAGGGACGGTCCCAGGAGCCGCTTGTAGCTGTCGTGAACGGCCAGGGACACCTGTTGGGAGCAGTCGTTGGCATCGGTAACGAACAGCCCTTCCAGTTCCGCTACCGCCTCTTCTTCCGGTGGGAGCACATGCAGGGTTAGCATGGACTCTTTCTCACCCCGTAGCATGGCCAGAACGCGGTGGGAGGGAGCTTGGGACAGTGGCTCCTGCCAGTCGAAGTAATCCCGGTATTTGGCGGCTTCATCCTCTTTGCCTTGAGACAGTTTGGCTGTGATGGCGCCCTTGGTCCAGAAAAGACTCCTGATCTGGGCGCGAGCGGCGGCGTCCTCGCTAACCCACTCGGCCATGATGTCTCGTGCTCCCTGCAACGCCTCGCCGGTGTCGGCGACGCCGTTCTCAGGGTCCACAGCCGAAGCTGCCTCAGCCGCCAGGTCCATTTCCCCCTGCAGCCAAAGATGGCTTGCCAAGGGCTCCAGGCCCTTTTCCCGGGCGATGGTTGCCCTGGTGCGGCGTTTGGGGCGGTAGGGGAGGTAGATGTCCTCTAATGCCGACAGCGTCTCCGCCGACATCACCTGTTGCTTCAACTCGTCGGTGAGCAGGTCCCGTTCCTCCAGCGAGGCCAGGATGGCGTCCATCCGGCTCGCCAGTTCCTTGAGTTGGGCCAGCCTATCCCGTATCGACTCGATAGCCACTTCGTCCAATGTGCCCGTGGCTTCTTTCCGATATCGCGCGATGAAAGGGACGGTGGCACCTTCTTCGATCAGGGAAACCGTCGAACGCACTTGAGTAGCCAGCAAGTGCAGCTCTCCGGCAATCTTGGAGACATAGCTTTGGGTAGTTTCAGTTTGAGTAGACAATTTTCGAATCAGATCCTTTGATGAACATAACGGCTAGAGTCGTGGCGTGTGGAGCCATTATACTGAATAGACCTGAATAAATACCGAAAGGACAATATCCGCTGACTCCAAGCACTTACACCGATAGGAGACTCTTCTCCCGCCTCTTACGCCAGGCCAGGCCCTTCTGGGCGCACATCGCCGGGATATTCCTGTTGGGTATGCTGGCCACGCCTTTGATGCTGCTGGCTCCGCTGCCGCTGAAGATTGCGGTCGACAGCGTGGTAGGTTCCAGCCCGCTCCCGGGATTCATGGAACCTCTGACTCCGGATTGGCTATCGGATTCTACCATCAGGCTGCTGTCCCTGGCTGCCGGTCTCCAGGTCATGGTAGTCCTGTTGAGTCAGTTGCATGAACTCGTTGGCCATGTGCTGCGGGCCAGGGCTGGGGAAGGGTTGATGCTGGACTTCCGGTCGGCTCTCTTCCGCCACGTTCAACGACTCTCCCTTTTGTTTCACGACACCAGGGGCATGGGCGATCTTCTCTACCGTATCCAATACGACGCTCCCGCCATCCGGGAAATCACAATCAACAGTGTTATCTCCATGATATCCGCAGCGGTGATGCTGGTCGCCACTCTGGTCGTCATTATGAGTCTGGATTGGCAACTTGGCTTGGTGGCGCTGGTAGTCTGCCCATTTCTTTTCGTATTTGCCCGCACCTACAACCTGCGGGTGCGGAGCCGGTACCGGGACGTTCGGGGGATCGAGAGTTCAGCACTTCAGATCGTTCAGGAGGTCTTGACTGCGTTCCGGGTGGTGAAGGCCTTTGGCCGGGAGGACTGGGAGCAGGAGCGGTTCGTGTCCCAGTCCGAAGTGGGGGTGCGAGCCCGTATCCGCCTATCCTTCGGGGAAGGGCTCTTTGGGCTGCTGGTAAACATGACCACGGCCATCGGTACGGCGACGGTTCTCTTCATCGGGTTTCGCAACGTTCAGTCGGGGGTCCTGTCCCTGGGTGAATTGCTGATGGTTCTGGCGTACTTGACCCAGCTATACAATCCGCTACGGACCATCAGCCGCCAAGTCGCCAACCTCCAGTCCTCATTGGCCAGCGCCGAGCGAGCTTTCCAGCTCCTTGATGAGGTGCCCGATGTGACGGACAAGCTGGGCGCCCGTTCCCTGAAACGCGCGGCGGGCGAGCTTCGATTTAGCGGCGTGACCTTCGCTTACGGTGAGAATTCTCCGGTATTAGATGACCTGTCGTTCTGCATCGCCCCAGGCACCCGCCTTGGCATCGAAGGCAGGACGGGAGCTGGCAAGAGCACGCTGGTCAGCCTGGCATCAAGATTCTTCGACCCCGGCGCCGGTAGCATTCTATTGGACGGCGTGGACCTGAGGGATTATAAGGTGGCCGACCTGCGCAACCAGTTGGCGATAGTCCTGCAAGAGCCGATCCTATTTTCCACCAGCATTGCCGAGAACATCGGCTATGGGCGGCCCGGCGCTCAACTCCCCGAGATAATCGAGGCGGCCAAGTCGGCCAATGTCCACGAGTTCATCGCCGGCCTGCCCAATGGGTATGAGACGCCGGTGGGGGAGCGGGGCATGATGCTTTCGGGGGGAGAGCGTCAGCGCATCGCCTTGGCTAGAGCTTTCTTGAAAGACGCGCCTATCCTGATTCTGGATGAACCCACAAGCTCGGTGGACATGACCACGGAAGCGGGAATCATGGAGGCGATGGAGCGGCTGATGGCAGGCCGCACCACCCTGATGATTGCTCACCGGCTAAGCACCCTGGATATCTGCGACGCCCGCATCGAGTTGGAACACGGGCGGATCATCAGCGGGTCTGGAGAGGTTGAGATGGACCGGTCACTGAGTGGAGAGCATCCTTCCCTTGAGGCTGCCAATTAGTCCAGCGGTAGAATGTCACCAGTCATTGCGGCTTTGCTCTAATCCCGATGCAGGCAGCCGTGGCATGACGGAAATTGAGCTTACGGTGGACGAGCGGCGCCGCTAGATTGCAGTCTATTTATTTCCGAACAATGGCAGCGATACATAGGTGTAAAAGTAACAACCCATTCATATGTCGAGAACGCCGTCCAACAGATTGAAGGCCATTAATCCCTGTCCTACTCCGATCGCGATTGTTGGATCTGCGAAAAATAATCCAACTGAACTGGCAGCGAAGATAAATCCCACCCTCACTGCAAATATTTTAGGAGCCTTGTCCATCGGCTTCGGCTTCATCCCGAGCCGGCGAGTGAGTTGGCGGCCCAACCAGCCGATCGGACTGAGCTGAGAGGTGAACACTCTCACAGCGTAGTCGCCAGCAAGCGCCAACATGAGTATGAGGACAGCTGCGGTTGATGCCAAAGAAGGCACCGTGTACAACGCTAAGATGCCAGACGTGATAATCGCGGAAACCCCCTCACAACATTCTTATCAATTCGTTCAAACGACATTGGGCACGCCAACGATTTGATTCCCATCTCCAATACTCTCCAGCACAGAATTAAGGTTGAACATTGGATGAACGGTTTTAACTTGTCTCCTTAAAGCCGGTGGGACTCTTTACTACTAATCGAACGACGGCTGAGCGAGCAGATAGGCCACAACGGGATAGCTGATGCCTCTAAGCTCCAGAACAAGCTTTTCAGCGTTTGGAAAAGTAGACCGGACCTGCTCGTAAACCTCTTCCGTGACGATAATCTCACCCGGTCCGGCCAAGCCTTGTAGCCGCGACGCGATGTTGGCCACGTCCCCCATGACGGTGTAGTCCTTGCAGAGATTCGTCCCTACCGTGGCTGTGAGACCCCAGCCGGTGGTGATTCCCACGCCTACCTTTAGAAGGTCTTCTTGACCTTGATTAAGGTTGATATCCGGTACGGCCTGCTGTATCTCCTGCGCCACTGAGACGGCACGGGTCACGTGATCTTCGTGCTTGATTGGAACATTGAAGAAACCCAGTATGGCGTCTCCCCTGAAATGATCGATGATGCCGTCGTACTTCACGACTATGTCGGAGCAGCGCCGGAAGAATTCAGCGA
>CAXEOX010000108.1:0-10390 GCA_963997925.1 uncultured bacterium
ATAGTCATCAAATCATCGCCAATCTCAAAGGCGCCCGAATAAGTTCCTTTTGTCCCCGACAATAATTCGTCGTCGGAGTTGGGCGGCCCTACGATATGGGAGTACACAGCCAATTTCGGATGGGTCCGGGAGAAGATTTCCCCAGCCTGTTCCGGTGTGGTGTGGTGGTCAATGATTCGCTCCGTGATTTCGGCTCGGGCCGGATTAACTCGACGGACCAGTTCGCGCATGCTTTCCGGCGTGCACACTTCATGAACCAACAGATCTGCTCCGTCAGCGAATTTGATAAGGTTCTCCGAATATTTGGTGTCCCCTGACAAGACGACTGACTTGCCTTCATACTCGATCCGAAACCCCAGAGCCGGCTCCACCGGACGATGGTCCACATCGAAAGCGATGATCCTGACTCCATTTTCCTCGTACACTACCCCTTCCTGGATTTCCTGGGTTACGACTTCTATTCCTTCGGCGGGGAATTCTTCATCTAGGTCCCGGCGAATGTGAATGTCAGCCTGGAAGGCCTGCTGCAGGTGGTGCATCATCTGCTGGGTGCCGTCGGGTCCCCAAACCCGAAAGGGAATCTGTCGGCCAAAGATCCATCCGGTCAAGTACAAATCAGGAATGCCAACCAAATGGTCGGAGTGCAGATGAGTCAAGAACAACCGGTCCACGCTCGTAAAGGGAACTCCGAGCTGTAAAAGCCGCTGCGCGACTCCCCGCCCGCAGTCAAACACAAACTTTTCGTCGCCTATCTCTATCAGGGTACTCGGACCGAATCGATCCATTCTTGGTGGAGGGGCACCGGTACCTAATAGAGTTACGCTCATTGCAACGGGGCTCATACGTATACTCCTAATGGCAAAAGTAGCTCGCTGGAAATGGTGAGAGACTCGTCCAGTGAGGACATGGCTGGCACTGATATTGGGCCATGCCAATCAGGCTCCTGATTCCTGCCCTAAAACCCTTCCACGCGGTTCAACCTGAGGCGGTTCTGACCTGGTCTATCGAGGCCAAATACTCTAATACTGCGGCGTTGAACCTCACCGGTTGATCTAGGTTGGAGAGATGACCCGCGTCAGGTATAACAACCAGTTGTGCGTCCTGAATCTTCTCATGGATGAAACGGCAGGCGGGCAACGCGCCGTCATTTTGCCCGGCCAGAACCAAAGTGGGAATCTTGATTCCCTCCAGCAAAGAGGCGTCGAATACGGCGTTCAGAATCATGCGAGTGCTGTGCGCATAGCCCACCGGGTTAAGGGCTTGGTACATCTGTCGGATACGATTTTCATGCTCCTCGCCCAGCGCAGCGGTTTGACTGATATTGGGGTTGTTTTTTATCGCGTAATCCGCCACTGCTAACATACCCTCAGTCTCACTCAGACGGATAATATCTTCTCGCATCCGGCGGTTCTCCGGTGGAGTTTCTAAACCAGCCGCCGAGAACGAGTCGAAGATTAACAGGGCCGCCACACGCTGCGGGTGCATGATTGTGAATCGAGTGGCGATACCCCCGCCCATCGACAGGCCGCCAACGTACGCTTGCTCGATCCCAAGATGGTCTAGCAGACCCTCCAGGTCCTGAGCGAATATCTCCTGGGTGTATTGGTCCGCGTTTGGAGGAGATTCTGACTGGGCGTGACCGCGTGGATCCCACACGATGAAACGATGGGATCGGGAGAACGGCTCTATCTGAGGCTCCCATTCTGTGGTGTTGCCTCCAATCCCATAAGCGAGAACCAAAGGAAAGCCAGTGCCATGGCTTTCGTAGTAGATTTCGATGCCGTTTATCTTGGCGGTGGGCATGTGTTGTGTCTCCTTTGCTCGGGTTTGTTAAGCGGACCTTTGCTTGGTCAATGTTGCCCGTGGTTTGAGAGAGGGCCCCTGCGACCGATCCACGGGACGGAGAATTTCTGGCAAGCCTACACCCCGATATTGCTGAAGGAAACTACTTCTCCGAGCAAGGTTGCCACTAGCCCCAGAGATGCCCTGACCGCAGTGATAGATATTGGATGAAGCATCGCAGCGGCCACCCTCTTGGAGGCTTCCGTGTCCACCTCTGTCTGTTTGGTATTGCGGGTGATGTGGCCGACCAAGACCAGCACCACGGTAGAGCTAGAGATGCCAGTCCGCATGATTGCGGATCTGCTGTCCAAGGAGCCAGGCGTTGGACCGATGGATAACGCCCGGCCCAACGTTAGCCACCCGGGCATTGTCATCCCATCCCGCCAGGTTTAGGATGGGTGCTCGCGGCGTATCTCTTACGTTCGTTGGAAGATGGTTGCCACGCCCTGGCCGCCGCCGACACACATCGTGACCAGACCCAGTTCATCGCCGCGTGATTCCATCTCTTCCATCAGTTTGACCGTCATGATTGCGCCGGTGGCGCCGACTGGATGGCCTAGGCTGATGCCGCTGCCGTTGACGTTGGTCTTGTCCATGCTCATGTTCAGCTCTCGCATGCAATAGAGAGCTTGGGAGGCGAAGGCCTCGTTGAGCTCGATAAGACCGATGTCGTCGATCGACATACCGGCCTTTTTCAGAGCCTTGCGTACTGCGGGGACGGGACCGATACCCATGATGGCGGGCTCGACTCCGGAGACGGCGCGAGTATGCCAGCGCATCCTGGGCTTGATGCCGATCTCGGCGGCTTTCTCAGCAGACATGAGCACCACTGCGGCGGCGCCGTCGTTGATACTTGAAGCGTTGCCGGCTGTAACCGTCCCGTCTTTTTTGAATACGGGAGAAAGCTGAGCCAGCCGTTCCACGGTTGAATCTTCCCGGGGACCCTCGTCCCGGGACACTATGATAGGGTCGCTACGGCGTTGCGGTACAGTCACGGAAGAGATTTGGCGATCGAAGCGGCCATCTTTTATAGCGGCCACCGCTCGTTGGTGACTGATGGCGGCCAACTCGTCCTGGTCCTCCCGGCTGACGCCAAACCGCTCGGCCACGTTCTCGGCGGTTACTCCCATATGGTAATCGTTCACTGGGCATCCCAGCCCTCTCACCAGGCTATCGGTGAGTGAGCCGTCGCCCATCCCCAGGCCGTCGAAGCGTGCCTTGTAACCGACCAAGTAGGGGGACTGGCTCATGTTTTCAATGCCCCCAGCAACAACGATGTCCACTTCACCGGTCTTGACCATCAGGGCGGCCATGTTGATTGCTTCCAGACCGGAGGAGCACTGCCGGTTGATGGCGACTGTAGGCACATCTTCCGGGATACCTGCCCCCAGGGAAGCCAACCGCGCGGCGTAACCGGCCTCAGCCGTCTGGAGGGCATTGCCAAGCACTACGTCATCGACCTGGTCCGGACGTAAGTTGGCTTGATCAAGCGCGGCTTTGATAACCAATGATCCTAGCGCAGACGCCGAAACGTCCTTGAAAGCTCCTCCAAAGCGACCGATCGGTGTGCGGGCGCCACTGACTATGACTACTTCTTGCATTGACTGCCTCCGTATTCCTTGACTGGCTATCTTCCTGATTGTCGGATGATTAGTACGGATGCCAGAACGATACCACAGCCATATATCAGGGGCAATGAAAGGTTTTTGGCGGACTGGAAAAGGTCTGGTTGCCGCCAACGACCTAGCCTGCCATCAATCACAGCCGGCCCTTATTATCTTCGGTGTTCTTGAACTCCTTTTGCTATCAAACCAGCAGCTCTGACGTCACCCGGTTAGATGGGTACGGCGTGGGATTCAAAATAATTCCACCCCTTGTAGTAGACTTCCATGATGCATATTGAGGGGACGTTCGATAAGGCCGTAGTCCCGCTCGACGGATGCACCAACCCGAGACCTATCCGAATTTACGGCTCCAACCCACCACTTGAGGCGTTGGCTAACACCAACCCCGCGATCCTGAATATTATCCCTAGTGAGGGCGCCAAGAGGGTAGCGATGGCGCCGGAACTGGAGGCAGCCATGCAGGAATACGGGAAGTCGTACTAGCCCGTGACTTACCAAGGAGCCAAGCAAGCCTTTTTCAACGACCAGAAAGAGAATCGTTATCATCCGGAGGCCGCGGATCAAGCCTGGCAGGAAACCCTAGCCTGGCTGGAACAACACCTGAGGGGATAACGCACCGGCCGCGAAAAACAGCTGAAAGATCGGAGGTCGGCGCCATGACGCGCCGCATCGTCACCGGAAATAACTCAGAGGGCAAGTCTTACTTTGTCCACGACGGTCCCAGCCCCACGCGGCTGAACATGGGTATGGTCATCCACGAACAATTCTGGATCGACGACCCGGCCGCTCCTGACCCGGCGGCGGCCAAGGATCCTGTTGATGTGGATACCCTCCACTTACACCCGCCTATAAACGGCTCTCCGTTCCGCATCGTCACCTTCTTCCCAGAGGATCACACACCGGAAATCAGCCAGGAGGAGTTGGCTAAAAACAGAGCGCGAGCCGATGACGGTGGTGTATTCGAGGCGGACAATCCGGGTATGCACACGACACGCACAATAGATTACGCGATAATCCTCTCCGGGGAGATTTACCTGAAACCGGATGACGGTGAGATGCTCCTAGAAACAGGAGACATAGCGGTGCAGCGGGCGACACGTCATGGCTGGTACAACCGGGGGAAAGAACCGTGCTCTATCGCATTTATTCTGATTAGCAGTCCGAATTACCAATGAGTGATTGCCCAATGCGGCTAGGCAATCACAGGGCAGGTGCGTAGTACATCAGATTTGTTGCTGAAGGCCGGCCGAAGGAGGCCAGCGAGTTAGAGGAAATGCTTCCCGCCATCGGCTAACAAGCACTGACCAGTGATGTAGCTGGCGCCCTCGCTGCAAAGAGTCACCGCCAGGAAAGCAATCTCTTCAGGAGTCCCCCGGCGTGGTATGCCGTTCCGCTGGCTCGGCTCGACCGGGTGCAAGCCCTCTGCCTCCTGGTTCTCGATGCCGCCAGGTCCGATGCAGTTGGCGGTGATGTTGTGCTTGCCGTACTCTCGTGCTATTCCCCTGGTCAATCCCACTAGGCCCATCTCAGTAGCGCTTGACATAACATCGGCCCCATTGAATGCGTCCACCCCGGTGAAATTTATCACCCGCCCCCACTGCTGTTGAATCATTTGGGGAATGACCTGCTTGAACAACTGGAAAGATCCGGTGGTCTCCACATCAAACTTCCTCTTCCAAACCTCGAAGGGAATCTCCTCCAGACTCTGTAGAGGCATGGGAAACAAGACATTGTTGATAGCTACGTCCAAGCTGCCAAATTGAGATACACATCCGCCCACCAGGTCTTCAACCTGGGATTCGTTGCTCAGATCGCATTGGACCGTGGATGCTTGAACCCCAAGGGCTTGGGCCTCCCGAGCGCTCTGCTCCAGAAGTTCCGGGTTGTCTCGGCTGGCCAGCATCAGGTTAGAACCCTCGGCGGCAAATGCTAGCGCCAGATCCTTGCCGAAATTTCGGGTGGCCTCGGTAATCAACACGGTCTTACCCGTTAGTTTGCTATCCAATATCACATCCTCGATCGGTGGTAAATAGCATCAAAGGGATTTTTCAGCATCAGCCCTAAAGGAAATGAGCGCCGCCATTCACTGAGTAGGTTTGGCCGGTGATGTAACTGGCCTGCTCGCTGGCTAGAAATATCGCGGTGGCGGTGCATTCTTCCACAAAGCCTTGCCGGGGGATCGGTATATTGTCGGTTGCAGTGCCATGTCCCGCCGGAATCTCCTGTCCCGGAGTACGCTCTACGGCGATACTACCCGGAGCGATGAGGTTGGCGGTTATGTTGTACTTCCCGTAAGCGGCTGCCACTGCCCGGGTGAATCCCAGATTGGCCATCTTGAGAGTGCTGCCCGATGAACCATGAAAGGCAGCGATGCCGGAGTAGTTGATGATGCGTCCCCAGTTCCGACTCTTCATACTGGGAATGGTTGCCTTGCACAGAAGGAATGGCGCATGAACATTCGTACGAAGAGTCGTGTCCCAGGTCTCATTGCTGATATCCAGTAGCTGACCTCGTGCCCGCCACCCAGCGTTATTCACCAGCACATCGATGTGTCCGAACTCGTCCATGCCTCGCTTGACCAGCGCTTCCACTTGATCTTCTTCGGTGACATCGCATTGCTGGGTCACGACCTTGGCACCGGACTTGGCCGCCAACTCGGCAGTTTCCTCCAGTAGGTCCATGCTGCTTCGAGTGCAGATCAAGAGGTCAGCGCCTTCCTCAGCGAAGGCAATAGCGCTGGAGCGTCCGTGATTGCGGGTCGCCCCCGTAATCAAAACAACCTTTCCCGTCAGGCCAGTATCCATGTCTCATCACTGTGGTTATGAAGGTAGGAAATTCGAGCATCTGCTCGGACACACCCATTCTACGCAGGACTCAGAGACGTGACAAGCCAAGGGTGCAAAAAGTGGTGGAGGCCATCCTTAGTGAGGGGAATTCTCCGCCGTTGTGAATCGCCAGTCACCATCCATACATGCTCGCGTTTCCGAAGCTGGGCGGAACGCTATACTGAACGAGTGTGACCTCTAACAGAGCAATAAACAGGAACTTGCCAATCGGGTGAACAAGGTCAGGACCACTGAATTAAAAAATACGAATGCGGATAAACGAGGAGGAATTGTATGATAACGGAAGTAGCCGGTGCAGGCATCATCCGCGATGACGTCCAGCAGGCGATCGAGCGAGAACTGAATTACCGGCTAGGGGACGGAGACGCCCCCGGGAGCCTCTCCAGGTGGCAGAAAGAGCTGGTGATTCTGGTGCTTCATACGGTGAAAGCCAATGCTTGCCTGAGTCAACTCCATGCCCGAGCCGCCGTTAAAGCCGGGGCAACCCTAGCTCAAGTCCTTCAGGTTATCCAATACGTTGAATTGACCGGGATGGTTAAGTGGGTGATGGTCGGCCACGACGCCTTGACCGCAGCAGAGGGGGAGGTCCCTGAATCGCAGCGTGTTGACGCCACCAAGGACGCCTGGGACGGCCAAGATCAGAGATTTCAGGACATTCAACAATACCTGCAACGTGATGGACACGGGGAGATATCCGCCCAGTGGCGGAAGCTGGCTGAAGTAGCCCCTGCCATTCTGGATGGCTATATAACCATGCGGGAGAACTTTGTTAAGCCTGATCCCCTGGGCGCTGTGCCCAAGAAACTGATGGAATTAGCCATCATCGCGGCAGACGTAATCCAGTCCCACCCATGGGGCGCTGTCCGGCACACGCAGCGGTATATCGCTGATGGGGGTACTGTCCCAGAGCTTGTTGAGGCCGTGTCCTTAGCCATGATTGAGGACGGTGTTCAATGCTACAAAGCCTGCGGGCTGGATGTGATTGAAGCTGCGGAATCCGCATGATGGCGGTCAAGGACGGGTTGCTGATCACGGGAGGCATTGCGGAGAAAGTGCAAAAAAGGGCGGCCACCCAGGTGCAATTATTTTGCCCCAGGGAACTGGTAGCGGCATAATCAACCCCTTTGGTTGTCGTATCCGGCTTTCGGAGAAAAGTGGAGGCCGGGCTGACTACATGGACCAGCAAGCGATATTTCAACCCGCGACTAATTGCCTCGATACCAGAGCACTTTGGGGTACTCTCGGATCGGTGGCTAGTGTATTAGTGCACCGGTCCTTCTAACGCTTCTTTTCCGTGGAATCTCTCCACCATCTCCCTAACGATGGGCGAATACTTAAAGGGTCCGTTGACCCTTCGCGTGAAGATATTATCCGGGCCACTCCACTCCAGAGGTGAGCCATTCCGGGGGGTCACATTGATCCGGACGTTGGTCTCTGGGTCTCGGAAGACATTCATCGGCTCGCCGCCGTCCTCGACCAGCGCTATCTGCTGACTCAGAAGGTCGCGGAACATGATGACACCCTTATCTGAAGCCCCCAGCCGCTCCTTGGTGCGATCGTTGATCGGACCCTGAGAAACCCAGGCCATGGTGTCCTGGCCTCCGTTGCTATCCAACTCCTGCCAGATGGGGTTCCCTTCGGAATCGGTCGATGATGGGACTATGTAGTAAGGTATTTTGTCCTGCTGGACGTTTTCACCGGGAGGCTGGGGATAGGCGGTATAGGTTACGTGCAACGTGTGCGTGTCGTCCATCGGCACCCGATACATGAATAGGCTCGTGAAGCTGTTCATATGCCGATTAATTTGCTCCGATGTTTATGTTTGTCTGACGAATTATTATCCAATGATACAACAAGGCATTCGTGCTCCGTAATCAATCGATTGTAACTTCGAAGCTGCCTTTTGTAACCGGCAAAACGTTTGATTGCCGATTAGGCCAAAAGGACTACAAACCCAATTTGCTACTCGGTCCACAATGCCAACAACAGCTCATTCGGTCTTCGTTATTTGATTCAGAGAGGGGATGACGAATTGGCCACCAGCGATATTTTCCCGCCTGAACGACGCTGCTAGGACACCAATCAGCTTCCCCCTACGTTGTAAGTGTGACTGTTTTTGCTTATGCTTGGCATGCTTTGAGTTGATCGAGGCAAAAGGAGTATTCCATGTCGATCGCACGTGATTTGTCGGCCTTCATCACTCAAGTCTCTTACGCCGATATCCCGCCGCAGGCCCTTGACCATGCGGCGATGCTAATCTCGAGCACGGTGGCCAGTGCCGCCTGCGGGATAGGTATAACGTCCTCCAAGATTATGCGTGATCTTGCCAACGAGCGCGGCGGAACACCTGACGCATCGATCTGGTTTGACTCAGGCGGCAAGTTGCCGGTAGCCAGCGCAGCTCAGGTCAACGCTGTCATGAGCGACGCCGCAGCCTCTGATGACAGCGATCTGCGGAATATCGTTCATGCCGGAACTCCGCTTGTCTCTACCTCACTCGCCATCGCTGAGAGAACTGGAGCTAGCGGACAGGACATCTTGGCTGCCATTGTCCTTGGCTACGAGACGTCCGGGCGCATCGGCGAAGCTATTACTCCCGCCTTCCAAACTCGAGGATTTCACGGGTGTCTCGTCGCTATATTCGGTGGCACGGTCGCCGCTGCGCGGCTGTTGAAGCTTGATGAGGCTCAGATGGCTCAAGCCATCGCTCTGTCCGCGACGTCCATCGGTGGCCTCAGGGCCGCAGCGGACACCAGCGAATCCCGCGAGTATCACGCAGGATCGGCCACAATGCTGGGAATACAAGCTGCCCTCGCCGCAGAGAAGGGATATATCGCCGAAGAGAGCATCTTCGAGACGCAACGGGGATTTTTTGCCACCTATGGTGACACCGATGGAGCGAGCGTGACACAGGGTCTGGGAGGCGCTTGGGACATCATCACCGACATGGCCATCAAGCTGGTCCCCGGCGGCCATCCTTCGCATTCCCTCGCCGAGGCAGCCGCCAATGCGGCGAGGGATGGCCAAGTCTCGCCTGATGAAGTCGAAACTATTACCCTGTCACGACCGGGTGTCACGGCACTTACCGGTCCCATCCACCCCGCCGGCCTGATCGACATGGCGCACAGTCCGGCCTATTTCTTGGCCGCTGGCGTAGCCGACCACGAATTCTCGTGGGCGCATGCGACTGACGCAAAAATCACAGACCCTGTCATCCATCAGCTCATAGATAAAGTCCGGGTTGGTGCACCGCCAACTCAACAGGTTGAGGAGTACAAGCAGGGTGCAACCGTGACCATTCAGACCAAAGACGGCCGGACCTTCTCGAGCACTGTATTCGCGCCGAAGGGCGCAGGCAGCCTCGGGATCGACTGGGCCGACGTCGACGCCAAGTATCGTTCACTGGTGCCGGGGTCTGGATTGAGCGGCCAGCAGATCGAAGGGAGTCTGGAAGTGATCCACGACTTCAGCAGCGTTAAGCATGTGTCTGAACTGGTAGATCTACTGCACCTATAGATGGACCTTAATCGGTGACCAACCTGAGCCTCATAGTGGGATTGATGTGAGGCCGGAATTAACCCAATTTCCGTAGTCTCATTATGTTTATTGTATAATCGGCCTGCAACAACGCTAAGGAGACTAAACGATGTATCTCTTGAGAAGAACCTCCAAGACCCAGCAAGGTAAGGCATGGGATGTCGCCAACCTAATGTCCAAAATCTGCGCTGCCTATGAAGAGAATGGGCGTACCAAGGCTCAGGTGTTCGTGACCCAAGGCCTTCCCGGTACGCCGAACGTCGTTTGTGCAGAATGGACGCAAGAAACCATAGAGCCCAACTGGGCCTCGAAAGTGCCCGAGGTAGTTAGGACCCTAAACGCGCAGATGTTCCCCATGCTAACGGAGCCTTGGAGCATAGAGTTCTTTGAACTCGTGACGCCTCAGAAACTCGAAGAGCGGAACCTGTCCTAATCACCGTTTATCTTGTGGGTCAAGTCCGAGGGACCGGGGCGCTTCTGCTGGCCGCATTACCCCAGAAGCCGCATGGCTAAAGAAATCTAATCTATCTGGGATGATTG
>CAXEOX010000109.1:0-10307 GCA_963997925.1 uncultured bacterium
GGGTTTGCAGCGACCCGGCCAATGTTGCCTACGGCGAAGACTACCATCCCGGCGTGAAAGCTAACTGGCCCCGCAAGCGTTGGTACATGTTCTTGGGCCGGCGCAATCGGAGGAACTTCTCCCTGATGGGGGCGGAAGGCGAAAGCCTTCTGGGTATCCCAAGCTTCTCCCACTGCGTGGAGCTACCTTCCAAGATACGTACCGGTAGCGGTAGCGTGAAACCGGCGATCAGTCTCCACATGCGCTGGATGGTCCCAGTGACTCTGGAGACATGCCGGGTGTGGACGTACACCATTGGACCGGAGCCCAAGACGGCTTTGGGACGGGCCTACAAATATCTTTGGTACATATTGTGGCGCAAACCGAATACCATCACCCGCATAAACGAATGGGAGGATCTAGTTACCTTCCAGAAAGACCGGCTACGCTACGATATCCCCCAGAAGCTGAGCACTCTGGACACGGTAGTCATATACTTCCGCCGCCACCTTGCCCAGCGTTCGCGGGATTTCCAGCGGTTGGGCGGGGCTTACGGATCGAACCATCCGCCGACGAGAGGAGTTGTTGAGGAGGGGGGGTCTGAGCCCGTGGAGCGCCGGGAGTTGGCCGGGGTGGAAGGTGGAGACTGCTAGTACGGCTCCCGCGGTTCGGTAAAGTTCCGGCGCTGTTCTTCGACAGGCTCAGGACGAACGGGAGAGAGCGGTTCACTGTCCGTGGTGGGTTCGTCGTACCATCTCCCTAGAGAAGGTACTTGCCGCCGTTGGCCACCAAGCACTGTCCGGTGATGTAACCTGCATCCTCACCGGCGATGGAAACGGCCAGGTAGGCAATTTCTTCCGGCTTGCCCCACCTAGGCAGGGGGTCGCGTTCACTGGGTGGGAATGCCTGGGTATCCGAGTCGCCGGGGGACTGAGCACCACCGGGACAGATGCAGTTGGCTGTGATGTTGTTCTTTCCGTATTCTCTGGCTATCCCTCTGGTCAGACCTATTATGCCGAACTCCGAGGCGCTGGACCCGGCGTCGGTGCCCTCGAAAGCGGACTGGCCGCTGAAGTTGATTACCCGGCCCCAATCGTTCTGCACCAGCAAGGGCAGGATTCCCTGACAGATAAAGAAAGTGCCCTGTAGCTCGGTCTCTATCTTTTGCTTCCAGCCATCGAAGGTTAGGTCGCTAAAGGATCGGGGAGTCACCGGAACCATAGTGTTGTTCACCAGAACGTCGATGTGGCCGAACTCGGCTGCTCCCTGTTGCGCCAGTTCGTTCAGTTGGGAGCTATTGCCGGTGGCGCACGCTCCGGTAATCACTCTTACGCCCTGGTCTGAAACCTGTTTGGCTGTCTCCGCTAACGCTTCGCTGCCCTGAGCCGAGGCCAATACCAGATTGGCCCCTTCTTTGGCGAACGCCACCGCAGTGGTTCTGCCGAAGTTAGTTACCGACTCGGCGACCAGTACCGTTTTTCCTTCGAGTCCGGTGTTCATCTACTTAAGTTGCTCCTAGGTGTTTTAACAATCAATCCAGGCTGAACCCCGGCGGTCTATCGTATCTCTCTAGACGATGTCCTAATGGAAGTAGGCCCCACCGTTCACCAGATAGTTCTGGCCGGTGATGTACGACGCTTGCGCGCTGGCCAGGAATACCACCGTGGCCGAGCACTCTTCAACGGTGCCTTGACGGGGGACCGGAATGTCCAACGTACCTTGACCCTCGGCGGGACCGGTTGCCTGCCCCGCGGTACGAGCTACATCGATACTGCCGGGTCCGATGCAGTTTGCGGTGATGTTGTAAGGACCGTACTCCCTGGCGATGGCCCGGGTCAGACCCTCAGTCGCCATCTTCAGGGTGCCTTGTCCGGAGGCGCCCCTGAAGGGAGCTATGCCAGAGTAGTTGATGATGCGGCCCCATTTATGCTCAACCATGTGGGGTATGACCGCTTTGCAAGTTAGGAAGGGTGCGTGGAGGTTCACTCCCAAGGCTTTTTGCCACAAGTCTTCGTCGATGGACAGCAAGTCCCCCCTGGCACGCCATGCGGCGTTGTTGACCAGGACATCGATCTGCCCGAATTCCTTGATTCCCATCTGGACGAAGGACTGAACCTGAGCTTCGTCGGTGACGTCGCAGAGTTCCGTCACGATTCGCACACCGCTTCCCGATGCCAACTGGGCCGTCTCTTCGAGCATATCTTTGCTTTCGCGCGTGCATAACAGGAGGTTGGCTCCCTCTTCGGCAAAGGCCAGCGCGCTGGCCCGGCCGTGGTTACGGGTCGCTCCTGTGATAAGTACCGTTTTTCCTCGTAGACCTGTGTCCATCGTCGCTCCCTGATCGGTTCTGGGTTTCACCCTGGGGCCTATAGCTGTCAGGCGTGACTGCCCAATCGCACCAGTATACCACTCATCGCCGTTTTTACACGCAAGTTTCTCGCTCGGTTGGCCATCTGCTAGTCTCAACCACGTGATATACTGCGCCACGACAAGGAGCGCTCGCTGTGTGGGTGTTCCGCATTGATTTCCACGAGAGGTCAAAATGACATCCCTGCAATCTTCCGATGAAAGTGTCATAGGAATCCTATGCGAATACATGGCCCAATCACGCACGGCGTCCGTTCCCGGGGACGTGGCGCAAAAAGCCAAGCATCATATTCTAGATACCATCGGCGCCATGGTCTCGGGGACTACCCTAGAGCCCGGACGGTTGGCGATAAAATACGCTGATATGCAAGGTGGAACACCCCAGGCAATGGTCGTCGGTTCTTCTGTGGTAACCAACGCCGTTACCGCGGCACTGGCTAACGGCATCCTTGCTCACTCCGACGAAACCGACGATTCTCATGCTCCTTCAGGAATCCATCCGGGGTGCGCTGTTGTACCGGCAGCCATGGCGATGGGAGAGAAGAACGATTGCGACGGAGAAACTTTTCTCAAGTCTGTAGTGCTGGACTACGATGTAGGTAGCCGGGTGATGCGGGGGTTGCGCCCTAAGGATCCCTTCCGGGGCGATCGCGGACGGGGCTTTGCCAGCCATGCCATGGGCGGTGTATTCGGCGCAGCGGCGGCGGCCAGCGGCTGCACCGATATGAACCCGACCCAGATCAGGCACCTGCTGTCCTATACTGCCCAGCAGGCCTCGGGTATAACCTCCTGGCAGACCGACGTAGACCACATCGAAAAAGCGTTCGACTTCGCCGGGATGCCGGCCTGTAGCGGCGTAACCTCGGCGACGACGGTGGAGGCCGGATTCACCGGAGTATGGGACGTTTTCGAAGGATTCAATAATCTCTTCGATAGTTACACCGTCAATCATGACCGGGCAGCTTTGCTGAACGAATTAGGCAGCCGTTATGAAGTGATGCTGACCAACATAAAGCGGTACTGCGTCGGTTCTCCCGTCCAAGCCCCCGTAGACGCCCTACTCAACATAATGCGCGAGCATGGGGTTGGCCCGGATGATTTCCAAAGCATGGTAGCGGTGACCGTCAATGGAGAGAACCGTCTGACCGGAGCGGAGCAATCGATGCCGGACATCGACATGCGGTACCTACTGGCAGTGTCGTTGCTGGATGGCGACCTTACCTTCGAGGCAGGGCATGACGTGCAACGGATGGAGGATGCCAAAGTCGTCGATATCATGAACCGCATCGAAGTGCGGGCTGACCCTTCTCTGGTCACGCCTGAAGTCCCCGCCAAGGCGTAATTGAATTCACCGCCAAAGACGGACGGGAATTGCGCAGCCACGTGGTGGTGGTTAGGGGAGCGATGGAGAGTCCGTTAACTAGGGATGAAGTGGAAGCTAAGGAAAGGGACCTGTTGACCGGTGTTATCGGTCAAGAAAAGACCTGCCAACTCATCGCCGCCATCTGGGACTTGGAGTCTTTGAAGAGCGTTCGGGACCTGCGGCCTCTGCTGACTGTGTAGCTTTAAGTTATTTGTTCAGAGTAATCAAACGACCCGATGGCTTGGTTACCATCGGGTCGTTTTTCATTCGCTTTGTAAGGTGGGTGGTTCTAGCGCTTCTCCGAACCTCTAAGCCGGGGGTCGAACAGGTCCCGGAAGGCGTCTCCAACTAGGTTGAACGCCAGCACCACTACCACTATGGCTATGCCGGGCGCCAAGGACAGCCATGGGTAAATGGTCAGATATTCCCGTCCCGTACCGGACAGCATCCGGCCCCAGGATGGATGAGGTGGGGGCACTCCTACCCCCAAGAAGCTTAAGGAAGCCTCTTGTAGGATAGCGATGCCAAGACCAGCGGTGGCCACCACCAAGTAGGGGGGGATGGTATTGGGCAATACGTGCCGGAAAACGATGCGCCGCCAGCTTGCTCCCGTGGAGATTGCTGCTGCGATGTAGTCTTGACCCCTGATGGCAATCGCCGATGCCCGCACCACTCTTGCCGACGTTGCGATAAGACCGATGCTGATGGCGATGACGATGTTGTTCAAACTTGATCCAAGAGAGGCTACAATCACCAGCGCTAAGGCCAGGGTCGGTATGCTTTGCAAGATGTCAATCAAACGCTGGCTATACATGTCGAACTTGCCACCCGCATAGCCGCTGGTTAGGCCCCAGATCGCTCCGAATCCGGTGCCAACAATAACGGACGCGAAACCCACGTATATAGAGATTTTCGCGCCGCCAATGATGTTGCTGAGCACGTCCCGTCCAAAGGTGTCGGTGCCTAACGGGTGCTTTAGATTGGGACTCTGCGCCCGGGACAGAAAGTCCATATCTATGGGGTTGTAGGGAGTTAAGAAAGAGCCGAATATACTCAGGAAGAACATCAGCAATACGATGCCGGCCCCGACAGCGCCCAGGGGTTTGTAGACAACGAACCTTCTCAACCAGGCTCGTTGATACTTCCACCTGGCGCCCCGCAGATTCAGGATGTGGCTTGGCGATGGTGCGCTCGGTTCTATTTCCATACTTCCACCAAGAAGAATCAGAATTTAGGCAAACCTGATTCGTGGATCAAGGAATCCATAGAGAAGGTCCACGGCCAGGTTCACTCCGATGTGGGCGACGGTTATGAAGAGGACGAGAGTTTGAATCACCGGGTAATCGCGTAACCTAACCGCGTCTACCGTGGCCGCTCCCAATCCTGGCAGATTAAAAACCACTTCGGTTACCAAGGATCCACTGATGAGTCCGCTGAGTTGAGTCCCGGAGATGGTAATCACCGGAATAGCAGCGTTCTTAAGGGCATGCCGCCATAGTACGGCCCGGCTGCTCAGACCTTTGGAGTTGGCTGTGCGTATGTAGTCTTCCCTCAGGACTTCGAGCATAGTGGTCCGTGTCATCCGTGTCTGGAGCGCCGCCAAGGCGGTCCCCAATACGACGGCCGGAAGCATGAGTTGGGAGAAATTCTCCACTGGGTCTTTCCATGGAACAGAGTAAGTCAGCGCCGGCACCCACCCCAATATCGCTGCCAGGTATGTCATCACCAGGATGCCTAGCCAGAAGTTTGGAATAGCCAGTCCAACGATACTGATAAGGCGCGGTATGTAATCAAGGGGTGTGTCTTGCTTTACCGCGGTTAATATCCCTATGGGAATAGCGATTATCCATGAAAGTACCAGGGCCATCGCCGAGAGTTGTAACGTTAGAGGGTATCGGCGAACAAGCAACTCATCCACCGGTTGCCTGGTCCATAGGGACCGGCCTAGGTCCCAATGGGCCAAATCCCACATCCAGGTCGCGAACTGCATGTAGAGGGGTTCGTTAAGACCTAGGCGTTCGCGCATCTGCTCGATCGCAGCGGCGCTGATTTGTTCTTCGCCCTCGGAGCCACCGATTGCAATCAGCGTGGCTACGTCACCGGGAACCACTCGCATGATTATGAAGATTAGTAGGGCCGCACCGATAACGGTGGGGATTCCCAGGGCCAGCCGTTGGGCCGCATACGCACGCACAGTAACGCTCCCGCCCCGAACCGATGGAGATTTGAGGCCAGTGTACTATTTTTGTAACTGTACCACGAATACAAGGCTCTGTGGTAAGAATCCAAAGCTATGATGTGAGCGTAACGAGTTATTGAATGGTGTGCCTATATAGTGGGCTAATCACGGGTGCTTTAGGGTAAGTTTTTCACGACTGGAGCGAAGATTCGACTTGGCAATGCTAGCTTCCCGGATCAAGCTCAACTCGGATTAAACTCAACTCTCCGCCCGGAGTGAGACATAACAGACAGTAATATGGTGGCTTGCCGGACCCGGTGGAGCTAGCTACCGGCTATAAGGGATTGACATGCAGCTACCGGGACATTTATTCTTGCAACGTCACAGCCTCGGGAAGAATGCGGTGGGGCTATGGTTTTTGCTCCTGAGGATCAACTGGAAGTGGCCTGATTCTTTAGTGAGGTATAGTAGGAATGATTCTTGATTATTCGAGACGGATTGGGTTCCTCGGGTCCGTAGTAGCGATATTGGCACTGATCATCGCATGCGGTACTGCGGAGCAGCAAGCGGCGCCTCAAGGAAAGTCGGCGCCCCAGCAACCGGCAGCGGCAGCAGCGGCTGCAGACCCTTCCCAGCCAGTGGCTCCTGAGAGGAAAGCGCCTGCGTCCGATACCTCGGCGGGTGGGTTCCAGACAGGCGCCCAAGCACCGGACGCAGCAAAACCTACTGCGGTAGCCATGCCTGCGGATCTCATTAAGCGGGGGGGCGTCCTAAGACAGGCTCATCGCCGTAGCCCACTTCACTTCAGGATGGACATCCGTTCAGCCACAGACGAAACTACTGCCTCAGCTCCCATCTTCAACCAATTGCTTGCGTTGCAGCCCCCGGATTTCGTGACTCTAGGGGCCGACTTGGCAGAGTCTTGGGACGCTTCCGAGGACGGCAAGACCTTTACGTTTAACCTGGCATCTGGCGTGGTCAACCACAATGGCAATCCCTGGACGTCGGCCGACGCCAAGTTCACCTTGGAGACCCTTGCTAGCACAACCGAGAACCGGCCTCCTCATGAGCGGGTCAGCGTCGGAGGTGTCAGCCTCCTTGAGTCCATCGACACTCCGGACGATACGACGGTCATCGTCAATCTAACCCAGCCCGATGGGTTGTTCTTGGCTAACATGAGTCTGCAAGAGCCGATGATGTACACCGAGGCAGACTACGATGAAGTAGAGTCGTTGGACAATCCGGTAGGCACCGGTCCCTACCGTCTAACCCGCCACCTGGTGGGTGAGAAGCTTGAATATGAGCGCCACGACCAGTATTTCAAAGACGGGCTTCCCTATCTGGATGGAATCGAAACCTTTATCATCAGGGATGTAGCTGCTAAGTTGGCAGCCTTCGAAGCCGGCCGCATAGACTTGATTCTGATGGGTAGCAGCCACGGTTTGTATGCCGAGAACCTGAATGTCGTGGCCAAGCGCCATCCGGATCAGATAACGTTCTATCCCGGACAGCACCCGGTGCTGCGTGGTTTGAAGTGGAATTGGCGGGAAGAGGGTCCTTGGCAGGACAAACGAGTACGTCAGGCTATTAACTTCGCCCTTAACCGGGACACGATCTGTGAGGCGCTGCCGAATTGCATCTTGGGCGACTATATGCCTTCGAAAACCTTCGGCATCACGACTCGCGAAGAACTGGCCACCCGGCCTGGCTTTGCCATTCCTGGACCTGACAAGGACGCCGAGCTTGCCAAGGCCAAGAGCCTGATGGTCGAAGCCGGATTTCCTGATGGTTTTGAAGTCGTAGCTCTTTGCCGGGACACATCTGAGTACCGGGATTCTATCTGCCCTTTGATAGAGTTCTTGCTAAGGGACACTTTGAACATCCGCCTCACGCTGGACGTCCAAGAGAGCGGAGCTTGGGTTGAGAAGCATAACTCCGGCGACTGGTTGTTTGAAGCTGGCTCCTCCGGCTCCGCTCGGGTTGACCATCCCTTCGACTGGCTAGACGAAGCGACCTTCTGCGGAGAGGTTCCCGTAGAGAACATCATAGGTTACTGCAACGAAACCCTAGATGATTTGATGCGGCAGATGCGCGTTACCTCTGACATCCCCAAGTTGCAGGATTTGACGAAAGAAACCCTGGATCTCTTCTACGACGAACTGCCTTACCTGCCTCTGTTCTGGCCGGCCCGCTTCCCGGTTCATTGGAACTATGTGAAGAACGTTCCGGACGAGCGCTTCTCAGGCCAGTACTCTCAGGCCAGGCGCTTGGAACAGGTGTGGCTGGATAAATAGCCACAATCGGCCTGATTGCGGAACTCAAGGCCACCCGTTTACACGGGTGGCCTTTTTCTTTGGCTTTCGATTCCTCATGGTCCCACCGTTGGGACACTCTCTTGTCAACTTGAGTTCCAGCGGCATTCTAAGTGGGAGTCCATGTGGTTATGGTCCGATGGGTGGACTGATAGTCCGTACTTGTAGAGCCGCCACGAGTAGTTCGTTGGGGGGTGAGCTATCTCTCACACATGTTGTTATCCGTAGATGTAGGGGCGATAGGCTATCGATGGGGAACCCTATGGAACTTCACGTGACCCTATTCTGGACCGGGAAGACGGAGAGGTGCCCACTTCCTAAATGGGAGGCTCTTTCCTGCGTTCGAGGCAACGCAAGTGCGTGAAGTTGATTAAGCCTAGCTCAGGTTAAAGACAGTGAATAAGCCGAGATTGTGGGCCCACTTGCCGCACACTGCGGGGTTAACTGAGGATCGGCGCTGGACTAGCTATGCGGCGGGTTTCTCTACGTCGGCGTCCTACCCGGTGATCTAGGGGAGTCCGAACAAGATGAAATCGGAGTGTAGATTCCGCCCTGGGAGGGAATGCCGGTACAGATGTGACCTCGTCGTCATTCTCGTGCAGACGGGAATCCTGCAGTTGTGGGGGAAGGAGTGTCCCATATGGAGACGAGGCTTCCATGGATTCTGGCCCGCGCCGGAAAGACGGTGTTAGGTCCGGGGGCGCATTCCCGGTAATGAAAGGTTACGGGAGACAAAAAGAACCCCCATCCCGAAAGTGGGGGTTCTTTTCTTTCTTGTGATTCGCGGATTCCCGCGACGCGACTGTTTCTCCAAGGTAACCGGAATAACCGGTCAACTTCAAGATTCTCGGCCTCGTTAGGGTGCGGGCGTTTACTTTACCTCGGCGGTGACCGTCAAAGGCGCACTGGCGCCGCCGTTCTTGCTGCCTAGGACCACGACGCTATGTAGTCCCGGTTTCAGGGGGCCGCCCTCAGAGGCGCGCTTTCTGGGCCTTATCTCAACCTGGAATGTTCCCGATGAGTCGGCCACGGCGCCACCGATGAAAACGTGGTAATCGTCGGGTCCGTACACCTCAATGGTCACGGCCTCATCTTTTTGCCATCCGGAACCGGTTACGTTGATCCGGGGCCGTCCTTCCTCAACTTCGCTGGGAGCCAAGACTATCGCCACTGGGAAGGCGGCGCTGGGCGCTCCGGCGGCGCCGGTTGATCCGGAAGCTCCCTGCTCCCCTTGGGGGCCTTGAGGGCCCTGGGGACCTACGGGACCAGCGGGACCGTCGATACCTGGAAGACCCGGAAGTCCGGGTTTGCCAGGGCTGCCGGGATTTCCGGGTAGTCCCGGGTCTCCGGGCGTCCCTTGAGTTCCCGCCGCACCGGCACAAGCTACGAGAGCCAAGGCTATTGTCGATACTATTAGGAAGAGGGGGAATCCTTTAAGAAAACGCTTCATCTGAATACTCTATACCTCGGTATGTGAATCGGTTTATTGAGATGGGAACAAGTACATCGCTGATTCTCAATCACGCTCAGTATATTTCAGAGTAAAAGCCTCAGTCAAGCTCGGTTAGCTGTGAGTATATCCCCATGCGGTCTATTGTGGACGCTCACTATAACTCCATCGCCCTGTGATAGTAGGGGTGTAGTTGTATTGTTGACTCCGGATGCGCGGCTGGCTACAATCAGGCTGACCACTGATTCTAAAAACCCCCCGGTGTATCGATCGATGCGATTGCCGGGGTTAAGAGAATGAGAAGGAACGATGCCTAAGATTAAACACATAGCTATGACAGCCCAAGATCCGCATAAGGTGGCGGCCTTTTACATGGAATTGTTCGGTATGGACGAGGTTGGCCGGAGTGGCGACAGTCATGTCTATCTCAGTGACGGCGAGATGAACCTGACCATCCGAAGCTGCAAAGCTGCTGGCGACGCCGACGTGGGAGAAGGCGGGGCCGGTTTTGAAGGCATCCACCACATCGGATTCGTGGTGGACGACGTAGCCGAGTTTTCTGACAAAGCATTGAAGGCCGGAGCAAAGATGCTCTCCCCCGCCAAGGCGGCTGTAGGAGCGGGCACCGGCGGTGCGACGCCTCCAGGCAGAGAGGGA
>CAXEOX010000110.1:0-10267 GCA_963997925.1 uncultured bacterium
CGGAGCGAGCAACAGCGACTCCTTCAAAAACTGAAGATTCATCTTGTTCGCTGGCATCCGAATCATCGGAATCGGAGTCGAAGCCATTGGATGTGGCTTCCGGTTCTGGTTCTTCTTCGCCCAGATCGGGCTTCCAAGTGTCTCGCAGCAGGCGCAGAGCTTCTTCTTCTTGCTCGGCCGCCAGTATGAGTTGGTCGGCAAGACCACGCACTGAGGAGTGACGGGACAGAGACCGGGCGGTCTCCGTGGTTCCGGCAATACTTCCGGAGAAGCGCACCAAGGAAGCTTGAACCGCACTGGGGTCGCAGGTAATCAAACCCTGCCGCCATGCGTCGAAATCCTGATGAAGCTGGTCCCACTCCTGGTTTATCGCGTCGTATCCGGTGTTGAACTGCTGGGCGATCTGCTGGACCTCAGGTGAAACCGGTGTCGCCGTGGGAATACGGACTGGAACCGCAGGCCCCTTGGCAGATACCGTGGCCGGGATATCAAGAGTTGGGATAGGAGTGCTGACGGAACCCGTCGCCGCCGGCGATGACGATCCACATGCTATCGCCGCGAGCAAGACTCCGCCCGTGAGTAACCAACCAAGGTTGCGCAACTTTATTCTCATGGGGTGCGGTACACTCCTACAAAATCACCCACTAGCCCATCTCTGAAGCTGCCCCTACTAAGTTGGACCACTATGTCCCTGAGGGCCCCTTCCGAATCGCCCAGCAGCACTAAGACCTGGCGATCAGGGCTTGAGTTGAGCATGATGATAGCCGTCTGTTCACGTTGGATGTCGGGAGTGAACGGGGTACGAATAACGTCGTCCACATCCAGACCGGCGAGTTCTAGGTACTGGGCCACGTCGGTGGCGTCTTCATATAGACCTACATAAATCGTGTCTGTGGTTATGTCCTCAACCCCGCGTACCGATGCGTTGATCCTAAATTCGGCCAGCCCATCCTTCAGGTCGCCACCGACGTCGAACAACTCGGAGCGGCCTACCAGGATATCAACATCGTCTCTAAAGAACCCAGGGAAGTCGGCCAATTCGAAGGTGCGCTCGCTGGACGTCAAGTAGTCCGCGATGTTGGAGATAAGTTTGTTATTGTCTAGGACGGCGTTCCTCGGCGGAATCATGAAGGTCATGTCCGAAATGGCAAGCAGTTTGCCTTCAGCGGCCTTTACCATGGGATAGAAAGGTTCCACCTGCTCAAACATGGAGGAGTGGATGCCACCATCGGTGAATGCGATACCCGGGTTTGGAGTCCTGATAGAACTGGCTGTATAAAAAGAGATCTGGTCCAGACCGTTGGTGACTTCGTCTTCCCCGAAGTTGCTAATCAAAATGTTCTGGAAGTTCAGGTCGTACTGTTCAGGATTCGTGTTATAGAGGAAGTCGGGCTGAAACGCCAAACCGAAACGCTCTGCCAGGTTGTTCATCAGATGACGGCGGGTCGGGTCGGCTATAAGCAGAACCTTGCCGCCCTTGCGCAGGATGAACCGCTCCACCAAATCGACTTCTTCAGCTGAGTAGCCGTCTATGGGAACTATGACCGCCAAGCTATCGGCGCGCCGTAGCTTCTCCTCCATCATAGTCAGCCTGGCACCCTCGGATAGACTGGTGAAGCCTCCAAAGCGGCCAACGGTCCCCATGAACTCAACTTCATAGCCCCGGGCCTTGACCCTAGAGATGAGGGGTGACATTTCCGTCTTGGTGAAATCGTTGCCGTGTATCCCGTCCATCAGCAGAACGCCCTTTTGGATCGAGGGCGATTCATCGAACTGGGTTAATGCAGCGGCAGATGGAGATTTGATCTGGTCTAACGGGAATACCGTGGGCGGGGGAGCGTTATAGCCCCCTAGTGTATAGAAATAGAAATAGACTGCCAGAAAAGTGCCTATACCGAACAGCAGTAGAAGGCCTAGCCTTCCGAATTTATTGATTAGGACCGACATACAAGTAATACACTTGGGGGCCGTTTATCTTCAATGGAAATTCCGGCAGGACCTCTTCTTGAGTATCGCCCACGCCCGATGAAACGATGTACCGGCGTAGGCTGCTTATGTCCACAGGATTCAACAAATCCTCCGTGGGATTCGCGCCCGGCTGACTGGTTCTCAGGGCCGCTATCAAGCCGGAGGCCCCGGCTATACTGGGAGAATCGGCTTGTTCAAGAGGCTCGATGATTCTTTTGAACTGTTGGTTGAAGTTGCGGAAAACTTCGGTGTTAACGTCTACCAGTTCGTATCTGGAGATTCCGGCCAGTTCCGCCACTTTGTTGATGGCATCGGAGTCACCGCCAATCTCATCAGCGATGCCAAGCTTGACGCCTTCCACTCCGGGCCAGATGCGTCCGCTGAGCACTTCCGATCTGGGAATATTCAGTACGTCTCCCCGCTCCGACATCACTATCGTGGCGAAGGCCTGCTTCAACTGGTCGGTTATACCGATGAAGTAGCGCCGTCCACCGCCGTTCAACTTGAACGGGCCGGTGGGTACCACTTGCTCACTGGGGGTACGGGAGATCAGAGGGCCAGGGAAGGACAGAATAACACCCACGTTGCCGATGAAGGAACTGGGTTTGGTGTAAAGGTAGCTGGCTCCCATGGACATCATGTAGCCACCACTGGCTACGATGTCGTTCATGATGATGACAACGGGTTTTTCCGCTCGCAGGGCCCGCGTCTCGAAGTACAGCTGCTCGCTGGCGGCAGCTCCGCCGCCCGGGCTGTTCAGCCGGATGAAAACTCCCTTTATGGAGTCATCACGGCGGGCATATTCCAGGAAGGTGCTAATCACAAAGGCGGAATCGTCATTGATAACAGTGAAGGGGATGTCTATAACGCCAATCTTGGGCTTGCCAGGAACGACGTAGAAGAACACCAAGGCGCCAATGACGACGCCTAAGACCGCGAGCATCGGGCCCGATACGTACCAACTGCTGGCGAAGCGCCCCAACGCAGAAAGTCTACCCATTGTTTTGCTTTCCTACTTTGAACCTAGCTGTTATAGGCATTAACTGGAGCATTGGACTTATAGGCTTCTTCGACTATAAGGCCATTCGGCATGATACGGACGGTCCATCAGCGTGTCAACCGGCGGCTGCGTAATCAGTCTTGAAGCACGCCGAATGCTGCGGGAACTGACCATCGACGATACCGCTTGAACCTCTAATTGTCAGTTATGTACACATGCCGGAGTTTGGGGATGGTCATCGGGAGCAGGAAATAGTCTTTCACCTCGGGTTTAACCAGCACCTTACGTTCAGTGCTGTGCCACAGAGGTACCCATGGGGCGTCGTCGACTATCAATTGCTCGATAAGATTGTATTGCTGGAACCGGGCAGTCTGGTCGGGCTCGACGCGAGCCTTCTCCAGTAGAGAATCCACTTCTCGATTATTGTAGTTGCCCCAGTTATTGGCGCTGTCAGTGTGGAACATGATGTCCAGGAAGTCCTGAGGGTCCGGATAGTCGGCACTCCAAGCCAGAGCGAACATCTGGAAACGTCGCTGGTGCACGTCCTGCAGGAAAGTTGCCCACTCGGTTTGCTGGATCTCCACCTCAACGCCCAAGGTCTCTTGCCAAGACCGCAGCATCACTTCCATGTCCAGACCCACGGACGCTCCAAAGTTTCCGGCTATTGACAAGGTTATGCGGGGTATGCTGGCCGGATCGGCTCCGTAGCGAGACTCACTGAGCAGCCGTTTGGCCTTCTCAGGGTCGTATCCGTATCCCCTCAGGTCGGGGTTATAGGATGGAAATCCCGGCGGTATAACACCTATGGCGGGCACCACCAAGTCGGATAAAGCAGTGGTCGCTATCTCTTTCTTATTGACCGCATAGTTCAGCGCCTGACGGAACTTGACGTCGTCGAAGGGCGGCTGCTCCAGGTTCATCCCTATAAAGGACACTGTAAAACCCGGAGGCGCGGTCGCCAATTCGGTGCGCAACGGATTGCTCGGGTCTTGAACTCTCTCTAGGTCGGCCAGGCCCAGTCCAGTTACGTGAATCTCGTCGTTCTCATACATCAGCATTGGGTCGCCGCCGCTGAGGATGAATTCCACTTCGTCCAAGAAGGGCGGTCCCAGGTGATAATTCTCGTTGCGGCCTAAAAGGATGGTCTCGCCGATGTCGTAACGCTCCAGCCGGAAAGGCCCGGTGCCGTTGGGTTCAAACACCCAGTTATTCTTATTGCCTTCAACATTCTTCCGGTCCACCACGAACGCGGTGGGGTAGGTCAACTTGGCTAGGAAATAAGACTTGGGGGCGTCGATGGTTAATTCCAGCGTGCGCTCGTCGATAACCCTCAGTCCTTGGATCGTCTCGGCCTTGCCGTTCAACTTATCCGCGACGCCGATGACATCACTCAGGTACAAGTCGGCAACAGGAGACTCGGTTAGAGGGTCGGCGGCCCGTTCCAGCGACCACCGGAAATCCTCGGCCACGACCGGCCTGCCATCATGAAATTTTGCATCCTGGCGCAAACGGAAGGTAAACACCTTGCCGTCGGGGCTGATGTCCCAATCCTCGGCTAGGTCCGGGGCAATCACGATATCGGGTGTTATGGTCACCAAGCCGCCGAACACCTCGTTGACGATAACGGCCGAGGTGGAATCGGTGGTGATATGGGGGTCCAGAGTCGGTGGGTCGGAGAAAAGCCGGACCAGCCGGCCACCGGCGGGCCGTTCCACCCTGCCGGGAGGAGAAACACTATCGGGTTGAGCAGTAGGCGAGAGGCTCTCGGCTCTCGTCGCTCCCGCAGAGTTGTCTTGAGCGTTCTTCTGATTGGAAGTGTCCGTGGCTGCCGCAGCATTCTGTTGCGATGACTGAGACGCAGCTTCTTCCGACTGAGGAGCCACATCGGAGGAAGTAGAGCAAGCAACCAACAAAAGGGCGCCTATGCTGATGGCCAGGAGCCAACCTCTCGGCATTTCCAACCTCCGTTCAAACCGTTTACTTCCATAATAACCAAAGTGGCTGGGAAGCCCCAACCACACGAGAAACTACGACCATTGTATTGAATCGGATGCGCCAATGGCAATCCGAGATCCAGCGGTTGGGGTTAAAGAATCATCAAGACGGAGAATTGGCTGGGGATAGAGGACTCGAACCTCTGCCACCTGAGCCAGAGTCAGGCGTACTACCACTATACTAATCCCCAGTGGACTTGCCGGAGGGAGGTTTCCGGCGGCTGTGACGAGAACCTGCCAACAGGCTTGTCCCAGCTAAATTATGGTAGTGACCCGGCCCTATTCCTGTCAAGACCGGCAGGGCGTCAGGCTTGACAACCCATCGCTTCTGCTCCAGAATCCCCTTGCCCCCAAAGTCCATCAGCAAACTATATTTTCTCTTATGGAAATCAAGTCGTTGCCAGATTCGGGCCGGGCGTAGGTTTATACGGAAGGATCAAGATATGACCACAACTATGAGTAAGAACGAGTCCAGGCTCAACGTTGCCGGCACCGAAGTCCAGATGTTTTCCGGAGGCTCCGGGCCGCCTTTGGTGTATCTGCATGGGGCTGGAGGAACTCCAGGCTGGCAGACTCACCACGAAGACCTATCCCAGCACTACACGGTCTATGCGCCCGCTCAGCCGGGGTTCAACGGCACGGAGCGGCCCGACTGGATCTCCACTATCACCGACGTAGCCCATTTCAACCTGGAGATGATTCAGGTCTTGGGCCTGGAGAACTACATACTGATGGGTTCTTCGATGGGAGGCTGGCTGTCCGCCGAGATGGCAGCCATGGACCATGGGAACCTGAAGGCGTTGGTCCTCATTGACGCCGCTGGAGTACGGCCCGTTAAAGGGGAGATTGCGGAGATATTCATGGTGTCGGCCAATACCAGGGCTGGGCAGCGGTTCTTCGACACCTCTCAGGTACCCAATTACGAGAGCCTCACCCAGGAACCCACTCCGGAACAGGTTCTGGTGGAGCACTCCAACCGGGAGATGGCCTCCCGCCTATGCTGGAAACCCTACCTCCACAATCCCAGCCTGCCCCACTATCTGAAGAAAGTTACCACGCCAGCGTTGGTAGTCTGGGGCAAGCAGGACGCCATCATTCCTTTGGAGTGCGGGGAGATGTACCAGCAGGCCTTGCCCAACGCCAGCTTGAAGGTTATCGACCAGTGCGGTCACTCCCCCCAAGTAGAGAAACCCCAGGAGTTTAACAAGGTCGTCACCGAGTTTCTGTCAGGCCTGAACTAAACATGGGATCAGCCTAATCTCGCACTGGCTAAATCTCGCACCGGGTAAATCTATCGAAGGACGTGAAGAGCCATGACCGAATTTTATTGGTTCTCGGAGCAACCTTACGGACACGTTACCGACAAGGATTTGGAGGGGTTCGAATCGGGAAGAATGCACTTCCCCAACACCTACTTCGACCCACTAAAAGCCCATGTCCTATACACCAACTACCACGACCAATACGCCTGGGCCGATGAAGTAGGCTTCGATGGCATCATGACCAACGAGCATCATAGCGCCTACTGGTGCATGAAGCCCTCGGTTAACGTGGACGCAGCGGTGATTGCCAAAGTCACCAAGAAAACCAAGATTGCGCTGCTGGGCAACGTGATAGCGGTGAACGACCCGGTGAAGATGGCCGAAGAACTAGCCATGCTGGACTGCATCTCCGGCGGAAGGCTTATATCCGGATTCGTGCGAGGCACCGCCGTGGAAACCCTACACGCCGGCGTCAGCCCCACCGAGAACCGGGGCCGCTTCGAAGAAGCCCACGACCTCATCGTCAAGTGCTGGACTCAACCGGGACCGTTCCGCTGGGAAGGGGAGTACTTCCACCACCGCATGGTCAATCCTTGGGTGGTGCCCATACAGAAGCCCCATCCACCCATCTGGTTCCCCGGCACCGGCAGCCCGGAAAGCGTCATCTGGGCCGCCAAGCATCAATATCCCTACATGAACCTGGGTGCCCTGCTGGACCTTACCATTCAACTGAAGCAGATCTACTCCGATACGGCCCATGAAGTTGGCTACGAGGCTGGACCAGAGCACTTCGGCTATCTCATGCGGGTTTTCGTAGCGGACACCGACGAAGAAGCTCAGAAGATTGGCGAGGAGTTCCTATGGACGGAGTCTCACCGCCAGCGCGGGCCGATAGAATTCAACGACCCGCCGGGCTACCAGTCCCGGGCCGCTTTGGAGATTAAGATGTCCCGCCCGACCATCGGGACGGGCACCATCGGAAATAGGTTGAGCTACCAGGAGCTTCAGGACGCTTACAACATGATTATCGGCAGTCCCGAGACTGTCATCAAGAAGCTCCGTCACGTCAAAGAGTCGCTGGACCCCGGCTACATGCTCTTCTACGGCAACGAAGGCGCGATGCCTCACGAAAGCGTGATGCGTTCGATTGAGTTGTTGGGCACGAAGGTTATCCCCGCGATGAAGGAAGTCTAGCCGAAAGCCGGGTTTCCAACCCGTGGGACTTGTTAAACAAGTGTAGGGGCACGGCAAGCCGTGCCCCTACGTTATTGTGTCTACCTCAGGAATTCCTCGTGCTCCGATCAGATTGTCGCCTCGGCATCCTTGCATCGGCGTATGTCCTCATCGGAGTAGCCCAGATCCCGCAGTATTTCCCCGGTATGCTCTCCTAAAGCTGGAGACGCAATGTCGGCGGCCAAGGGAGTGCCGCTGAACTGGGCCATGGGACCCATCATCTTTACCTTACCCACATCCCGGTGTTCCACCTCATCCATCAGGCCATTGGCTTGGATCTGAGGATCGTCGAACAACTCCTCCACGAACCGGACGGGACCGGCGGGTATACCCTGGTTTTCGAATAGATCTAGCCAGTAAGCGGAGGATTTTTGGATGAATAATCTCTCTGCCTGGCCTTCCAGATCCATGGCGTATGCCAGGGCATCCGGAGTGTTAGGATCGTAGCCAGGCTCCAATCCGATGTCGATTAAGCTCAGTGATTCCAAAAGCCTCCTTCGCAAAGGATCACTGAGGCAACCGACGCTGATGGGACCGTCTTTAGTCAGGTAGACCCGGTAATACACGTTGGCGTGGTGGCGTTGGCGACGGCTGCCCGGCGAAGCGTCCAGCAATTCCTGGTAGCTTGCGGAAGAAGCTCTTTTTTCTTCCAACTCTTGCAACGCTTTTAACCTAGTCTCCCGGTCCAACTCTTCCACATTTAAGAAACGGCTTCCCATTAGAGCCAAGGCTGAACTGAGTAGACTGGTTTCCACTTTCTGCCCTTTGCCGGTCCGCTCCCGGGCGAATAATGCGCCGCACACGCACCAAGCCAGACAAAATCCAGCATTGGTGTCGATCAGTGGGGTGGACCATATCTGCTGGGGCACGCCGTTGTCCAACTTGGTCTCCGAAGCCATCAGCCCGGACATCGCCTGCAGAATCATGTCATAGCCCGGGCGGTTGGCTTCCGGGCCGGCCCGCCCTTGGGCGGTAACCTCGCAATAAATCAGGCGCGGATTAAGATTATTGAGCGTAGGATAATCCACGCCCAGTTTGGCGGCCACGTCGGGCCTGAAGTTGGCCAGCACCACGTCGACCTGAGGTATCAGGCGGCCCAGGATTTCCTGGGACTCGGGCTTGGTAAGGTCCAAGGGCAGACTACGTTTGCCACGGTTATAGACCATGTACCCCCGGCTTTCAGTGGGCGTAAACCTTTGATTGGCGCGCCAAGGCTCCCCCCATGGAGGTTCGATCTTTATAACGTCGGCCCCCATCTCTGCTAGCAACCTTCCCCCCAGGGGGCCGGCGATAATCTCGGTGAAATCGGCGATTCTCACGCCATCCAAGGGTCCGGCCATAAGATTCCTCCCAACCTGGCTGGCTGTTCCGGTAGCCAAGAGCAGGTGATCCAAGATTCGCAGACCGCCTGTCCCGGCACGCCGATCGGTTGCCCGTATTATGGCGAGGGTTCGCACGCCTATCAAGGGCAGGATTTTTCTTAGGAAGCCGCCGCCAGTGATTCAGTATGCACAGAAGCCTGTAGGTCTAAGTTGAAGCTAGATAGCGGGTATGATATTCTTGCAGCAGTCGGGGCGTAGCGCAGCCAGGTAGCGTACCTGCATGGGGTGCAGGGGGTCGCCCGTTCGAATCGGGCCGCCCCGACCAAAACCCAGACTCAATCTGTTAACACTTCCTACGGGCGAGGTGTTAACAGTATTTTTTTGTCCAATCCTGACCTGAACCTTGAATCCGTCAGGGACATCTTCATTCGGAGTAGCGTCCATCAGTCCCCCAAGACTATATCAACGCTCAGTGAGCGCCTCAGGCCATTCACAGCGTACCTCATCGGCATGGGCATTCACGATCCCCTGCGCATTACCCGAGAACACGTTGACGGCTTCCTAATCGAGATAGCAAAAGGGCGACGTGGGAAACCCTTGAGTCCAGCGAGTGTGTTCGGCTTCACCAAGGACGTGCAGGCATTCATTAACTACGTTGCAGATGAAATCGCCCCGGAAGATTGGCGCAACCCCGTTCGCAGGCTCAAGCTCAAGCATCCACAAGTGGCGATACACCCGTTGTCCTATGGTCAAATTGCATCGTTACTCGAAGTAGCCAACCGTTTGGCCCCCACACCTGAGTTGAAAGCCCGAAGTAGAGCAATGCTATATGTCTTGCTTGACGGGGCCTTACGCATCAGTGAACTGATGAATGCCATGAAACACCACCTCGGGGAAGAAGGAATGCTACGGGTGTACGGAAAAGGAGCCAAGGAGCGAGAGGTGGCTTTAGCGTCCAAGACGTTAACGACTATTCAGGATTATCAAGATGTCCGGGAAGACAAGTCTCCTTTCCTGTTTGTTACTGAGGACGGTGAACAACTTGCCTACGCAGGGGTGAAAAGCCTGTTCCAACGGTGGCGCAAAGCGGACCCGCCCGCGTTCCAGGGAGTACGCCTGTCAGCCCACACCCTACGCCATACTTCAGCCACTATGCGACGGGTTGCTGGAATGAGCGAGGGTGATTTACAGACCTTCTTGGGCCACTCAACCCCCTCAATGACCCGACACTACTCTGCATTCGCACTGTCGACGTCTGCCAACAAAGCAGCTAAGAAGACGTCACCGATTGAGGGCTTGTTAAATCCAGATAGTCCTACAAGCCCATCGTGACCTAGCTCTCAAGAATTTGCCTAGCGGTGAAACAATTGAAGGAACTGAAGGATAATTGGGTATGGGTGTGTAGAGAGATGCAACTGGGCCTTACCAGCCTGCCACGTCCAATTGAGGTTCAGTACCTTCAGAACCTTCAGTGGCTACAAACAGGAG
>CAXEOX010000111.1:0-10199 GCA_963997925.1 uncultured bacterium
TCCTTCTTCCCGGTCACGAGAAGCCCAATCGATGGCGTTCTTCAGTACTCCGGATGTTCCCCAGTTGTATTCCGGCGTAGCGAAAATCACTCCATCGGATTCACGTATCGCTGACTTGAGGGCGCTCACCGGCTCCGGACCGCCCTGAGCTTCCAGATCTCCGTCGTAAAACGGAAGGCCGCGGATGTCGAAGATTTCCACGTCCATGCCGTCTGGGGCCACTTCCCGTGAGGCGCGAAGCAGTCCGGTGTTGAAAGACGCAGTGCGAAGGCTGCCCGAAATAGCCAGGACTCGTAGCCGGTTATCCGAACTCTGTTCAAGAGTCATAGTAGTCCTCCTCTCCTGTGTTCGTTTGGGCGGATGTCTCTAAATTGCCATCGACCTGACCCATAGTCCGGCCGACGGTTATCTGGCGGTCCGCCATTGCAAATCTTCACACTGAAGGGGAGTTGGGCACTTGCGTGCCTCTGGATAGCGACAGGGGATCGGTAAGTGGCCGGTGGGGATGACCCCGCTTCCGGCCAAGTGTATCGATCTAAGTTGTGCTCCGGTTTACAGGCAGCGCTGGGTTTCTTCCCGGACGTAATCCCGCAGCTCTTGGGGCAACTGTCCCAGGGTGCCGGGTAGGGCGTTCTCCTGGATGCGTTCGGGCCGGGATGTCGCGGGGATCGCGACGGTGACTCGGGAGTCGCCCAAGACCCAGGCCAGCAACGCCTGCGCCCACGTCTTTACTCCGAAGTCGGCCAAGGGGGATAGGTCCGGTTGGCTCTTCAGTTCGTTCACGTACCGGCCCTTCTTCAAAGGTTCCATGACCAGAACGCCGATGCCCAGCTCGTCGGCCAAGGGCAGCAGTTCGTCCTCGCAGCCTCGTTCAACCACGTTGTAGGGAATCTGGATGGCGTCTACCTGGCGGGTCTTCATCAGTTCGACGATTTCCGGATAGGCTTCGTGGACCATGGCAGAAACGCCGATCATCCCAATCTTGCCCTCTTCTTTCAAACGGGTCAGGGTGGGGATATGGATTTTGTAATCGACCATGTTGTGGACTTGGAACAGGTCGATGTAATCGGTCTTGAACATCTGGAAGGAATTGGCGATCTGCTCTTCCCCTGCTTCCTTACCTTCGGTCCGCACCTTGGTCGCCAGGTAGAACTTGTCCCGCTTGCCCTCGGTGGCGATGCCGACTACTTTCTCCGCCTGGCCGTACCAGGCGGCGGAGTCGATGAAGTTGATGTCGTTGGTCAAGCAGTTATCGACGATTTGCTTGCGGACGGCGATGTCAGAATCCGATTCAACATCGAAGGTCCTGAGAGTTCCCAGGCCGATGGCCGAAACATCAAGGTTTCCCAATTTGCGAGTTTCCAACTCCCTATCACCTCTGGATTTAAGTTGATGCTATTATAACTGCCGCGTTGCCCGTGGGGTATGGCGACTGTTATGCTGGCGCCGAAACGCAATAAACTGGGCCACAGCGTCCAGCGTGAAGGTGTGACATGTGCCGAAGCATCAAGGTGATTCGCCGATTACCAACCCGACGAAAGCGAGGTACGCGCCGCCGCCCTTCAGTTCGTGCGGAAGATCAGCGGCTATCGGCATCCTTCACAAGTCAACACCGCCGCATTTGATGCAGCCGTTGATGAGATAGCCGCCGTTTCTCGAACGTTGCTGAGTTCTCTTACCCAGAGGCCATCGGCTGCTAGACCGTAATCAACGAGGCCTAACTTTTCATCGCAGCAGCTATCTCGGGTTGACCAACTGATAGATGCCATCGTCCCGGGACAGGATGTAGACGTTACCGGCCTGGTCTTCTCCGAAGGATGTGATTTGGGCATCCACTTTGGCCAATATGATGTGTTCAGTCACCGTTTGTCCGTTGTGTCGCAGACCCCAAACCGTGCCTCTACAGAAATCGCCATACAGGTATATCCCAGATATGGACGGCAGACCGGTTCCCCGGTACACGTTTCCCCCGATAACCGAACAGCCTTGATCGCTGCTGTATTCGACGATAGGTGACTCCAGCCCGTTTCCATCGCATCCGTTCTTGGGCCGGAAGCAATGAGCCCCTTCCATCACGTTCCAACCGTAGTTGAGCCCCTTCTTGACCAGATTTATCTCCTCCCATGAATTTTGCCCCACATCGCCCAGCCAAAGGTCACCGGTTTCTCTATCGAAGGAGAAACGCCAGGGATTCCGCAGGCCGTAGGCCCAAATCTCTGGTTTCGCACCGGCGACGGAAAGGAATGGGTTGTCCGAGGGTATCTGATACCCGTTCTGATTCGATATGTCGATACGGAGGAGGGAACCCAGCAAGGTCGTTGGATTTTGGCCATTCAGCAAAGGGTCGCCGCCGCTGCCTCCGTCACCCAGTCCGATGTATAAGTAGCCGTCGGGTCCGAAAGCTATCTGCCCTCCGTTGTGGTTCTTGAAGGGCTGGGGAATCTTCAGAATGATCGACTCGCTGTCCGGGTCCGCTTTGCTGGGATCATTAGGGTTGACCGAGAACCGGGACACCACGGAACGCCGTGGGTCTTTCGCCGAGTAGTAGACGTAGAAGAAACCGCTGTCTTGATAGCCGGGATCGAAAGCCAAACCCAATAACCCCTCTTCATTCCCGCCTTCGTTCACCCGGCCAGTGATGTCCAGGAAGACCGTTGACTTGGACACGTCCTGCTGGTTCGGGAAAATGCGGATCAGTCCTCTTTGTTCCGTGACGTACAGAACGCCCAGGCCATCGTCCGGTTGTACCAAGCCAGTGAGGCGGCGGAAGTTTAGGTTGGGAAATGACCTGGCAACCGACATGGGTTTGAGAGGAGTGGAAGTGGGCGGCGGGTTGGTGGCGGCTAGAGGCCTGGGTGTTTGCTCGGACGTGACTGGCGAAGCAGTAGTTCCCTGCGTAACTGTCACCGATGGTTGGGCTTGCTCCGGTGATGGCGGACTCTGTTTGGTACTCTCCGCCGCCGGTGACAGCAGGGTTGGAATCGGGGACGCTGTTGGTTGGACGACTTTAGTGGACGGTGATTCCGAAGCAGGGCTGGATGTCGTCGGTGTCACCGGACCGCCGCAGGCGGCTACGGCCAGAGCCAAGACGACAGCTGCCGCCAGCGCGATCCGGTTCAACACAGGATTACATTATGTCGAGTCAATCGTTCAGCCCGCAGCGGCCAGCGCCGGGAATATGACGTCCCTGAACGCAGCCAGTTCCCGATGGGGATAATCGTAGGTTGCCGAGGTCATCAGGTAGAGGTGGTCGATGCCGTCGGCCTCGGCTTGGAGCACACGTTGGGCGCAGTATTCCGGCGTTCCGATGAGACCGATGACGTCGCACATCTTGGCCAGGAGATCGTTGGGCAGGAACTGGCAGAGTTCTTTGGCCCTTTCCCAATCTTCGGCGTGAATCACGTCGGGGTATAGCTCGTTAAGCTCTTCGGGGATGTCTAATTCCCCTACGTCTATCCCGGCGGCCTTGAGGTACTCGTCGTGGGAGCCTTCGATGATTCGCTGGACGCACATGGGGCGGACCAACTCACGAGCCTCGTCCTGGTCTTCGTGAATCACGGTGGTGGCGCACTGGATTATCTTCAGCTCGCTGGGGTCTCGTCCGGCCCGCCTTGCTCCCTCGTCCAGACGTTTGCGTGCTATCTCCACGGCCTTGGGATGAATGCCGACCTGGAGCAGCACACCGTCGGCCACCTCTCCCGCCACCTCGGTGATGCGAGGTCCGGTGGCGGCGATGTAGATTGGCGGAGCATCGTCTCCCCCATGGCGCATGCGGCTGACGGCTCCGTTATAGGACATCTCTTCACCGGATAGGATGGTCTTCAGGTCCAGGACAGACCGGCGCATCTGACGCACCGAAGCCGGTGGGACACCGATGGTCTGGACCGAGCTGAACCCCCGGCCTATCCAGAACTCTATGCGGCCCGGTGCTATTTCCGCCACCGTTTTGGCCGCCGATGCGGTGACCGAGATGTGCCTGGTCACCGGGTTGAGGACCGCAGCGGAGATTCTGATTCGCTCGGTAGCTTGAGCGGCCACTGCCATGCTGACGAATATGTCCCGCTCCAATAACTGGGAATCCAGCATCCCGACGCCGTCGAAACCGGCATCCTCACATTGTTTGACGAAATCAGCTACTTCGGTCACGGGGCCGCAAGGCGGTACCCTCAGGTCAATCTTGATTGCCACCTATTCCACTCCAATGCCTATGTTGGCGCTTATTATAACCAACCGTGTAAGTCGCGTGTAATGTGTTAACTGGTTGAAAGCAAGGGAAGCCCTGTCAGTATTTCCCCTTGCCCCCGGTAATTCGGGCGCCCCACATGAAGGCTACGGCCACTGTAATCATGACGATCGCCAAGGAGAAAGCCATCATGTAGTCGCCTTGTCTGTCGTACAAGAACCCGCCCAATATGGGACCGGCCATTATTCCGACGCCTCGTCCACTCTGCACGATTCCCATCACCGACCCCAGATTAGAACTGGGAAACAAGTCGGCGGCTTTGGCTCCCACGGCCAGCCCGGCGATGCCGTCGCTTAGACCAGTGAGTCCCACGAAGAGGGCCAAGGGCCAAAAGCTATCCCCGTCGCCTAGCACTAGGACTGCCACGATTCCCGCTACCTGCATCCCCATCCCGACGGTGTATATCAACTCCCGTCCAAGGAAATCCGATAAGGCTCCGGTGAGGGGGCGGCCGCCCAAACTCAGGAGCCCGACTACGCCGATGGTGGATGCGGCTTCAATATGGGAGTAACCGGCGGCTACGAAAAAGGCTACCAAGTGGATGATAGTCATCTGATGGCCCAATGCGGCCAGGGTACGGGCTGATACCAGACACCAGAGGGGCGCTCCCTTCAAGATTGCACGGAACCGTTCTTGCCTGGCTCCAATGTCCGGTATGTCACTCGGCCCATCGCGCCCATCTTCGATTTGCACGGGATCTACCGTTATCTGCTCGTCTTGGGAAGGTGGACGTCTTTGGAATATCAGGTTGGCCGGGGCCACCATCAAGAAGAAGATGGGACCCAGGGTTCTGAGAGCTAGGCGCCATCCGAAGGCCAAGATTAGTATCTGAGATAGTGGCGTAAAGATGCCTTGTCCCAATGGATTGCCGGCGTCGGCCAAGCCAAGAACCCTTCCCCGTGACTTGGGGAACCAAGGAGCCAGGACAGCCGTGGCGGTGAAGGACGAAACGATGGTCTCGCCGATGGTGACCAACACGCCGTAGCAAATGAAAAGCTGCCAGAAATCCGATACGAGGCTACTTAGTAGAAAACCGAGAAGAATAAACGCCCCGCCCACCGGGAATAGAAACCTGGGCCCCAACCGGTCCAATAGGTTTCCCAAAAGGGGCGCGATAAGCGCCGCAGTCAATCCGCCCACGGAAAATATCGCCGCCGTCGCCGCTGCGCTGCGGCCGAAGCCATCGCGCAGAGCAAGGAACAGCACCGGCGCGCTGTTTTTTATGCCGCCCTCAACAGCCAGGTTGGTGAAAGCTAGTGAGAATATCGCCCAACCGTAGTGGGCATTGCCTTTTATTTTCCGGACGGGTGTCTGCAGCAACTTCTAGAGCCTTTTCATCGAATCATACCGATGGTTAGCAGACAGCTTGGCCTGCTAAGTAGCATTAGCACAGGGATAGGCAGGCTACCTGACGGGATCCCAGGGGATTATACATCTTGAAAAGAGGGAAATCGCCACAGCCCCCTTTTACGAAAGGGGGCTGTGCTTGGTGAAGTGGAGGGTCTGGGGCGGTGTGTCGGTTTTACCGCGATGGATACAACCCTTGAATCTTCTGCTTTTGGGATCCCAGAATGACGATGTATATCTGAGTCCAAAAGCAGGGAACCGGGGTTCTATCTGAGTTTAACCTCAGGTTGTGACCCCGCGGGCCGGGCTATTCTTAGTATCTGTCCGGATGGTGGATCAACTCGATCAGGTTTTCGTCGGGGTCACGGAGGTAGGCGTAGTAGTGACCGTCGTAGTCCCTCACTCCCGGTGGCCGGCCACCGTCGAAGGGTACCTGGATCGCCGTCAGATGGGCCATCATCCCTTCCCAATCTGGAATCTCCACGGCGAAGTGGTTGGTCTCCAGATAGGTCGGCTCCGGCGTTAGGTGACAGTGAATCTCCGAGGATCCCAAGCGCAGCTCCAGTTGCCTGGGATGCTCGATGGGTTCAGCGTCGAAGACTTTCTGATACCACTCGCTGGTCCGCTCCCGGTCCCGTATGCCGACGTTTATATGATGGATGTCGCTGACTCTCGACATGGCGTTCATCTCCCGTAGTTTTCAGGATATCGATTAAGCTGCGTCCAGGTGGAAGAACTCCACAACGTTATCCACCAGCATCTTCCGCCTCTCGTCCTGAGGGACACCTTCGAAGATTCGGTCGATCACGGCTTGAGAGTCGGGGTAGTCTGACTCCTGATGGGGGAAATCGGTGGCCCAGATCAACCGGTCCACGCCCACGTGGTGGCGCATCTCCACGCCGATGGGGTCGTCCAGGAAGCCCCAGTAGATGTGTTCCTTGATGTATTCGCTGGGGAGGCGCTTCAAAGCCTTGAAGCCCAGCATATCTTCGGCCCACCAGTGGTGCCGCTCGTAGCGCAGGTCGGCCATGTGCAGGAAGAAGGGCAGCCAGCCGGCGTGGGTTTCGGCGTAGTAGACCTTCAGGGTGGGGAAACGATCAAAAAGACCGTCGAGAACCATCTGCACCACGTTGAGACCGCCGACCCGGTGGAACCGGGACACCTGCTCAGCCAGGCCGGAGGTTCCCAGCTTCTTCCAAACTTCGGGCGATTCGTTGGGGTATTTCAACAGCGGGCCGGAGCGTTCGCCCAACCGGTTCATCTGGATATGTATCGTTACCGGCATGGCCAGGTCCTGAGCCGCCGCCCAGAAGATGTCGTCGTCGGGTGTCGGATAACCCTTGTTATTAGGGAAGGCGCTGAGTAGGACTCCCTTGTAGCCCATGCGGGCGCAGCGTTCCATCTCGGCGGTGGCGTCCCTGGCGTTGGACATGGGCATGATTCCCAGGCCAATCAAGCGTTCCGGCGACTCCGCGCAGTACTCTTCCATCAGCCAATCGTTGTATCCGTGAACGATGGACAGATAAGCATCGTCGTCGGGGACGTTACGCCAGAACCAGGGTCCGCCCACCTGGCAGGGATACAATACCTCGGCGTCGATCCCGTCCCGATCTTGTTCCTGCATGCGTTGCTGGGGAGAGCCGGTGCCCGGCGTCCCTTCATAGGTCTGACCGAAAGGAGTCCAGTTGTCTCGGCCTTTGCCTCCGTATAAGTCCGACGGCACTTCCCGGGCAATCTCACCTTCGATGAGCCAAGCATCGCCGCCGGTGGCGGTGCGGATGAGCCGGGGCGCGCGGTCCCGAAACTTTTCCGGAACGCGGTGTATCCAACGTTTGGAGTCCACTTCAAGATGCGAGTCCCCGGAGATGCACTGATAAGTCCTGGCTGCCATAAGTTCCTCCGCGTTCTTGTCGACTGATTACTAACGGACTTGTCATTAACGGACTTGCCGTTTGAGAAAATAGAGTAAGGACAAAGGACAGGATTTGCAAGCGATTACCCAGGTTGACGACGTTTTGTGCCGGTATTCGTAGAGATTGTTTGACATTTATAAGCCTCAATGTTAGAACCGAGGTGCATTCGCCTCCCCTCGTTCTCCGATAAGTTTGTCCGGTTATATTGTTCCTACGGAGTACGGATATGAGACGGACCATCCCATCGATTTGGAGATTAAGAAATGGCGTTGCGCATCACCATGGCCTATTCGGACAATCCCCGCATCCAGCCGCTAAGAGACGGCACGGTCAAACCGGAAAACATAGACCTGGAGATGATTACCGTCCCGCCCAGCGATCTTTTCTACCGCAATCTGGCGTTCGACGAATTCGATGCATCGGAGATGTCCATATCCGAAACTCTGTTGGCAAAGGAGCGCAACGATGGCACCAAGTGGGACTGGTCGGCGCTGCCTTGCTTCTTGAGCCGGGGTCATGTCTGGCCTAACCTTTATGTCAACACGTCGTCCGGCATCGATAGTCTGGCCGATATCAAAGGGAAGCGCATCGGCGTTCCCGATTACGACATGACCGCCGCCCTATGGTTCCGGGCGACGTTGAAGGACCTCTATGGTATCGAAGCCAGCGACAACACCTGGTACAACGGCCGGACCATAGAGTTCAGCCACGGCGGCGCTCTGGGTTTGGACGACTCCGGTCCCAGAGGGGTGGAACATCACTGGCTGACTGCGGACCAGACGTTGGACGTGATGCTGGATAAAGGTGAGATTGACGTTTACACCGCTTTGCGTCCCGGCCCGGTGACCACCGGCGACACAACCGTGATTGACCGATACGGCGGCACTCCCACCACCGGCAACCCCAACATCCGCAAACTTCTCCCAGATGACGGGAAAGCTCTTGTTTACGAGTACTTCCAGAAGACCGGGTTCTACCACTGCAACCACCACGTCATCATGCAGAACCGCATCCTGCGGGAACATCCCTGGGCGGCGTTGGAGCTATTCAAAGCCCTACAGCGCTCTAAGGAAATAGCCTACGAGCGAGCGAGGCGGGCCCAATCCGTATTGATGTACTTTCCCGGCCAGGACTTCCAAGACCAGGCTAAAGCCCTGGGGGAAGACCCGTATCCCATCGGAATCAGGGCCATGGGGAAGAACGTGGAGAGGGCGATTCAAGGCTCCCTAGAGCAAGGCTTAATCACCAAGCCCATCGCTCTGGAAGATCTCTACTTCCGGACTACACTGAACACCTAGCCGACGGTGGTTTTGCCACAGAGACACAGAGGCCACGGAGAAAGGACCAAATAATTTCTCTGCGTTCTCCGTGAACTCTGTGGTGAAATCGGACCTGCCGCCCAGCGGGGATGCGGGTTAATCCTGGGTGGGCACTTGGTGAGACATCTGAATCTCCCGGCGTTCTTTGCCGGATTGGAACAGAGCTAGCAGCACTTCTAGAGTGGCCTTGCCCCAATGTCCATCGTTGGCGGGGCGGCGGCCGTTCACGACGGCTTGGTAGACTTCTTCGATGATGCCGTCGCGTCCGTCGGGAGTGTTGGGTAGGGTAATCTCCCGCTTTTCGTCCTCACCGTAGACCATCAGGCCGTTTGGGGTGAGGCGAACGTCCCCTTTGTCGAAACTGGCAACCAGCGGACCGCCCAATATCCACGGGGTTGGGCGCCGTTGACCTGGCGCTGCTCCCGAGGCGTCCCGGTTCGTCCCGCCAAAGCGGCGGTCCCTCTTTAGAGCCGTTTCCGCCTCTTTGCTGCCCGCTTCTCGCAATGCAGTGCGAGCCCTTGCGTAGACGGGTGGGTCCGGCCAAGCGTCGCCCTCGTCCACCCGGTAGGTGAGTTCACGGGAGCTGAAGTGGTCGTAGCCGCTATAAACTGCCGTGGCGACAATGCCGTTCTCGAACTCTAAAAAGCTGGAATAACAGCCCGGCACCGGGCGGGTCTCGTCCCACACGCCGGTCATTGCTCGGACGCTACGCACCAGCCCCCCGGCGATGGTCCTCAAGATGTCGAATTGATGGGGGCCTTGCCGCCAGGGCACTCCCCCTCCCAACTCCGGCGTCAGTTCTTCCGCTGTTCGGGGGCTGTATAGCCAGTCGTTGTAATACCAGTAGTTAATCATTCGCAGCTTGCCCAGTTCTTCGCTCACCACCATCTCCCGAATCTTCCGGACCCGGGGTTCATAGCTGTGCTTAACGTTAACTGCCAGTTGCACGCCGTTCTGCTCTGCCGCCTGAATCATGGCATCGGCTTCTTCGAGAGTCAGGGTCATGGGCTTTTCCATGTAGACATGCTTCTTGCTTTCGATGGCGGTCAGGGCATGCTCGGTGTGGAACTGGTTGGGAGTGGCGATGTATACCACGTCGACATTGGGACTCTGGCAGATGGCTTCAGCGCTGAGGAAGGTTTCGCCCTCATATTGGGTGCGGAACTTGTCCAACTGTTCCTGGTCGATGTCAGCCGCTGCAGTGACGCTGACCCGGGAATGGCGCGCGAAAGCGGGTAGCATCTGGCTGGCGCCACCCCCCAAACCGATGATGCCCAGATTCAATAGCGGCCCGTTGCCGCTGCCTCCGGAACTGGTCATATCATCTCCTTGGCGCCAAGATGTTATCTGATCTCAGGTATAAAGTTGCCTACTACA
>CAXEOX010000112.1:0-10197 GCA_963997925.1 uncultured bacterium
CTCAAGGCCGCCGGGGCCGCTTCAGTTTGGGGCTTGGTTCTAGCCCGCGAGATCTGACCCCAGCCGGCTACTCCCCGCTTTTCCTGGATTCCGGACTGCGCCGGAATGACGAAATCGCCCGGCAGAACGGCGAGATTCAACGCTTGACAATGGGCATACCGTCTGCTGAAATTACCGAACCCAATACCTATCCGGGGGTAACTTCGGGGACGGCCGTCACCAGCACTCCGTTCGACCTGTGCTTGTCATAGGGTCTTTCAGCGGCAGGATGGTTCGACAGGCTCACCACGAAATGGCGCAAGCTCACTCCGGACGGTGAAAGCTCTCCACGAGCGGTATTGGAAGCGCGAAGTCCTATAGGGACAAACTGCGATTTGGGAGGAAACTACGATGGCAGACAAAACGTTGATATACGTCGGCGCGGAAGCCAGCGGATTGTACCGGAAAGAGGCTGGTGAGTCTCGTTGGGAGAACCTGACTCGGGGGATGGCTCCTTCGGCCCAGGCCAGGACCATCGCCATCCACCCACAGAACCCCAAGATAGTCTTCGCCGGAACCCAGCGGGGCGTTTACCGCAGCAAGGACCAAGGCGACAACTGGGAACGGATGAACCTGACCGAGGGCCGGGTAGTCTGGTCAATTAAGTTCCACCCCAACGACCCCAATGTCATGTTCCTGGGCACCGAGGGAAGCGAGGTTTTCAAGAGCGAGGACGCTGGGGAGAACTGGACCTACCAGTCCACCATCTCCAATCCAGACTCGGTGCAGATGGCCTTCGCCACCCGAATCCTGGGGCTGGCCATTGAGTCGAGTAATCCGAACCACATGTTCGCGGCTCTGGAAGTCGGCGGGGCGGCGCGTAGCTCCGATGCCGGCAAGTCCTGGCAGCTCACCAATAACAATTTCGCCGGAGACGTCGACCTGATGGACCTTCACGGCGTGGCCGTCGGCTCGGCGGACTCCAGTTCAGTGTTCATATCCAACCGGGTCGGCGTTTGGCGCACCAGAGACCGGGGCGACAACTGGGAGAACCTCCAGTTCGAGCGGTTCTCCGGCATCAAGTACTCGCGCGGCATCCAAGCGTCACCCAACGACCCCAACACTCTTTACGCCTGCGTAGGCATGGACTTCGGCAGCGCGGAGGGCGGCGTGTTGCGGACCACTGACCAAGGCGACACCTGGGAACGGTTCGACAAAGGCGTAAGCGCCCAGAGCACTACCTTCGGAGTAGCCATCAATAACCAGAATCCGGAGCAAGTGTACTTCTGCACCCGCCGGGGTGGGGTGTTCGGCACCCATGACGCCGGTGCTAGCTGGTCTGAGGACGCTCTGCCAGAAGGCGTCACCAACGTCATCAGCGTGGCTTGCGCATCGGCTTAAGCGTAGATTCTTGACCCCGACGCGCCTGGCATGCTTGCCATCAGCGCGGAACCAAAGCCGGAGCTCGCACACGGCGTAGGGGCAGGTTTGAAACCTGCCCCTACGCCGTGTGCGAAACCTAGCTGGCAGGGCCGGTCAAATAGCTGGTACGGGGTCGTCTGGCCCGAGGAAGCAATGGTACGAATAAATGGTTGATTCCCACACCCATGACCCAGTCGCGGCGGCCGCCGCCCTCGCGCCACTGATACGAGAATCTAGAGACGAACTGGATACAGCGCGTCGTCTAACGCCGTCCCTGGTTGACGGATTGGACAAGGCCGGGCTGTTTCGGTTAGGCCTGCCACGTTCGATGGGCGGTCCCGAGACCAACCCAATCACCTCATTTCACGCCATCGAAGAGCTATCCAAGGCCGACGGCTCGGTCGGTTGGTGCGCCATGCTGTCCAGCGGTACCGGGGTTTTCACTGGCTGGCTGGAGGCGGACGTGGGGCAATCGATGTTCGGCCGGCCCCCTGACTTCAGGCTGGCCGGTTCAATACGTCCGGAAGGCCGGGCCATCATCGCCGACGGCGGCTACATAGTGACTGGGCAGTGGGACTACGCCAGCGGTGTTAACCACGCCAACTGGCTTCTCTGTACGTGCAAGGTTGAGGACGGCAACGGTCCCCAGTTGACGGACCAGGGAACGCCGGTGACCCGGGTGTTGTTGGCTCCGGTGAATGCTGCCATTATCATCGACACCTGGGACGTGATGGGGATGCGAGGCACCGGGAGCAACGACTTCGTACTGAATGACGTTTTCGTTCCGGATGAACGTACCTTTTCCCTTCTGGATACTCCGCGAGAGGAAGGGCCCCTATACCATCCCCGGTTCTTCTTCACCGGTCTTTGGACACAGACTGTCGCCAACGCATTAGGCATGGCTCGTGGAGCGATGAACGCGTTCTTGGAGTTGGCGGCTGAGTCCGGGTCTACCATGTCTCCGACCCTTTTGAGGGATCGCCCGGCCGCTCAGAGCGCAGTGGGAGAGGCTGAAGCTATCATCAGTGGAGCCCGCGCCTACGTTCTGGACTCCGTCGGCAGGGCTTGGCAAGCTACTCGCGATGGAAATCAAGACCCAAGCAGGGAAATCGCCCAGTCCCGGCTGGCCATCACCCGAGGCATAAGGGAATCGGTGAGAGCCGTGGACATCCTGTTCCATGCCGCAGGTAGCAACGCCGTACATCGCAGGCATCCGCTGGAGCGGTTCTTTAGAGACATCCACGTCGCCGCCCAGCATATTGCCGGTTTACCCTCCAACATTGAGGCGGGTGGACGCGTGATGCTGGGATTGGAGCCTGGCGGGCCGGGCTGGTAGCTTTTAGCTAGCTTAAGCCTCGCTACGGTCCCATTCAGGCAAAGCCCAGTATCCATCGGCCGGTATCTCAATAGCTCCGGACACTCCTTGGGCCCGCTTTAGCCGCTGGACGTTGAACAGGTGGGTGGTGAACTCGTAGTAACGGTGGAGGAAGGTGGTTTCCAGATTTATGTAAACCTTGGTTGAATCACCGGGCACCGGGCGGACGCCACCAGGGAATAGCTGGGGATATTGGGTGAAGAGGCCCGTGGCCGGCGACTCCAACTCTTTGCTTCTCAACGAACCGACTGTCTCCGAGGAAAGTACCGACCAGCAGAGGTCCAACCCTAGAGTCAGCTTTTCCAGAAGGGCTTCCGGCTCCCAGTACAGGTTCTCGTCCAGGCGCCTGTCGAAGGGGGAATCCAGCAGGCGATCGTACTCCTCACCCTTGGCCAGGCCTTTGGGGAAGAGAACCTTACCCCACCGGTTCCATATCCATCGCAGGTCTCCCGACGCCAGATGGCTCAGGTTACGGCGGATGCTCCATTTGCTCCATTCCCACTGGTCCGATTCGAAGTCCAGTTGGGCATCAGTAAGGCCTTGAACCTCAGCCGACACCCACTGGTAGATGGTGTTTTCGAACTGGGGGAACAGGGACGTTGCCGGAGCGTCGTTGGATAATTGGTTAGTCGCCATGGAACTCGCTCCAATCCCGCCTGCGTCAGACGGATACAGTATTCAAGTCACTTGGCTGGCCATCACCTGTCATTCTGAGAGTAGCGAAGAATCTCCTGTTGAGAGGTGGCTAGATTCTTACGTCATCCTTCAGCCGAAGGACTGCTCAGAATGACGGTTTGAGGGGCAGCACCTAACGGAGCTAGCCTAGCCGCCCACCCAGGTCTCAGACCAAGCCAAGCAGGCCGCGCTACTAACTCTGTCACCACGCATCTCCGGGTAAACGTTGCCTTGGATGACCTCTCCATTGAAGGTGATTTGCGCCCTTCGTGCCGGAAAGAAGCAACTGTACACTCCGATTTCCCGGCCCGGAATGGTCCCGACCGGTGCCGTCAACATGTAGGGTTCAACAAAGTCGTACCAAGTGAGGGCGATGATGTCCTCGTCACTCTCGACGCTCTCGGTCCAGAAGGAGTTGGTATCCCCGGTCTTGCCGAACTCCGCCTGAATCACCGGCGTGTCCTGGTCGGCGAACTCGGGGAAGAGAACCGATTCGATGGTGGATTGGAGGTAGCGGGTCATGGCGATGTTGTCCGAGTAGATGCGGACCTCGTCGTCGACCAAGTCGCTCTTTAAGAACAGTACGTGCCCCGCTCCACCGGGCGAATACAAGATGCGCCAGTGGCTGATGCGAGTCGTCTGGGTTCCGCCTTCTTCAGCGGCCAAACGGATAAATGAGTTCTCCCCAGTTAAAAGTACCTTGTTGGGGTCGGTGGGATTGGTTGTCATGTATGGACCTCTTTTTAACAGATTGAAGATTGCATTGTCCTAATTTTAGGGTACCTAGGAGCCGACCCAGGTCTCCGACCAAGCCAAGCAAGCCGTACTACTCGCTTTTCCGGCACGCGGCTCTAGGTAGACGTTGCCCTGTGCTAGTTTACCGTTAATGGTCATCTGCGCCCGCCGGGCCGGAATGAAGCAACTGTACACTCCGAGATTCCGACCTGGCGTGCTTCCGACGGGCCTCACCCACATGATCGGCTCAAGGAAATCGTACCAGGTGAGGGCAATCATCTCTTCTGCGCTCTCGACACTCTCGATCCAAAAAGAATTGGTGTCGCCTGTCTTGTCGAATTCCGCTTGGATCACCGGCAGGTCTAGGCCAGCGAACTCAACGAGAGCGCCGGTTGCCATGATTGTAGCTTGCAGCCAACGAGTCATAGCGATATTGTCCGAGTATATGCGGACCTCATCGTTCACCATATCGCTCTTCATAAACAGCACGTGTCCCGGCCCGCCCGGCGAGAATAATATCCGCCAATGGCTAACACGAGTCGTCAGGGGTCCTCCTTCCTCTTTTGACAGGCGGATAAAAGAGTTTTCTCCGGTCAACAGCACTTTATTGGGGTCGGTAGGATTAGTGGTCATTGATGGTCCCTTTTTAGGTTGCCAATCTTAGCCCAAAAATCTAGAGGCCGCCCCTTGTTAACGGAGCGGCCTCTAATTGTATCCGATGGACCCTGTACCGGAGCGGGTTAGTCCTTGGCTGGGAACCAGTCCTGTTTCCAGGGCCAGTCGCCGTTGCCGTCGTCGTAAGCCGGTTGTCCGGCGTCGACCCGGTCCCGGTAGGGACTGGTGATGGGGTTCTGGTACGGGTATATGCCGCCTTCGTAGGCTGAGGGGCCAACCTTGAAGTGCTTGGCCTGTTCCAGGGTCTCCACGAAGGGCATGTCGATGTTGTAAAGCTGCTCATGCTTCTTGGGCCGAGGGCCAGCCTTGGATACGTGGCCGTATAGCTCCCGTCCCACTACGCTTTCCAACGCCCATACGCAATCGATGAGCTTGTCGATGTCCACACCGGTCTCGATACCCATGTCTTCCATCATGTGAATGAGGTCTTCAGTGGGAGCCATGCCGGTGGCGCGGCCATTGCCACAGTAAGGGCAGCCGCCGAATCCGCCGATGGTTCCATCGATGTCCAGTGTGTCGTCCGGACCCAGAACCCGCATGGCCGCATACGCCGACGCGATGGCCATGTTCCGGCCGTTGTGGAGGTGCAACCGGATGTGGTTGATCTCCGGCCAGCGTTCCTTCACCCGGTAAACGCTCTCTTCAACCTTGGCGGGAGTGCAGTGGCTCATAGGGTCGCCCATGGCGCAACTGCGGACGTCGATGCCGACCTCGTCCCACATGCTGTGCTGCTTCTCAAGCATGGTCATCAGGTTGTCCACCGGGAACTCACCCAGGAAGTTGGAGCCCCAGCTGGCGTTGGTGCCGATGCCAGCTTCTTTGATGTTTAGTTCTTGAGCTTGGGCGATGACCTGGGGCCAGCGCTCCATCTCTTGCATCTGCGTCCGGTTGGTGTTCCGGCGAACGAAGACGTCGCACATGTGAACTCCCAAACGGGGATACTGGTCCCGCTCGATGGTCAACGGAGGAGAGTAGGCCCGCGCCCGCTCGACGCCCCGGGAGTTCAGCGCCAGAGCAGTGTAATTGATGCCGGGTTTGGGGGTAAAGTTGGTAACAATCTCGTCGATGCGCTCCATCTGCGGGGTCCACTTGGGACTCACGAAGGAGCCTACAACAATCTGCTTCAAACCGGTCTCCGACAAAGCGTCCAAAAGAGTGACTTTGTCTTCCACCGATATCTGGGAATCTTCGATCTGCATGCCTTCGCGCATGCCTTCTTCTTTGTAATTAACCTTCGGGTAACTAGGCATAGCTCCTCCTTCCCGGTTATCGATATCGCGCGTACCTGCGCCCGTGTGTCTTCCCTGGCCGGATTGTATTGCTCTACGAGGCTGATTGTCAAGAAAATTCAGGCTGCCGGAGCGGAGTTGGAGCGGTTCTGTGGAGTCTGAAATCGTGCGGGTACTTCGGATACTCACACGCCATTTTTCGACGGGGTATTCTTCGCCCGATCCAGGAACAGACTTAAGGATCAGTCGTTAACGGTGATGCTACTGAGCTGCTCGAAATAGTCGGGAAAGGTCTTGGAAACACAATCCGGGTCGTTGATGGTGATTTCCGACGATCCCAGAGCTGCCAGTGAAAAGGCCATCGCCATCCTATGGTCGTTGTAGGTGTCGATACTGGCGGCAGAAATCTCCGACGGCGGCGTAATCTCCAAGTAGTCTCGCCCTTCCACCACTTCAGCTCCAACCTTACGTAGCTCGGTCGCCATCGCGGTGAGCCGGTCGGTTTCCTTCACTCGCCAGTTGTATATGTTGCGTATCACCGTTTTGCCCTTGGCAAACAGGGCAGTCGTGGCGACGGTCATGGCGGCGTCGGGAATGTGGTTCAGGTCCACGTTCACCCCATGCAAATCTCCACGGGTAACCTCGATCCAATCCGGTCCCCTTTTTACCGTGGCGCCCATCTCCGCAAGAACCTCGGCATGCCTAACGTCACCCTGCACGCTACCCTCGCCCACGCCGTTGACGCGAACCGTGCCACCTTTGATGGCGGCGGCGGATAGGAAATAGGTCGCGGAGGAAGCGTCACCCTCGACCAATGCCCTTCCCGGTGACTGATAGCCCTGTCGCGCCGGTACGTGGAAGGACTGGTGACTCCGATTCTCCACCGGGACTCCGAACCGGGCCATCACGTCTAATGTCATGTCGATGTAGGGCTTGGATACCAGATCGCCCTCTACCTCTATGACCATCTCCCCTTGGGTCAGCGGGGAGGCCAGCAGCAGAGCCGTGAGATATTGGCTGGACACATTGCCTCTGACAGAGGTCCGGCCCCCCTTAAGCCCATCAGCGACGATGCGAAGTGGGGGATAGCCGTCTTCACCCAGAAATTCGATGCTTGCTCCCATCTGCCGCAAAGCGTCGGCCAAGTCTGCGATGGGGCGCTCCAGCATCCGGGGTTCTCCGGTCAGAGTGTAGGTCCCTTTTCCCAGGCATAAGGCGGCGCAGAGAGGACGGATGGCCGTCCCTGCATTGCCTAGAAATAGCTCAGTTTCTTGGGTCGGGAATGGCCCGCCAAGTCCTTGGATGTGACAAGTGGTCCGGTCAGAGGAGAGATCTAGCGATACTCCCAGGGCTCGCAAGGCGGCCACCATGTGCCGCGTGTCGTCGCTGTCCAGCAGGTTATGAACCTCCGTGGCGCCGTGGGCCAGGGAGGATATCAGCAAAAGGCGGTTGGACAGGCTCTTCGACCCAGGCAGCTTGATCTGGCCTTCCACGTGGCGCACCGGCTTCAGAGTCAATCGCTCCATAATGTCCCGCCTGATTCTGGATTCCTTTAAGTGGTAACGATCTCTACAAATGTAACAAACCTCTGGAGTACTTTTGAGGATAGGAAACCTTGCAGAGCTTGTCAATCACCGGTTCTGTTGACACTCTCAATCCACTTCTCCTATAATGGCGGCGTCTTAACAACAGAATAGGTTGAGGCACGTAGGGGAGCTCGGTTTAGCCGGGCTGAGAGGGAGACCGTATATGTCACCTACCCTTTCGAACCTGATCTGGGTAATTCCAGCGTAGGGAATAGGCACTCATCAGACTTGGTCATATGGGCCAGGCCGCCATTTAACTTACGTTGGCGGCCTTTATTTTTTTCGGCCTATATATTTATGGAGGTACATCATGGCTCAAGTCTCTGATGATTTACTGAAGCGCCAAGGCAAATCAAACTTCCCCGCCAGCAAAAAAATCTATAAGACCGGCTCACGCCCTGACATCAAAGTGCCGTTTCGAGTTCCGGTGGGAAGACCAGTTCAATCTGGCCATGGACCCGGAGACCGCTAGGGATTACCACGACGCGACGCTACCGGCGACGGGTGCCAAGGTAGCCCACTTCTGCTCCATGTGCGGACCCAAGTTCTGTGCGATGAAAATCACTCAGGACGTTCGGGAGTACGCCGCCAAGCAAGGATTGGAAGTCGAACTGGCGTTGTCTTCCGGAATGGAAGAGAAGTCCCAAGAGTTCAAAGACGCCGGTAGCAAGATATACCAGAAATCTTAACCCGGTGACTTGCTGATCCAGAGATATCGCAAAAATCAGTGCGCGTTGAAAATCCCCATGGATCCCTCTCTGATAAAGGGGGACGAAGGGGGATTTAGTGTTGCCCTGTCCGCTAAAGATTATCATGGTGAATGAAGCCTCAGCCGATACTAAGATCCGGGTGGAGTCCGTCAGCAAGTCCTTCGATGTAGACGGCCGACGCCAGTTGGTGCTGGACGACATCAAACTCACCGTTGGCGAAGGTGAGTTCGTCAGCATCATCGGCCCCAGCGGCTGCGGCAAAAGCACCTTGCTCAACATCGTCGCCGGCTTGGATTCGGCCGATTCCGGAACAACGTCGGTGGAGGGTACCCAGGGCAGTTCCAGCTTGGGACAGGTCGGTTACATGCAGCAGAAGGATTTGTTGCTTCCTTGGCGCACCGTCCTCGACAACACAATCTTGGGCTTGGAGCTTGCCGGGGTGCCCAAGCGCCAGGCGCGAAGCAGAGCTCTGGAGTTAACCGAAACCTTTGGCCTAGACGGATTCGAAGGCCAGTACCCATACGCCCTCTCCGGCGGCATGAGACAACGAGCCGCCTTTCTTCGCACCATGTTGATGGACCAAGAAGTTATACTGCTGGATGAACCCTTCGGAGCCTTGGACGCTCTGACCAGGGTCCAGATGCAAGAGTGGCTGCTACAACTGTGGGACTCCCTGCGAAAGACCATCGTCCTCATCACCCACGACATGGATGAAGCGATACTGCTTTCAGACCGGGTCTACGTTCTTACACCCAGGCCCGGCCGTATCGCCACGATTCTGGAAGTGGATCTGCCCCGTCCTCGAAGCTACGAGCAGGTCACCGAGCCAGCTTTCTCACGGTTAAAGTCCCGATTGCTTAAACATCTGCGGGAGAAAAAACCTGAAGAACCTCAATCCCTCACCGGAGGGGTGGGGCTTTGAGGAATCACACCAACGAGAACCCGGCCCCGGCAAGTTCGGCTCCAATATCGGCTCGTTGATGTCCAAGCTCCGCCCTTGGTTCGCGCCGGTCATGATTCTCGTTGGCATAGTCGTTGCCTGGGAACTTTGGGTGCAAGTTTGGAACATCCCCAAGTGGCAACTCCCTTCACCTTCGGAGATCGCCCGGGAGTTGGCCGCCAGCCGAAGTTTGCTCCTGGAACACACGTTGGTGACCTTGGAGGAGATTGTCCTGGGATTCATCGCCGCCCTGGCCGCCGGCTTGCTGTTGGCCACGGGCATCGCCTACTCCCGGATATTGGAGCGGTCGGTCTATCCCATCGTCATCGCGTCGCAAACCGTACCCATCATCGCCATCGCGCCTTTACTTTTGATATGGGTTGGGTACGGAATCGCTCCCAAGGTTATCGTAGTGGCCCTGATTTGTTTCTACCCCATCGCCGTGAACACGGTGGACGGACTCAAGGCCGTCGACCCCGACATGGTCAACATGATAAAGACCCTGGGCGCATCCCGGTGGCAGGTTTTCACCAAGCTGCAGATGCCCACGGCCATGCCATATATGTTCTCAGGGATAAAGGTGGGCATATCTGTCAGCGTCATCGCTGCGGTGATTGGCGAGTGGGTAGGGGCGAGCGCAGGATTGGGATACCTGATAACCTATTCCCAGCCGCTGTTTCTCACGGCTAGAGTGTTCGCGGCAATAGTCGTGCTATCGGCGATGGGAATCTCCTTGTTCGTCCTAGCCAGCGTGGTGGAGCGAATGATGCTGCCCTGGCACTACACGGAGAACCGGGCCAAATCGATAGAACGCATTTAGGGCGGCCCAGGTACAATCAAATCTGAGTTTTACCAAGGAGTATTGGTGTAA
>CAXEOX010000113.1:0-10178 GCA_963997925.1 uncultured bacterium
AGAAATTCCAACATAAGAGGCGAACATGAAGATTGGCGTAATGGGAACCGGTGGGGTAGGTGGTTACTTCGGCGGGCTGTTGGCTCGGGACGGGCATGACGTTACGTTTGTCGCCCGCGGCGCCCACTTGGCTGCGATTCAGCAGAAAGGACTGAAGGTCGAAAGCACTAACGACGGCTCCTTCAATGCGCCGGGAAAGGCTGTTGACGACACCTCCCAGGCCGGACCCCAGGACCTGGTGCTGTTCAACGTCAAGATGTACCAGAACGGTCCCGCCATCGAAGCCACCAAGGCGCTGGTTGGACCGGATACTATCGTCCTAACCCAACAGAACGGCGTCGACAATGGCGACCAGTTAGCCGCCGTTCTTGGCGCGGAACACGTCATGATTGGCTCGGTATTCATGGAAGGACGAATCGTCGAACCCGGTGTTGTATCACAAGGGGGTCCCGGCACGGGAAACTTCGGCGAGATGCAACAGGGAATCACCGACCGGGGCAAGAACCTCTTAGAAATGTTCAAACACGCCGGCTGGCGGGTGGAGCTTCAGGAAAACATGCCGGGGATGCTGTGGATGAAGTTCGCCGCCATCGCCGGACCCGCCGCCGTTAACGCCGCCACCAACTCGGTCTACGAAGAGATGCGGACCCTACCGGAAACCCGCGCCCTCATCATCGCCGCCATGGAAGAAACCCTGGCCGTCGGCAAAGCCAGCGGCGCGCCCATAATCGACGGCACACTGGACCGGGCCATCAACGCCATGGACAGCTTCCCCGCCCAAGGCCGAGCCTCCCTCGCCAAGGACTTCTCCGAGGGCCGGACCGTGGAACTAGAAGGCATCACTGGCACCCTGGTCCGCCTAGGCCGGGAAAACGGCGTCCCCACCCCAGTCAACGACGCCCTCTACGCAATTCTGAAGCCCTGGGCGAATCGCATCCAGTCATCATTGGAGTAGATAATGGCTCTATTCGAACTTCGCACTTACACTCTTTACTCCGGCAAGTTGGGCGAAGCCAGCCAGCATTACTTGGAATTAGGGTGGTCGGCGCTGCAGAAGGGAGGTTTCGACGCTAAGCTTGTCGGCTACTTCACCAGCGATGTTGGCGACCTAAATCAACTCGTTCACTTATGGAAATTTGACGACGATGCAGACCGGCGCAATCACTGGGCTGCGCTAGGGGCCGACGAAGGGTTTAGGGCCTTTCTGGTACATTTGCGGCCCCTCATCCAGAAGCAACAAAACAAACTTCTGCTCGAGGCACCCTGGGGGCCGCACCCCTAAGGGTATAAGCTCTCCTAATGGACCACAGCGAAGCTAAATCGATAGCTCGTCTGTTTCCACAAGCCCTGGGTGCTGCACATCCAGGCATCTCTGGCAGCCCGCTAGACCCTCTGCGCATCTGCCACTTGACGTATCGCCCCACCGGCCTCAAGCTATGGGGATTCTAAAACAGGGGTGCATTATGTATACCACTGACATGTACGAAGGCATGCTAGCTGAAACCACTTCCATCAAAGGTCACAACGGTGACACAATCAACGCCTACATCGCCAAGCCTTTAGGCGCTGGGCCATTCCCGGGGATGGTGTTGATTCACCACGCGCCGGGTTGGGACGAATGGTACCGGGAGGCCGCCCGCAGATACGCCCACCACGGCTACATCACTATATCCCCCAACCTGTACCACCGGGACGGCGACGGTGAACCATATGAGGTCGGAGCCAGGGTCCGGGCCGCCGGGGGAATCCCCGACGACCAGGCAGTGGGAGACTTGGAAGCGTCGATGCAATATCTTCGCTCCCTCCGCAACCTCAACGGCAAGGTAGGCATCTTCGGAACCTGTTCCGGCGGACGCCTCTCCTTCCTCACCACCTGCAAGATCCAGGGCTTCGACGCAGCGGTGGAGTGCTGGGGTGGCCGGGTAGTCGCATCCGGCGACGACCTGACCGCCAACCAACCGGTCGCACCCATCGATTTCACCAACGACCTGAACTGTCCACTGCTGGGCTTATTCGGCAATGATGACGGAGCGCCAACTCCCGATCAGGTGGACCAGCATGAGGATAAGCTGATAGCGGCCGGCAAGAACATCGAATTCCATCGGTACGACGGTGCCGGCCACGGTTTCTTCTACTACCACACGCCTAACTATCGCCAAGAGCAGGCGGTTGACGGCTGGAGCAAGATCTGGACGTTCCTGGAGAAGCATCTAAGCTAAACCGGTCATTGGGCAAACCAGCGGCGATGTTCCCAAAGAGGCCTCGGCATAACCCGAGGCCTCTTTTCTTTCTTTTCTTATGGCAGTACCATGTGAAACGGCCTATATAGGCCTATTTATTAGGAGGAAGATTCATGCCCCGATTAACCCCAATCACCAAGCGAGAACAAGTCAGCGGTGACGGCGTAGAAGCGTTTGACCATATCATCGAGTCTCGAGGCCAGATCAATGCGCCTCAGTCGATGCACATGTATGTTCCGGAGATCGCCAGGTGTTCTAATGACCTCAGCGACTCTTTACGATACCGGTCTCATCTCTCCGATCACGATACCGAGCTGGCGATAATCACCGCCGCGCGCGAGATGGACTGCGATTATGTATGGTCGGGTCACTCTCAGGCCGCATTGAAGGCCGGAGTCCGGCAGGAGGCGGTGGACATCGTCGCGAACTTCGGAAGCCTGGATGATCTGACCGATGATGAACGGATAATCGTCCGCTTCGGCAGAGAAGTTGTCGGAGCTCACAAGCTTTCCCAGGAAGCGTTCGACGCAGCAGTGAGCAAGCATGGCGAGGCAAACACCATCGTCTTAGGGGCTCTGATGGGTCACTACACGATGATGAGTTGCACGTTGATTGCCACCGACACCCAGCCCGACGAAGGAAAGCCTTACCTACCCAAACGCCCATAGGACCGTTGGGCAATCACCGGTAAGAGACTGGGACTCCATCGACTGCTATCATGCTGGCGGAACATCCCCAAGACATACTCGGAGGTAACAGGTCATGGCCCGAAACCAGGTAACCCCGACGAGCGGACTGTCCACCTCGGAGAATAGCGAAACAGCTACATTTACGGTAGCATTGGCGACCGTACCTGAGTTCGCCGTCGATGTAGCTATCACATCGCTCGACGTTACGGAAGGACTGGTGCGAATACCTTCGGGCACATCAGCCTCGAGCTTGACATTGAGTTTTGCTGCCGACATCTCCGCCTTGACCCCGCAGACCGTGGTTGTCGCCGGTCAGTCTTACGACGTGGGAACGGAGCCCGCCGGGACCGTCTACACTGTACAGGTCGGATCGGTCAGTTCCTCTGACACAGGTTACGCCGCGATCGACCCAGACAATGTTGTAGCCAGGAACTTAGATTTCCCATAGGATCTCGCAGCGTCTAGGCTTTAGCCCTTGCCGAAATGATACAGGTGATGGGCTGAGGTCTAGGCAAACCTTCGGGGTGCATCCAACGCAGCCTCGGCGAATGCCGAGGCTGCTGACTTTCATTTTTGAAGTTTGGGATGTCTCCACGGATATCGGCCCACCGACATCGCCATCAATAGGTTAGTGGCCGCCGGCTTTGCCGTCGGTCCCGCCACGATAAACGGCAAGGTGAGAAACCTGGGAGGCGGCGCTGAGAGAGAGGGAGCATATGGAGGCCGCCGATATCCCAAGCCGCCAACCCGCCGGGTGACCAGCGTGTAGTAAACTGGTTGCCGGATATCAGGCGCGCCGAATCCAACTTCCGGCCCAGTGCAAGCCCCCACTCCAGCAGCCTAAGAATCTTATCTCGCCAACCGGAGGCCACATGCCAGATCTAGACCTCAACATCGCTTGCTGGAATTACGACCGTACCCGTCCCTTGATGGACGGACGTGTTCAACCCGAGGGTATCAAACTCGATATCAACGTCCTACGGCCCAGGTACATCTTCCCCCGCATGCTCCAAGATCAGGAGTTCCACGCTTCGGAAATGTCACTGGCATCTTATGTCATCCTGAAAGCCCGCGATCAATGCCCCTTCGTGGGCATCCCGGTGATGCTGTCCAAGATATTCCGGCATGACTGCATCTACGTTCGGCCCGACGCTGGCATCAACGAGCCAGCGGACCTTCGCGGCAAGCGGATCGGTCTGCCTCAATACAGTTCCACGGCCGGCGTGTTCATCAAAGGTTTCATGCAGCACGAATACGGTGTAGCGCCTAGGGAAATGGACTACTTCATGGGCGGCCAGGATACTCCCGCGCCCGCGCCCTTAATCCCCCTGGACCTACCCAGCGATATCCACCTGGAATTCATAGCCGCGGACAAAACCCTGGAGGGCATGCTGGACGCCGGGGAACTGGACGCCCTGTTCGCCACCTACATCCCCAACATGTTCCTGAACGGGTCTCCCCAAATAGCCCGGCTCTTCCCCAACTTTAAAGAGGTGGAACAGGACTACTACCAGCGGACTGGAATCTTCCCCATCATGCACGCGGTAGTCATCCGGGAGGACGTCCATCGGGAACACCCATGGGTGGCCGCTAGTCTGTATAAAGCATTCTCCGAGGCAAAGGATCTAGCGATCAACGGACTTTACGACTCCGACGCTTTGGGCCTCGCCCTGCCATTCCTCCTCGACCACGTAGAGGAAGCCTGGCGAACCTTTGGAACCGATTTCTGGTCCTACGGTGTGGAGTCCAACCGCCCGGCCTTAGAGGGACTCGCCCAATATGTGGTGGATCAGGGTCTGGCGCCCCGGGTGGTCAGCATCGAGGAATTATTCCCCGCGATCTATAGCTAGATCGCGGGCTCCCAGCCCGCCCGGAGTTTCCCGAACCGGTTTCGGCCTCAGGCGCACCATCTTTCAGCGGTAATTCGTTTACACGATTCCAGAGGGGTGACACGTCCATGGTGGGACGGTGTTGGCACCCTTTTGGATAATTTCCTCTGACGCCAAACTAGCTTATCGAATGCGTCACCGGTGGTCGATGCATTTTGTCCGAACTCCGTTCGGCAAACACAGCGGGGCTGCCGGGACAAAGGCTTATACTGGCCCCAATCTATATGCGCCGTTGTCCGGTTGGCTGTGCCGATCGAGGCAACTAAGCGTCGAGGAAAGCGCAAATGTCGTTAGCTGATCTGATTACCGTAGACCACCCGCACACCTGCCAAACTTGCACCAACGAGTACATCTGCACTTGTTTGGCTTGCAACGAAGACGGCGACCACACTCATACCGAGTGCCCCCAATGCTCCCACTCTCAGTCGGCTTGGCCCTATCCCTTCTGCATGGGGCTCAAGTTCACCCGCTGGCACGCTTCCGACTAAACGAACTTTTTTGGCGGCCGAACGAGTTGGCCGCCAGCCACGAAAGCCATTGGATCGAGGTTACCCGCTGTCGGCTTTGTCTGAGTTTTCTGATGAACTTGCCGCCGATGGCACATCGTAGGGTTCGAGCATGTCTTCGGAAAACCAACCTCGGAACTCGCCGGAATCCGCCTCGTCCAACATATAAGCGGGCTGCCCTTCAAAGTATCCTCGGCGCGTCACTACCAACTTGGGGGGCGCTGCCGAAGAAGCGGCCGATGCCCTCTCCCTCATCTCTTCGCCCATCATATATTTGAATAGAGTTATAGCCACGTGATGTCCAAGCCTCGCTCAAATCTTCGTCCCGTTTTATATCACCAGAGTAGCGTCGTCGTTGCCTCTCCCGAAGTGGGTCGCTACGTACCAGAGCCGTTTGATGGCGCAGCCAACCTCCTGCTTCGGCCTGCCCCTTCCCAATGTGAGTACTGTAACAACCAGGTAAAGGGGGATGAGGAGGCCCATCAGCGCAGGGAGAACAGTCAGCATGAAGATGGCGCTAACGGCGTAATTCCGTGCGTGAAAGACGGGCGCAAAACAGACATCTCGCTCTTCAAACCTCATACCACCACCAATCTATTGATGTGATTTCCCGACGATTCGGGCACTGTAGAGGGCCTTGGCTCCAGTTCCTCGATAATATACGACCGGTCACCGATGTCAAGGGAATAATGCGATTAAAAGCGGTACCCCGAAACTAAGAAGCCGGCTAAATATCCCGGCAAACAAAGAGACTCCGGACTATAGTCCGGAGTCTCTTATTCTCTTGCATGACTGGCTCTAAGGGATAGACGGCCTTGGTTAGGAGATGCCCAATTCACTGCGCAGGGCGGTGATAGTCTCCGCACGGCTGCGGGTCACCCGCCGCGGGCGATTTCCGATGGGCTCGTTCTCTACCTCTGGCACCATCTTCATCGCCACGAATACCGGCCCTTCTTCCTTCATGATATTACCGATGTTGGTGGTGAAGTCCTCAATGTTGTCAAAGGAATAGGCTGCAGTGTATCCAGCTTCTTTGGCCATCCCAGCGTAGTTGATATCCTGGGAGTTCGGTACCGGCTGTCCACCGGTGGTGGCGTAACATTCGTTGTCCATCAGCAGGTGCAAGAAATTCTTAGGCTTCTGACCAGCGATGGTCGCGATGATTCCCAGGTTCATCAGCAGGGCGCCTTCAGAATCGAACAGCACTACTTTCTCGTCCGGCAAACCCAGCGCCAGACCAAGAGCGGCCGAAGTCGTGTGACCCATCGCTCCGCCCATATTAAGATCGCGGTTCTGCTTGGTTGTGTGGTCTGCCCAGTGCTTGCCACCGGTCCCGGTAACGATAACTACCGCGTCCTCGCGATGGGGCTCGAACGCCTTGAACATATCATCAGCTTGAATCAAAATATGCCTCCGTTGAATTCTAGTTAACTTTTACTTCGTTTGCGGCCCCAGGCGAATACCTAACGGTTGAAGCCGTGGTATTCGTCGCCGACCAATATCGCCACCGGGCGCTTATTTCTCTTGGCTTCTTCGTAAGCGATGGAGATGCGCTCTGCGTCTTCGTCCTGCTCCACCAGGTAGTAGTTGACTCCCATGGCGTTCAGGAAAGGCTCAGTGTACTTCGCCGCCGTATCGGTTACGATACCGTGGCGGTTCCAGCCTCGGTAACCGACGACCATGAGCAACGGGAAGCCGGCGTCCAATGCCATTCCACGTATGGAATCGCCGGACTCCATCATCCCGGTATTTTGAATCAAGCAGACCGGCACCTTACCGCCTACCGACAGTCCCAGAGCTATGGCGAAAGTTTCCCCCTCACGCGAGGCCGGGACAACAGTTAGCCAATCCTGTTCTATCATCAATTCATACAGGTAGTTGGTTTCACTGTCGGGTATAGTGACGATGTGGGTAATCCCGATGCGCTTGAACTCTTCAAGCAGTGTTTCGGGTCGAAGTAGTGCCGCTTGTTGGTTAACCATCCAATTCCCTCCCTGATTAATTCCTCGTAGCCTTGGCTGACAGCGCCGGTCGGCGCCGAGGACCGTTGGCGTTTATAGTGCCTGACGGTTACTCATTATAGTAACCACTTACGCTGAGGTCAATTTGGGGTTGGGAGCCGGTGGAGCAAGGGCAGCGGAAGGGTATTGTTTACGACCTAGCGTGCGTTTCCGGCCCCAAGACCGTTCTCAAGATTAGTCGCCTACCGCATCATAGTTGCCGCGCTTACGCTGGAAGAGATATAACGCCACTAAAACCACGGGAATCACCAGAATCACTGCGCCGATCAACGCCACTACAGCCCAGTCGCCCAATCCCAATATGTCATCCAACAGATCCTTTATCCAGCCCAGTAGGTGGATATCCAGCTCGCCCCCGTGGGCAGCAACCGACAATACCGGTCCCCACGACATAGCGAATCAGTCGCCGGAGGCGCCCATTGGGGCGGACTCCCCCACATAACGCGTGGAGTACTTGCGCTCCCGAATGGTGAACGCCGATAACGCCGCCGGGAAGAGAAGCGCCCCAGCGATGGCGAAGGGGATCGTGTAGGATCCGGTGGCGTCATAGAGGAATCCAGCCATGTTCACACTGATGAAACCACCCATGGAGTGGAAGAAGATGGAAATACCGCCAATGGTCCCCAGGGCTCGTAAGCCGTAGACATCGGCCGTCAGGGAGGTGGTCAAAGGGTTAGTGGCGACCCATGACAGTCCGGCGACGGCGGCGAACATCCACAACCCCAATGAGCCAGGCACCACCAACAACAACACATACGCGCCGCCTCGGCATAAGTAAACCAAGGCCAGCCAGTTCTTCGTTCCGCCGAACCGGTCAGAAACGAGTCCCGCCCCAAAACTGCCGACGATATTCAAGAGCATCATGAAGCCAAAAATAGTGGCCGCCAATCCAGGGGAGATTCCTTCGCCAATGGCGAAGGGCACAAAGTGGATCGAAATGATTGATGTGGTAAATCCGCAAACGAAATAAGAGATGGACAACTGCCAGATCGGCCACGAACGAAACGCCTGAGACCACCGGTCCGCTTCCAATGGGCCAACCAACCGTTCCGGAGTCCTCTCCGACCTCTCGTCGGGAGTATCGATGTCACCGTCGGGTAGCAGGCCCATCTGGGATGGGTCGTTGCGCAAGAACAGGTAAGCTATCGGCACGCCCAATCCCAAGATCAACATACCCAGAATCGCCCAAGTGGTACGCCAGTTGGTCGCCTGCATCAGATAGGCGGCCAAGAGAACCATCAATAGGCCTCCCGCAGCCAGTCCCGTTGCGTTGATCCCCGTCGCCGTACCGCGATTTCGGCGAAACCAGCGGCTGAGCAACGCCATGGTATTGGACAAGGAAACTCCGCTTATGGCGATTCCAAATACCACACCAAAGACAAGTACCAAAAATATGAAGTTGAACGTGAAGCTTAGCAGCACGGTTGCCAGGCCGAGAACAACCATGCTGGACAGCAGTACTTTTCGCCCACCCAGCGAGTCGAAGATGCGCCCGGCGAAGGGTTGGATCACCGCACTGACCAACAATGCTACGGAAGCGGCAACTGAAGTAGTTCCACGGCTCCAACCGAAGTCCGTCTCCATCGGAATGATGAACACGGTAAAGCTGTTTCGCACCCCGTTGGTTAAGAGGACAATGAACATACAGGTAAAAACGATGTACCAACCGTAGTACAGAGGGCGCTTGCCAGTATCGGCTTGCTTCATCGGATATGTTCCTTGGCGGCGGGTATGTTGTCTGATCCAACCAGGACTCCCCAGATGAAATGAAATCCCTTACCTGGGGTCGCTGCCGTATGACTAGAAGAATAAATCGCCATAACGTGCCGGTCAACTTATATCCAGCACAAGATGGGGAATAGGGTCTGTAGGGCCCATTTAGGGAGACACTTTGGCGGTGTCTATGCTAGGTTACCGGAGAGCCTAGACGATGGGAGTGCAAAAGATCCAGCGCCCAAGATAAGAGGAGCTACGATAGCTTCCGCAGGGGGGCGAAAACGGCCCCCCATGTTCCGGACAGCGCGGCGGCACGACCGGATCTTTAATACAGGTGGCAGGACACCCAATGGTTGGGTGAGATTTCCTTGCTCTCTGGAATGACTTGTGAGCATTGGTCCATTACGAAGGGGCACCGGGGGTGGAAATGGCAGCCCTCCGGCGGGTTCAAAGGAGAAGGAACTTCACCGGTCAGAATTATCTCTTCCTGTTCGGTGTCGGGGTGGGACGGTAGGGCGGCCGACATCAAAGCCTTGGTGTAGGGATGCATCGGATTATTGAAAAGCTCAGTGACCTCAGCAAACTCTACAACCTCGCCCAGGTACATCACCGCCACCCAGTGACACATGTAGCGAACAGTGGCCAAGTGGTGAGCGATGAGCATATAACTGACGCTGTACTCAGACTGCAGGTCCTTGAGTAGGTTCATGATTTGGGCACGGATGGAAACGTCCAAGGCCGAAACAGGTTCGTCTAGAACGATAATCTTGGGATTCAAGGAAAGCGCACGGGCGATGGCCAGACGCTGCCTCTGTCCTCCGCTAAACTCGTGAGGATACAAATTGGCGTGATAACTGCTTAGTCCAACCTCTTGAAGCAGTTGCAGGACCCGCTCCTGAATCTCAGCCTTGGAAAGCTGCCAGTTGATGACCATCGGCTCGGCGATCAAATCCTTTACCCGCATCCTCGGATTCAACGAACTCCAAGGGTCTTGGAACACGGCCTGCACCGAACTACGGTACTCTTTACGTCCCGCCTCGCCCGATTTGTAGATGTCCTGTCCTTGGAAGTAAATGTTACCCTCGGTGGGCTCTTCCAACATCAGAACCATCTTGGC
>CAXEOX010000114.1:0-10041 GCA_963997925.1 uncultured bacterium
CCGGAAGAGGCCACGAACGAAGTGGAAGATGCGGTGGAAGAATCTCCGGCGGAGACCGACGAGACGCCGGAGGACGAGCCTACAAATACTTAGGCGTAAGGGGGGCGGAGTTGAATAAGATCATTGTGATTGGCAACCTTGGCCGAGACCCGGAGATGCGGTACACCCCCAACGGCCAGAGCGTAACTTCCTTCAGCATAGCCTCCAGCCGCAGGTACACCACCTCGGCGGGTGAGCAGCGTGAAGAGACAGAGTGGTTCAACGTTAGCGCATGGGGACGCCATGCCGAGCTTTGCAACCAGTATCTGACCAAAGGCCGCCAAGTGTACGTGGAAGGCCGGCTTCACTCCCGGACGTATGAGACCCGGGACGGTCAAACCCGGTTCGTGAATGAGATTAACCTTACCGACGTTCAGTTTTTGAGGGGAGGTTCCGAGCAGGGAGGGGACGAGAGCGGATATGCTCCAGGCCCCGCCGGGATGAGTGAGGAAGCCCCACCCATGGACGATGTCGACGACCTGCCATTCTAGCCGAAAGTTTATTTGAGGAAACGGATTGATATGACCACAGAAGCGCCTCAACCAGCAGCAGCACCGGCCGCCGCTGCCGCACCCGCGCCTGCAGGCAACCCCGCTGGGGCACCTCCATTCGGCGGACCTAACCGTGGACCAGGTGGACGACCCGGTGGACCCGGTGGACCCGGTGGACGACCCGGTGGCCGGCCCGGCGGTGGACGGCCCCGTGGCAGATACGCTCCCCGCCGGAAGGTATGCTCCTTCTGCGTAGACCATGTCAAAAACATCGACTACAAAGACGTGGACCGGATACGCCGGTTCATTTCCGACCGTGCGAAAATAGAACCCCGGCGCCGTTCCGGAGTCTGCGCCAAGCATCAACGGGCCTTGCGCCTAGCGATTCAGCGCGCCCGCCACATCGCCCTGGTTCCTTTCGTACCCTACGTTCCCACCGTTGGAGCGATGCGGCGCTAGGTCAGGCAGGAGCGTCTCTCTATCAAGTCACCGTCATGATAGCGGGAGAGAGCCTACAACCACGTAGGCTCTCCCGCTATTCTACTTCCCGAACCCGTGAGGAACATTTATGGCCTTCCCTTGGAACCGTGGAGATGCTCAAGACCAGATTGCCCCAGCCCACGCACGACGCCGGGCAAGAGGCCGTCGTGCGCGGCAAGAGGAAGCCCAGACTGAACGCACCAACCTGACCAGTGACCAAAGGCACCAAAGAGTGGCTTGGGGAGTTGGCGCCGGTCTGTTGGTACTAGTCTTGGGCATCGTTGTCTTCGGTTTTTACAACGAGTTCTACAAGCCTCCCAGGGTTTGGGCGGGCAGCGTCCGCGACCAAGAGTTCAAGATGGGAGACCTAGTGGAGCGCATCCGAGTGCTCCAAGGCCTCAGCGGTCGAGTTGACCTCAGCACCGTCCCTTTCGAATACCTCCGCAACCTGATTAACGCCGAGGTTCTACGGCAAGCGGCTCCAGGCCTGGGATTCAGTCTCACCGATGAAGATGTGAACCAAGTCTTGAGAGCACAGTTTTATCCTCAAGTGCCCGAGGGTCAGCAATCCAACCCCGGCCAACTGGAGGAAGAATTCCAGAACAGCTACAATATTTTCTTAGCGCGCACCAGTCTCACCGATGCGGAATTCCGCGTGATAGTCAAAGAACAGTTGGCGTTACAGCAACTGGGAATGATGTTAGGGCGCACCATTCCGGAAACGGCCCCGCACGTAGAGGTAGAATGGATCAGGGCCGACATCGACGGCAGGTCTGACGTCGCTGCAGTGAGGCGAAGGCTGGGAGACGAACAAGGCGTGGGTGGCGAGAATTTCGCCAAAGTCGCCAGCGAAGTTGGGACAAGCGCCGGATTTGCCGACCAGCAAGGCTACGTGGGTTGGGTTCCCAAAGGGGCCTTCCCGGGCCTTGATGACGCACTGTTCGGCGATGATGAAAGGGACAGACCGCCTCTGGCCATCGGGGAAATCAGCGGCCCGCTTTTCACCCAGGACGGCGTTTACATCGCACGAATACTTAGCGGCCCCGAAGACCGGGAATTCACCTTCCAGATGCATAACAAGCTGAATGGTGAACTGGTCACTAAATGGCAGAACGACGAGCAAGCGAAAGGGGCTGACGAAGGTTGGCTCAGGATGAACTTCAACAGCAAGTTGTACTCGTGGGTGGCGGACCAAGTCGCATTGAGCGCCGCCAGAGTAGCCCCAGGACAACAGGGAGCCCCCCCAGGACCCGGCGGCAGTCAGGGAGGACTACAAGGATTACCGGGAGGCCAAGGGTTTCCCGGAGGGCAAAGGTAGAGGGTCGTGGAAGCGCCCGATGATATTAACGTTGGATTGATGGGCCTCGGCGTCGTCGGAGGCGGGGTCGCCACGGCCTTATTGGAACAATCGGACGCTATTTCCGAGAAAGTCGGCCGCCGGATCAATCTGAAAAAAGTCCTCGTTAGAGACGCCGGAAAACCCCGAGACTCCGGCATCCCCGCCGGCTTGATAACCACCAACCCGGAAGAGATTTTGGCGGATCCAGGGATCCAAATCCTGGCCGAAGTGATTGGCGGGACCGATCCCGCCACCCGCTACTTAAAAGACGCTCTTAGCGCCGGTAAGCACGTCGTGACGGCCAATAAAGAAGTGCTGGCCAAGTCCGGTCCCGAGTTGATGTCTCTAGCAAAACAGAACGGTGTCAGCCTATTATTTGAGGCCAGCGTCGGCGGTGGGATACCCATCGTCGGCTGCTTGATGAATCAACTCCTGGCGAACGATATCCAGTCCGTCCAAGGAATCATTAACGGCACCACCAACTACATCCTCACCCGCATGGCCCAGGCCCACACCAGTTTCCCCCAAGCGCTCCAAGAAGCCCAGGAGCTTGGCTATGCCGAAACTGACCCCACCAATGACATTGAAGGCATCGACGCCGTTTATAAGCTGTCGATCCTAGCTGGTCTATCTTTTCACCGGCGCGTTGCACCCGAGGCTATCTTCCGGCAGGGTATTTCCTCCCTGGAGGCCAAGGACTTCCTGTATGCCCAAGAGTTGGGATACGCCATCAAGCCCTTGGCCATCGCCGCCATGTCCGGGGGCGCAGTGCAAGCCAGAGTGCACCCGGCCCTAGTACCGCTGGATCATATGCTAGCCAAGGTAGACGGCGTATACAACGCCGTGGAAGTCACCGGGTCCTTGTGCGGTAACGTTTTGTTCCACGGTATGGGCGCCGGAAGGGAGCCCACCACCAGCGCAGTGTTGGGAGACCTGATAGAGGCTGCCCGAAGATTGGCGTCTAACCCCAACGGTTCTGCCCCGCCCATGTCCTGGTCTCAGGAGAATGGCGCTGCCGGGGAGACATCCAGCGTTTCTTCGATCGACGGCCTACAGAGCAAGTACTACTTGAGGCTCAACGTTGCCGACCGCCCCGGCGTGCTAGCCCAGATCGCCCAAGTTTTGGGGGATGGCGACATCAGCATAGCGTCGGTGATACAGAAGGACGCCGACCCTCATAATCAGTCGGCGGAATTGGTCATCATCACCCACCCCGCCCGGGAAGCGTCGGTCCAAGAGTCCCTTCGCAAGGTAGTGGAACTGAACGTCGTGCGAGAAGTTAATAATCTTCTGAGGATCGAGGAGTAGGCTCCACGACTCTAATGTTGAAGATAACAGCCAGAATCGTGCCGCTCAGTCGGCGCATACACGTAAACAACGCTGGTAAGATTCAACTCAAGATCGAGACCGGAACGATAAAGATGAGCGGTGGAACGGATTAGATGGGCGTCGGGATCTTAGAGACCTATAGGGATTTCCTGCCGGTGACGGACGCCACTCCCCTAATAACCATGGGGGAAGGGAATACGCCGCTGGTAAAATCCAACCGCCTGGGCAAAGAACTGGGCTGCGACGAGCTGTACTTCAAGCTGGAAGGCTGCAATCCCACGGGCTCCTTCAAAGATCGCGGGATGGTCGTCGCCATGGCCAAAGCACTGGAGGAAGGTAGCAAAGCTGTCATGTGCGCCTCAACCGGCAACACTAGCGCCTCAGCCGCCGCCTACGGAGCTTTCTGTGATCTGCCGGTCTTTGTATTGATTCCCAAAGGCGAAGTGGCCATGGGCAAATTAGCCCAGGCCATGGCTTATGGCGCAAGAATCCTGATGATTAACGGCAACTTCGACACCGCTCTGAACCTGGTAAGGTCCTTCACCAGCAAGCATCCGGTGACCCTGGTCAACTCGGTGAATCCTCATCGACTGGAAGGGCAGAAGACCGCCGCCTTTGAGATAATTGAATCCCTGGGAGACGCTCCGGATTACCTATTCATCCCCGTTGGCAACGCTGGGAACATCACCGCATATTGGCGGGGCTTCCGAGAGTACCATGCGGAAGAACGTAGCCGCCGGTTGCCTAAGATGATGGGGTTCCAGGCGGAAGGAGCGGCGCCCATCGTTCGAGGAGAACCGGTAGCCAATCCCCAGACCATCGCATCGGCGATACGCATCGGCAATCCCGCCAGCTGGGACGGCGCAGTGGATGCGCGGGATAGTTCCGGCGGAACCATCGACATGGTGAGCGACGACGAGATACTAGATGCCTACCGGCTACTGGCCTCCAAGGAGGGCATCTTCTGCGAACCGGCCTCGGCTGCGGCCTTCGCCGGATTGGTGAAGATGCACCGCCAGGGTTTGAATCTGTCGGGACAGCGGGTAGTATGTATATTTACCGGCAACGGGTTGAAAGACCCGGACCTGGCAGTTAGGAGCGTCGTCAGCCGGACCACCGAGATAGATCCAACACTCGAGGCCATGGAAGACGCAGCTTTCGCCACGGCCACGTAACATCAAGGGGACTGGACATTCAGCCACAACTCATTCAGCAAGCAATCACTACCCTCTTAGAGGGAGTTGGCGAGGACACCAAACGCGAAGGGCTACAGGAGACACCGGACAGGGTAGCCCGGATGTACGAATGGCTCCTATCCGGCACCGGACTGGACCCCGCATCGGCCATCGACGCCGTGTTCGAAGCCGACAACCAAGACCCGGTGGTATTGAGCAACGTCACTTTTTATTCCCTGTGCGAGCATCACCTGCTACCCTTCTATGGCACCGCCCAGGTCGCTTATATCCCTAACGGCAAGATTTCCGGCATAAGCAAGCTGGCTCGCGCTCTGGAAGTAGCCTCTCGCCGTTTACAGGTACAGGAGCGTCTCACAGGCCAAGTGGCCGACGCTATAGTCTCGGCATTGAACCCCCATGGAGTTGCCGTGGAACTCCAAGCGGAACACATGTGCATGTCCATGCGAGGAATCCAAAAACCGGGTAGCCGGGTAGTTACCACCGCCGTCAGGGGCCGCTTTGAAAACAGCGACCTTGGCGAAGATGGCCTGCTGGCCCTGTTACACCGGAGGTAGTTGAATGGCACCCAAACCTCTTACGTCATTTCATGAGATCGAAGCAGAGTGGGAAGGCGTCCTCACGTCCTCCCCGGTAAATACCGTGTTCCTCACACCCCAATGGCAGGAAGTCTGGTGGGACACATTCGGCGACGGTAAGGACATGGCCGGGTTCTACATACCATCTAGCGACGGTCAGGGTGATGGGGGCAGCATCGACGGCTTGGCCTCTCTTACCTTATCCGGCGACACCCTGTCTTTCGTCGGCAACCAGGAAACCGTCGACTACAACGATTTCATGGTGCGTCCGGGCCACGAGTCAGACTTTTACCAGACGTTGCTAACTAGCTTGAAAGACCGGCAGTGGGACGTCATGCGGTTGGACTCCCTGGTAGAGAACTCGCCCACTTTGACTCACCTTCCGGAATTGGCCCGGCAGCAAGGCTATTCGGTAGAGATAGAAAAAGAAGACACAGCATCCGGCATCGAACTGCCGTCTACTTGGGATGAATACCTGGCGATTCTTTCCAAGAAGGACCGCCATGAACTGCGGCGCAAATTCCGGAGGTTGGAAGCCATACCTGACTGGAAATGGTACGCGGTTACCGGCGAAGAAGAAGTGATGTCCCGCTTGGACGATTTCGTTCGCCTGATGCGGCAAAGCAGCCAGGAAAAAGACGAATACATGACGGAGGAGCACCTGCGGTTCTTCTACGCCATGGCCCGAAGGATGTCCCAGATCGGCCTATTGAGGTTGTATTTCTTGGAGTTGGATGGCAAGCCCGTAGCGACAAGCCTGTGCTTCGACTACGCCTCGTCCAGATTGTTGTACAATAGCGGCTACGACTTGGAGTACGGCTACTACAGCGTTGGGTTATTGCTCAACGCTCTATGCCTCCGGGAGGCCATCGAGCAGGAGATTGGTTATTTCGACTTCCTGCGTGGCTCCGAAACCTATAAACATCACTTGGGCGGACAACCCCATGACCTCTACCAGATGGTGGTAAGGCGCAGTTGAACGTAAATAACGTAGACCGGGTAGCCTTCATAACTTTCCACGCCTGCCCTCTCGCTGCTCCGGGAGAGGGAAAGTCGGGGGGTATGAATGTCTACACCAGGCAACTTGCTGTCGCTCTTGGCAACAGCGGGGTGCACGTAGATATATTCACCCGGGACCATACCCATGCCGATTCCAAGATAACCGAGATTGCGCCACGAGTGCGGGTGATTCACCTGCCCGGCGGTCCAGTCGAAACTCCGGTGGACGGTCTTTTCCCCCACTTGCCCGAATTCAGCCAAGCCTTGCTGGAATTCCAGAGAGAGAACAGGCTAACCTACCAGGCTATCCACTCCCACTACTGGCTGTCCGGTTGGGTAGGGCAAGAGATGGCCTCCCATTGGCATGCCCCCCACGTCCTTACTTTCCACACCCTGTCGCTGATTAAGATGCAATCCCGGGCCGGCGAATCGGAGCCGGAAGCACGGCGTCAAGTAGAGCAGGACCTGATAGCGTCGGTGGACCGGATCGTAGCTTTCAGCCCTCATGAGAGGGACGCTATGGTGCGGCTTTACCAAGCCGACGCGAGCACCATAGAGTTGATACCCTGCGGCGTTGACCTATCCCTGTTCCGCCCTTTGGACCAACAAGAAGTACGGCAAAGGCTGGGACTGAACGGCGAGAAAGTGCTTCTGTATGTCGGACGGATCGAACCCTTAAAGGGGCTTGAACTGTTGCTGTACACCGCAGCCCAACTGCAAACCTGCGAGCAGATCAAGGTGTTAGTAGTTGGGGGAGGCGCAGGCCGGGACGAAGAGATAGACCGGTTGCGCGAATTGGCCAAGAAATTGGATGTTGACAAGGTGTTCGACTTTGTCGGCCGGGTAGACCAGCAGGACCTGCCCCTTTACTACAACGCCGCCGATGTCTGCGTGGTGCCATCCTTCTACGAAAGCTTCGGCTTGGCCGCCTTGGAGTCCATGGCTTGCGGCACCCCGGTGGTGGCCACCCGTGCCGGGGGTCTATCCACCATCATCCAGCACGGGCACACCGGTTACTTGAAGGCCTGGAGATGCCCGGAGGCCTTCGCGAGTTCATTGGAGATGATAATATCGAGCCGAAATCTGCAACATAGCATGGGACTGGCAGCCCGACGCCGAGCCGAAGGGCTGAGCTGGGACAATGTTGCGGTGCAGATCGCCGGTGTCTACGACTCGCTGATTGCCGAGGGCCGCTAAGACCAACCGGAGGAACCACTTGGCTGAGTCACCCCCACCCCCTGACAGTCCTCCAAGACGTGCCCGCATGGGCCTTATCCGCAAGATACTTGTCCACATTCAGCGGACCTTAGGCGCGGGCATCCTGGTGATGCTGCCCATCGGAATCACTGTCCTAGTCTTGAAATTCCTGTTTGATCTACTGGATGGCATCCTTAAAGACCCACTAGGATTACTTCCCGGCCCAGAGATTCCCGGCATCGGCTTAGCGGTGCTCCTGATATCCGTATACCTCGTGGGCATCATCGCCGCCCATGTCGTCGGTCGGCGTCTCATCGCATTCGGTCACCGTATCCTGGAGGTTATTCCCTTCGTCAAAAGCATCTATGGAACCACCCGGTCGGCCGTAGAACTTCTTTCCAACAACAGCGATTCGCGCTACAGCGGCGTGGTGCTCATCGACTGGCCACGTCCAGGAATCAAAGCTATAGGTCTAGTGACCTCAAGGATGGTCGATACCAATGGTGAGGAGATGCTGGCGGTCTACATACCAACGACGCCGATCCCGTCATCAGGTTTTTTGGTCATGGTAGCCGCGAAGGAAGTCACCCATACCGAAATGTCAGTGGATGACGCCATGAAAGTAGTGATATCCGGAGGGATACTAGCGGGGCGGGTGTTCCAGCAGTTCGGGGTTATGGCTCAGGACAACTCCAGCTCGAACCAGTGAAGCTCTCCCACCTTTTCAAACCCCACCGACGTGTACAAGCGGGTGGCCGGGGTGTTGGAGCCATCGACCTGTAGTCCTATGTCGGCTACGTCCAAGGATCTCAGGTGCTCCATAGATGCCAGTAGTATCGTCCGGCTGATTCCGCGGCCCCGATAATCGGGAACCACTCCAATCATCCCTATCACGCCCCTGGTGTTAGCTTCCATGGGACTCAAACAGGTCCAGCAATACCCGGCGGTCTTTTCCCCGTTGTTGAGGATAATGATGCCTTGATTGGACGTGTTGGGCATCTGGCTGCGGTATTCTATCTGGTCAACGGTGTTAGGGCAGAAACCCCAACTGCCTTCAAAGGCCGCGTTCTGGGCCTCGGTCAGCGTGGAAGCGTCCCCAGGCTGATACGAACGAACACTGAAGCCGGACGGAACATCTTGATCCGGCAACCGGTCTTGGCTCCAAACCATGTCCCAGTAAACACGCACGTGGGAGAAACCTTGAGCTTCCAGCATCTCGGACCTGGAAGAGTCGTCTGACACGCAGATATGAGCGACCTTCGCGCCGAACTCCCGGGCCCGGTCCACCGACCGGCGGATCAACTCCAACTCCTGCGGCCCTCCCTCCAAATCACGGGCGATACCCATCTCGATCACCGAACGGCCGATGGGGAGCTCGGGGAACACCAAAGAGAAGCCCTGGATGCTCCCGCCTTCTTCAAGCAGGAAGCAGTTGTCCTCCGGCGCCAGTCCAGGCACGCCCAGAGATTGCTGAAAAGTACCCAGGCCCAATTCCCGGGAGCGAGGACTCCAACCATGGAGAGAGTCGATGAATGCCAACAGATCGGACATCCGGTTGTTGGTAAAGTTGACGATCGGCAAGTGACAATTCCCTCGTTGGACCCGAACGCTATCGTAGAGTAGCGCTGATGCCGGTCCAAGATTGACCAGCCGGGGCGTCAGGTATCCAACGGACCCCGGCGCTTTGGCGGGATTGTAGCAGAGTGCCGTGCCCACAGACAAGAAGGAAATTAGCTTCAGAATCACTCTTTCAGTCGATGACAACTCCAACGCACAAGGCCTGTCGAGCGGCATCGAAATAACCTCGCTTGCGTCAAGGTCAGGATACGCACAAACAAGCTCCCGGAACTTGATGGAGTATTATGTAAAGAGCACATCACCAATGCCAATACGCGCGGTCGAACGAGCAACATATGATTCAGCCCAACTCTGGTCGAGATAAGGCCCCAGAAAATCACGCCTTTGAGGCTTTTCTGAAGTCTCATCCTTCATTTGAGGCTACCCAATCATTGGAAGGAGTGCGGCAGAAAGAGTATGGCCGGCTGGACGCAACCGGGCACACCTATCTTGACTACACCGGGGGCGGCCTATACTCCGACTCGCAGATACTGGAGCACTTGAATCTCTTGCGAGGGGACGTCTTCGGCAACCCTCACTCGGGCAACCCGGCGTCAGTGACGACAACGCGTCTGGTGGATAGCGCCAGAGACTACATTCTGGAGTATTTCAACGCGTCCCCCGACGAATACGTGGCGATCTTCACGGCCAACGCTACCGCCGCCATCAAGCTCGTTGGCGAGGCATATCCTTTCCAATCCGGGGACCGCTATCTGCTGACCTTCGACAACCACAATTCCATCAATGGAATCAGGGAGTTCGCCCACATGAAGGGCGCC
>CAXEOX010000115.1:0-9925 GCA_963997925.1 uncultured bacterium
AACACGGCAACTAGCCACAGAAGCTCTATGGCCCGGTTGATCCAAGCCTGGGACTGGCTGGTGACGATGAGTGGAGCTGTGGCTGACATTGTTATAGCCGGCATCTGATTAAGGCTAGATGTAGTTTCGGTCAACCCATTCTACAGGCATCTTATGATGCTGACTAAGAGGGAGGAGAAGGGGCATACTCCTGTCGAAGTAAGGAGTCCTGAAGTTACCAAGACAAGCCGGTAGTTCCACCAAGTGTTTCCCAGAGTTCTTGACCTCATCGAGAACTCTGAAACCCTATGCGAGGGCCACGGCCAGCCACGGATGACACTTGACACTGATACCGCGACACGCATAACATCCCTTTAATGAATGATAGCCGATGACTACATCATGATTTGTGATGTAAGGCATCGTGTTTGAAACACTGAGGAAGCTGCTAAACATCCCATGCAAACTCAGCATATCGTGAGCTTCTACCATGTCGCCCGCCTTCGTAGCATCACCAAGGCCGCGGACATCCAAGGACTGGCTCAGCCCACTGTAACCAGCCATCTGAAGAAGCTGGAAGAAGAGCTGGGCTTCTCATTGTTCGACCGGATCAAGCGTCCCATCATGCTTACGTCCGATGGCGCTGCTGTACTGGAGATGATTGGGCCCATCGTCAATGGATTATCCGCGCTCAAAATCCACGCCGACAGCCAGGGACGTGATGTGTCTCTTACCATCGCAGCCTACGCCGACCTTGTGTTGCATTACCTGCCGCAGGTGATTCAGCGCTTCAGGACCGAGTATCCCAATGTCCATATCCGCTTGTTGGCTAGGCATCACGGCGAAATGATTCAGATGGCCAGATCGGGAGAAGTTGACCTGGCATTGTCCACTACCCAGAATGTACTAGACTCGTCGCTGGATTTCATGGACCTCTTTACATCCAGCACCATGATGCTTACCCCCCTGGGCCACGAGTTGTTGGAGCAACAGCCTGTCCGATTGGAGGACATCTCCAAGTGGCCGTTGATTCTATACGGTCCTAACACCATTCTCCGTACCCGGCTTGAGCGAGCGTTCAGGGAGCAAGGGCTAGATTACGAGATGGTCATGGAGATGGACAATGTTGAGTATGCCAAGCGGTACGTCCGCATCGGAATGGGCATCAGCTTCTGTAGCAATCTGAGCCTGGAGCCCGAGGATTACGACACTTTAGGCATCGCCGACGTGGACCATCTTTTCTCAAACGTGACCATCGGTATGTATACGTTAAAAGGCAAATTTCAGGGCACGTCAGTGCGGAATTTCATAGACAGTCTTAGAGGTTCAAGGCTTGCCAGTTGATGCCGGTCTATGTCTTGACCGAATCACTTGCAGGCTATCATCCGGCCCCGATCGGCGGGCAACCGCGCGTCATAAGCCGTTGGTAATCTAGGCTTTTCTATATGGAAGGTGAAATATGATGACTGGGGATAGGAAGAAGTTTGGTTTCGGGGTCCTGGTTGCAGCTTCGATGCTACTACTGGCTGCTTGCGGCTCTCCCCAAGCTCCTGCCTCGGTGACTTTGTTGGGCGAGCATCAACCGGTGACCGTCGATGTCGTGCCCGCAAAGGCCGGCAACATCAGCGTGATGACTTCTTACGCAGCGATAGTAGAAGCGACGGACCTGGTGGATGTGGTGCCCCTTGCGACAGGACGGGTCGAAAAATTGGCCGTCAGTGTTGGGTCCGAGGTGAAGCAGGGACAGGTTATCGCCGAACTGAGCCACGGCGCCCTCGACGCCCAACTGCAACAAGCTCAGGCCGAATTCGCCGCTACTAAGGCCGCCGTTAAACCCGATGCGCTGAAGGCGCAAGCACGTTTAGACGCCGTCCAAGCCGTCTTGGACCAACTGCTGAACCCTGCAGCGTCCGACATTCGGAAGGCGGAGAGCTTGCTTGCCAAGGCCCAGAGTAATCTGGAGAAATCGCAGGCCAAGAGCGTGGCGGTGACCGCCCAAAAAGACCTGGAGGCCGCTCAAACGAAATTGGACCAACTGTTGGATCCGTTGGCGGTGACCCTACAGGCGGGCCAGAGCGCCCTAGTAGCTGCCCAGAGTAATCTTGACAGCTCCAAGACCAAGCTGAGCCAGCTGCTTGACCCGTCCGAGAGAGACCTCGAGGCTTCGGAGGGTGCCGTAGCCATCGCCCAGAGTAAGTTGGATAGCGCTGAAACCAAACTGAGCCAGCTGATGAACCCGCCTGCTCCTGATCTGGCCGCCGCTCAAGAGGCAGTCGCCGATGCTAGAACTCAACTGGGCGCTGCCCAGGCCGAGTTGAATCAGGCGATATCCGGCCAGACTTCCGTCTCCTGGCAATTGCTGCTGGGCGCACGAACGGCATTGCAATCAAACAAAGCTATCCTGGAGAATCCCACGTTGAATGTGGGGCTTACTTCCGAGGAAATCGCGGATGCTGAGGAAGCCGTTGCCGCCAACGAGGAGCAAATCTCCGCCCTTCTAGCGGAGATTAGTTCGGCGCCGCTGCTGGTGATCGACGATAAATTCAATACGAGTTCCCTGATTCCCAAAGATATAAGAGCGGGCCTTTGGAAGGAGTCCAAGGCTGAACTGGCCTTAGAAACCGCGTCCGCGAAACTTCAAGAACTTCAGGATCCCAGCCAAGAAACCATAGACCTAGTCCAGAGCGACGTGACTATTGCCGATTCCGGACTGCGCACCGCCCAAGGACGACACGCGGAGTTTACGAGCCCCAGCGATAGAACGGTTGCTCTGGCCCAAGACCAAGTTGACATAACCCAGGCTATTTCCGACTCAGCTCAAGAGACGTTTAACGAACTGCAAAAACCCAGCCAAAGCGTCATCTCGCTGGCACAGAAGAACGTCGCTGCCGCCGAAGCGGCGTTGGCTGCCGCTGAAGCACAAGCAAACTATGAGATTAACTCCGCCCAAGCCGAGCTGGAATCGGCGTCAACCCAACTGGGCGATCTGAAAGCTCCTAGGCTGGCTCAGTTGGCGGCGGCGAAGGCTGCGGTGGTCGCAGCGGAGCAGACCCTGATATTGACCCAAAAGAGTAATGCCCAACATCGTATCCAGGCGGCTCAGGCCAAGGTTAACCAGGTTGAACAACAACTGGCGGAAACCCGGGTTCTGGCGCCCTTCGACGGTGTGGTCACCAAGATTTGGCTCTCTATCGGGGCCATAGCCTCGCCGCGCCCGATGATACCCGTTGCCACTGTTGCCAGCAAAGACGTGCTGGTCTCGCTTCGGGTCGAAGAGACGAGCGTCGGGTTCTTTAAGGAAGGGCAAAAGGTCCGATTCACCAGCCCGGGACTTCCCGTCCAGCAGCTGGAATTGGAAGTCGACCTAGTCGCCCCCACCGGAGAGAAAGAGGCCCATACTTTCCTGGTGCAGTTGAGCCCATCTGTCCCAGTCCCAGGCCTCAAACCCGGCTTATCCGGTCAAGTCTCGATATCGTCCGAGCGTGAGGGTGTGCTGCTGGTTCCCAATAAAGCCGTACGGCGCGTGGGAGGCCGATTCAGCCTGTTCATAGTTCGGGACGGTCAAGCCAGATCCGTTGAAGTAGATGCCGGGCTGGAAGACGATAAGAATATCGAGATTCTTGGCGGCATCCAGCCCGGTGACTTGGTTGTGGTATCCGGACAGAACCTACTGAATGGGGAAACCGAGGTGACCGTGACCGGTAACTGATGACTCCATCAGTAAGGATGGAACAACCTGGCAACTAAGATACCTGGGGATAAAAATGACTTTCACGTTTCAAAACGATCGCGCGGATATTATCTGGATGAACCAGCAACCATCGATAGGGGGACCTAACCGACTATGAGCCGTTATCTGCTTCTGGGGACCGCCGGCCTGATTCTAGCCATCGTCGGAGCCAGTATTTTCGGCTTCGACCAATGGTCGAAATCAGATATATCCGGGCGTTTTGTCTCCACTAATAATGCTCAAGTCGTGGCTGACCTGATTCAGGTTGGGTCGATCAATGGTGGCCGCATCGTAGGCATGGACTTGGACGTTGGTGCTTCTGTTATGGAGGGCCAGGTTATCGCCACCGTGGATATCCCGGCGGTAATCTCAACGTCGTCAATCACTGACACCAGCAAGTTGGGTTACCGTGATGTGCAGGATCAGCTTACGGAGGTGATTGCCCCAAGATCCGGGGTGATTGCGGCTCGTTGGGCTAAGAAAGGCGACACTTTGCCGGCTGGTGAGCCCATCGTTACTTTGATGGACCAGCGGCAGATCTGGATCGTGGCTAACATCGACGAGAAGAAGATTGAAAGAGTTCGGCCTGGTCAATCCGTGGAGATTGAGATAACCGGGCGTGACGGCAAGCTGACAGGCCGAGTGGAGACAGTGTCTCCGGTAACGGCCGCCTCTCTCAGTTCCTCGCCGGACCGGGGCGCCACCGGAAACGGGCGCCGGGTGGCGCAAGTGATTCCAGTCAAGATTAGCCTGGATGGCGATTATAGCTCTCTGATTCCCGGCTCTTCGGCGGAAGTTACGATTTGGGTTCGCTAATAACATGACGTTCTCCGGCCTGCTTATCGTGGCCGTTGGTATCGGCCTCATGATGCTGGCTGTGGTCCCAGAAATCAGCCGCCGTTTGCGGGGAGGGGTCTTCTATGGGTGGTGGCTGGTTGCCATAAGCGGTTTCGTCATGGTCATCGGTTCCGTCCCCCTCTTCCACGCCATGAGCCTTTGGGCGGTGGCGTTGGAACACCAATTCGGTTGGAGCCGCACCCAGTTAGGCCTGGCGCTGACCCTTACCAGGGTTGAGGGCGGAATCATGGGCCCGATCGAAGGGTACCTGACCGACAAGGTTGGTACCAGGCGCATGGTCATGATTGGCATGATTATCATGGGCATCGGTTTCTTGATCTTCGGCCGGGTAAACAGCCTCTGGATGTTCTACACCGCCTATATCGTGATGTCCATGGGCATGGGGCTGGGCAGTTGGGTGCCCATGATGACTTTGCTGAACCACTGGTTCGCCAGGCATCGGGCCATGGCCATCAGTTGGGCCAATGTGGGCAGCCGGTTGGGCGCCTTGCTTCTGGTTCCCGCCATCGCCTGGGCCATTGATCCGGGTCACGGGCCTTTGGGATGGTCGGTGACGGCGTCGCTGTTCGGCATCTTCGCTATCGCCATCGCTTTCCCCATCTCCCGGTTGATTCGCAACCGGCCTCAAGACTACGGACAGGGTCCTGACGGGGACCCGTTGGTTCTGGAAGAGGCTTCGCCTTCTTCAACTGAGACCGCACATGAGAACAGTGGAGCTCCGGCCACCGAGTTCACCGCTTCACAAGCCTTGCGTACTCCAGCCTTCTGGTTGATAGCCTTCGGCCACGGATTCACGTCCATGATAATCATCGCCATCATGGCCCACCTGGGTCTGTTGCTACAGGATCATGGCTATCCCCTCCAGACGACGGGATGGATAGTGGCGGTATATACCGGTGTGGCGATGGTTTTCCAGGTGGTCGGCGGCTACGTCGGAGACCGGATGCCCAAGCGGATCGCGCTATTTATCTTCACCTCCATCCAAGCTGGCGCCGTAATCATCTTGACGATGGCCAACGATCTATCGACCTTCTATCTCTTCGCTGTTCTGTTTGGGGTTGGGTTCGGTGGACGGAACCCGCTGACCATAGCGGTACGTGGTGAGTACTTTGGCCGGGCGTCCTTCGGGAAGATTCTAGGTCTGTCCACTGTTCCGATGAATGTCCTTCTTTTGATTGCCTCTCCCCTTGCGGGCTATATGCGCGATGTCCAAGGAACCTATACCAATGCCTTCTTGATATTGGCGGCGTTGAACTTTATCGGGGGCGTGTGCTTTCTCTTCGCGAAAAAGCCGGTGTTGCCCGGGGCGCAAGATAGGACTGCCGCTGTGGTTGGGGCGGTTCCGGCCAGCGGAAATAACCCACGGTGATCGTTACTCGGAGTAGGGGTGTGGCTGGAAGGTTCACCTCCCTAACCGGGCTGCAAGGCGTGGCGATACCCGCTTCTGTCTTCAAGCTCCAAACCGAGCCGGGGCGTTCGAAGTCCCAGTTGGGAAAGGCGCGCACATAGTTACCATAATCGGGCTGCTGATATTGGCCGCTGGCGTTCTTCTCTTGGTGTTAGCCGGCGTCCCCGTGGTCCGGGCGCGGATGCGGGAATACAAATACTGGGCGTTTGCGGCCGTCTCCATCGGAATGATTTCTTCGTCGCTGGACCATGGTAGCGTCAACGTTGCTCTCCCAACTGTTGCCGGCCACTTCCAAACCGACTTCACAACCGTTCAATGGGTGACCATCGGCTACGCTCTGACCATCAGCGCCTTGCTGTTGCCCATGGGCCGGTTGTCCGACCTTATGGGGCGCAAAAAAGTATATATCGGTGGGTCGCTAATCTTCGTTCTAGGGGCGTTGGTGGCGGGCATGTCGCCAAACTTGACGACGTTGGTCGTGGCTAGAATCATCGAGGGAAGTGGCGCCGCCATGACCCAGGGCACCGGGATGGCCATCGTCATCGCCGCCTTTCCGGCCAGCGAAAGAGGCAAGGCGATAGGATTAATCATCACCGTGATTGGCACTGGGTCGATAGCAGGGCCGGCGATAGGTGGGTTCTTGGTGGATGCCCTGGGTTGGCGGGCCGTGCTTTTAGCGAATGTCCCGGTGGTGCTCTTGGGCGTAGCGGCGTCGATGCTGATACTAACCGATAGCCGCGATGACCATACATCTCAGGGCGTCCGTGACAGGAAGTTCGACTGGCTGGGCGCGGCTTTGTCCACCGGAGCGTTGCTAACGCTTCTGCTGGCGTTGACCAACGGCCACAAGTCCGATTGGACATCTCCCATCATCTTGGTTGCTTTCTTGAGCTTCGTCGGCCTGTTGGCCGCCTTCATATGGTGGGAACTCCGGACCACCGGACCACTGTTGGATCTGAGGCTATTCCAACGCAGCCTATTCTCGCTGGGTGTATCCGCCCACTTCTTGACCTTCTTGGGAAGCTCCGCCGCCATATTTCTGACGCCATTCTACCTGCAGCAGATCCTGGGGTACACGCCCAGGCAAGCGGGGTTGATCTTGGTGCCAAACGCTCTCTGTATGGCGATACTGGGGCCGATCAGCGGTCACTTCTCCGACCGCTTCGGTTGGCGATGGTTCACCGTGGGAGGGCTGATGCTTTCCTCCTTGGGCCTGCTCCTCTTATCACGGCTCACCATCGACTCGTCGTTGTTCCTAGTTATATCTGCGTTGATGCTCCAGAGTGCCGGGATGGGGATGTTCTATTCTCCAAATTCCAGCTCCATCCTCAGTTCAGTGGAAAGGGAAAGGTACGGTGTGTTGTTGGCCTTTATCAACCTGGTCCGTAACGCAGCAAACGTCACCAGTGTGGCGATGGCCACCGCCATTGTTACGGCGACCATGGGGACGATGGGTTATGAACCTAGCCTGGATGCGGTTCGGAGTGGTGGCGGTGCAGGAATTGCCGACGCCTTCACTTCGGGCCTGCGCCATGCCTACCTGATAATGATGGGCCTGCTATTGGTCGCGATGGCTGTTTCCGTGCTAACGGTTAACCCCGAACCCAGCCGGGCGGACGGTCAGGTGGAAGAAGTTCCTGCGTCCTGAGACGCGCCGGCCTAGTTGGTAGCAGTCTTCAGGGTTCTCCTCCCCCGGAGCCCAACCGCGTCCGTGTCGAACTAGCGTGACTACGCCGCTGCGGCGATATCCGCGTTGGAGTCGTCGTTCCATCCTTTGAGGCTTTCTCCAACGGGTATCGTGGTCCACAGGTCGCAATTGTCGCAGGTCACTACGTACCCGCCGTCAGCGTTGGGGAATACCCGGAGGCTATGGCTTTTCTTGTAGCACGTCGTGCGTTCTTCGACAGCTTTAGCCTCATTGCGAGTAATCAATCTAAGCCACCTCCCTCAATGCCATTTCGTCTCCTATCCTACGGATTCCACCGACACAGAAAAAGGGCCAACCGGATATACCTATGGGGACATCAGGCAGGTTGTTACTGCCAACGAAAATAGCCAATATCCAACGTTAATTACCTCGAGAACGTAGTCATGTCCTGAACCTCATTAACTCAAGGCGTCGGAGGAGTAGTACAATCATTCGGTCTGGGAGGGGCAGCCTACCGGGTCAGGCAACGGCTATGAGTCGCAATTTACAAACGATATTGCTGGCGGTCCTGGTGTTCATCGTGGTTAGCGCAACCACGGCATATGTTACCGCCAATTTTGATACCTTTTGGAGCAATGACGAATCGGTGGGGAACCAGCATATCGACCAATTCAAGGACATTAGAGATAGCCAACGAGACCAGTTTCAGATAGAACCTCAGTCTTCAACTCCCTAACCCCACCAGACCCCTGCCCCGGCATCCGCTTCCCCATATGGCGTGCCCCACTTGACGCACTAGACATAAAGCTGTGATATCCTGTCGCAACCGGAAATAACGAGTCCGATATAGTCCGTTCAACCATACGTTTTTATTAAGGAGAAACTACTATGCCGTTCTACACCAATGGTGACGTCAAGATTCACTATGAGGAAGTTGGGACCGGTTTCCCGCTTCTGGTTACCCCCGGTGGGGGCTTGGATTCCACGATGGACAAATGGCCTGGCCAAGTAATCAATGTGATGGAGGAGTTCAAGAACGACTTCCGCTGCATCACGATGGACCAGCGCAACGCGAACGGCGGCCAGTCCACTGGACCGGTCCAGGTTGACGACCCGTGGGGCGCCTTCGCAGACGACCAGCTGGGGCTGATGGACCACCTAGGTATACGGGAGTTCTTCTTCATGGGCTTCTGCATCGGTGGACCTTTTGCGCTCAGAATCATCAAAAACGCACCCCAGCGAGTCCTGGCCGGAGTGCTCTGCCAGCCGGTTGGCCACAACGCTGCGCACGCCGACTCGATGTACAACTCGGGCACGGATATCTGGGCGCCCGCACTGCTCGCCCAGCGGCCTGAACTCACCATGGAGACTTGTTTGCAGTACCTGCACAACCTTTACCGAGAGAATTCCGCCGACTTCGTATACAGCGTGTCGCGTGACGACGTTAGCTCGTGCCAAACGCCGTTGCTGGTCATGCCCGACAACACGCCCTCCCACTCGTACGAGGCCGCCATAGAAGTAGCGGAGCTGGCTCCAAAAGCCCAGCAGACCGTCTACCCCTGGAAAGAGCAGGAAGACATAAAGTCCACCACGATAAACCAGGTGCGCGAGTTCCTCAAGTCCCACCAACCCGCGACGGCAGGCCGGTAAGCGGCGCAGATTCCACTAGGTTACTGCAACCTACAATGAAAGCCCCCTGGAGCGATCCAGGGGGCTTTTGTTTGTCTGGAGATGGTGCGCTTAACGGGATTCGAACTCACGACCTCCGCTCCCGCAGAACCATTTCCTCCCTTGTTTTTCTAATTTGGTGATTACGGTTTTAGACACACTAACGCAGGCTTGTTCTCAGGGACATTGACGTTTGGGCTTTACGCTTATGGCTTAATAATAATATTAAGCTAGCCGGAGGTTTAACATGAAGCGTCTGTGGTGGGGTGTTCCTGCGATCGCTGTCCTGATTGGTGTGCTGACTGCGGTTGGGATTTTGTCGGCCTCTGGTCAAGAGGAGGAAGTGCAGTCCCAAAACCCCGAAGTCACTATTCAAGGTCCTTTCCCTAGACCAGAGCTCGAACAAAGATTACAAAGCGCAGGAATCCAAACTGGTGTTGACTTCTCAGCGCTAGGCGACGATCTTACTATCAATGCAGTCTCCGCTACTTGGGACGGTGAGCTTTGGACGGTAATGGTGAACTACGATCCACCCGAGTCCGTCGAGCAAGACAGGCGTCTGCGACGTGATGGGCAGCAGATTGGTCCGTGATGCCCGGAGTCGCACGCATAACCGCAGTCCAAAAACCTCATA
>CAXEOX010000116.1:0-9866 GCA_963997925.1 uncultured bacterium
AGATCGATGAAGGCCTCCATCCGGGCGCCGGCCTGGCGGTGTACCGGTACGGGAACCTGGTGCTGGACATCCACGGCGGCACCATGAGCGATGGCAAACCTGTTACCGACAAGACAATGTTTGTGCTAATGTCGTCCACCAAGCCGCTGGCCGCGTCGTGCCTCTACATACTGAAAGAACGGGGCAAGATTTCCTACGATGATCTGGTGTCCAAGCACTGGCCCGAGTTCGCGCAGTTCGGCAAAGAGACGGTCACTATTGGACACATCCTGACCCACCGAGGCGGATTCCCAAAGACGCCAGAATCCCTACCCCCAAGCGATTGGCCCGACTGGTCCAAGGTCGTCAACGCAATGGAACAAGCGCCGACCATCTTCACCCCCGGAGAAACCCTGGCCTACCACCCCAGCAACTACGGTTGGGTTATTGGCGAGATTGTCCGGCGAGTTGACGGGCGAAGCTTCACCCAGTTCTTGGCCGAGGAACTGGCGGCCCCCCTGGGAATGAATTCCACCCACGTTGGGCTCCCCCAAGGACTTGAAGACCTGGTTTCGCCCATGCACGAGATGGAAGAAGGCACTGACTCAACCGGTTGGTGTGCCATCCACAGCCAATCCTCGGTGATTAAGGCCATCGCCCCCGGCACAAACGGAGTTGCTACAGCCGGAAACTTTGCCCGGTTCTACGCCATGCTAGAACGCAAAGGATCGCTGGACGGAGTAACCATCATCAACACCGAGACCATCGAAGAGGCTACAACTTTTCAGGTGGAGGGAGTGGACAAATCGACCGGCGCGTTTGCCCAACGCTCGTTGGGCCTGGCTCTGGCCGACGAACGCATGGGGAAATCTACTGGAGACCCACTGAAGACCTTTGGCCATGGAGGTGCGGGCACTTCCATTGGATGGGCCGACTTCGACTCGGGTCTGGCTGTCGGCTACATCACCAATGGCTTCCAGGGCGGCGACGTCAACAACGCCCGGTTGGCTGCGGTCTCCAAGGCGGTCCGCAACGCCTGTATTTAGCGCTACTCAATTACACAATCGAAGATAGTAAAGGGGCGCAAATGCGCCCCTTTACTATTTGTAAAGATCGACCTAATCCACTTGGCCGCTCTGACTCGTATCAAACCAAGACGAAATTAACTCTAAGGCAGTAGGCGGGGACGATAACTATGAACACAACAGATAGGATTTTGGGCGGCAACCTGTCTCGACGCGCCTTTCTCAGCAGGCTGGCGATAATCCCGGGCGGTTCAGCCTGCCCTGGCCTGCGGCTCCGATGCCACTGCCATCGCACCCACTCCCATACCGCCGCGCCGATGGCGCTGTTGATACCGGGGGCCGGTCCACCGCCAACGAGGATACCCATCCGCACGGTATTACTCATGTCTAAATCATCTCACGTTAACCAAGTTATCTACCAGCCGCGACTTATTTGTTTCGATGCCAGGTCTCCGTCGGTAGATGCTTGCCAGACGTCCAGTTAGTCCATCACAAACACGCATTTGCCGGTCTTGGATGCGTCAAATTCCTTGAAGGCCTCTACTGCCTGGTCCAAACGGTAACGGTGAGTGATCAGCTTATTGAGCGGGGCCTTGGTGTCGACGAAGAACCGCTCGATCTCGATCAACTCTGCTTTGCTGAATGTCCAAGACCCAAAGATGGTCGCCACCTTGAAGATGACGTCCCTGTTGAAGTCGATCTCCGCCGGGCCGCCGATGCCCACGTAGCAGGCCCGTCCGAAGGGGCGCAGACCCTCCACCGTCTGCTGTCTCGCCTGAGGGTTGCCCGAGGTCTCCAATGTGGCGGTGGCGCCAAGTCCTCCGGTCAGTTCCCGGATCACCGCAACCACGTCGACTTCCGAGGGGTTTACCACGTGGTCAGCGCCCAACTCTTTGGCTAGGTCCAGCCGCTCCGGCACTACGTCCACAGCGATGACTCTCGCGCCCATGGCCTTGGCCGACAGTGTCCCGCTGGCGCCCACCGGCCCCTGACCGAAGACGACAACGGTGTCCCGACCCGAAATCTCCATCTTCTTTAGCCCGTTCCAGGCCGTGCCGGTGCCGCAGGAGATGGCCGCGCCCTCCTCGAAGGACAGTTCGTCGTCGAGGATCACCAGGCTTCGCGACGGCACCACGATGTAATCAGCGTTGGCCCCGTGGCCCGTGCCGCCGCCAAAGGTGATCCGTCCGTGGACGCAGAGCTGCTCGTAACCCATAGAACAGTTCTCGCAGACGCCGCAACCGGCGTAGTGATGGCAGATGACCCGATCGCCCACCTTGATTCCGGGAGGCGCGCCGGGGGAGAGCTCCTCGATGACTCCACAAGGCTCGTGGCCGGTAATCATGTCCGTTGGTTCGGAACCGCGGTATCGGTGGAGGTCAGTGCCGCAGAGACCCGACGCCCGAACCTTGAGCACCGCTTCACCCGGCCCAGCATGAGGGTCGGGGAACTCTCCAATCTTAGCCTGCCTGTTTCCCGGAAAAGTCACTCCGCGCATATCATTTCTCCTGAGGTATTATGCGGAACATTCTAAGGGTTTAGCCCACCTCGGCGCACTGCCGGGTTAAAACTGAGCGATGAACCCGAGGAGATCAAGGAATTGGATACTCATCGCCAGGGCCAGGCATATCCATGGCCACCAGCGCGTTCAGTATCCCCGAGGTCAGCCGTCCCTGCACCACCAGTTCCTTGAACCTTTGGCGGCGAAACCCGCATCGAAATGCAGCGGATTGTGGTCACCGATCATCTCGGCATAGCTTTTAACGTCGCCATTGGTCAGTGTATTGCTGCGGATGGCTTTCTGGTCGACTTTCAAGTCCATGGGGTCTCTCTTTTGTAGTTGGGCTAATGTCCTAGCCATGATTCTGCCAATTTCTCCATTTGGAACGTCCATTCTCAATCTGCCATAATGGCCGTAGCCTGATACCGGCCACAGAGACCATGAAGCAGAAGCCCATAGAAGACCGTTTCTACAACGCACGCAACGACCCGTCATTGGTGGTGATCGAAGGATTCCACCCGCTGAAACACGCAATACGCTTCGGCGCGGAATTGCTGGAAGTAGTCAGCCCTGACTTAACAGAACTGGCGGCGCTGCAGGCCGAATATGCGCCTGATATCGGCAAGGCCTTCCAAAGTCAGGTCATGGAAGTGCCCAACCACGTCTTCGAGAGACTAGGTCCCATGACGCCGCCGACAGGAGTGATGGCCATCGCCCGAAGACCTACCGATAAGCTCGCTGAGTTATTGGATGACCCGGCCCCAACACCGGTCGTCCTGCTGGAGAATCCGCGAAACCTGTTCAACATCGGCGCAGCGGTCCGGGCCGCCGCCGCCGCTGGGGCTGCGGGAGTGATCAACACGGGGAACCTGGACCCCTGGAAGCCGGCTGCCCTGACCAGCGGCGTGGGGCTCCAATTCGCCCTGCCGGTGTCCAACTCCGCCGAGCTGCCCAGTTCCGACCGTCCTTTGGTAGCCGTAGACCTGGGTGGGGACTCGCTGTCCGACTTCCGACTCCCCTACCGGGCCCTGCTGGCATTTGGCACCGAGCGTCAGGGCCTCAGCCAAGAACTGCTGGACCAGGCAGACCACCGAGTGTCCATCCCCATGGAGAACGGTGTCTCCAGTCTGAACCTGGCCACCTCCGTGGCGGTGGTGCTTTACCACTGGAAGCTGGGTCAGTAGCCCAGTCTAAAACTTCAACGTGACGAGGGATCAACGATGAGCACTAGAGACCTGATCGGATACGGCGCCAATCCGCCGGTGGTCAAGTGGCCCAACGGGGCCAGGCTCGCCATCTCGGTGGTGGTCAACTACGAGGAGGGCTCAGAGTACTCGATACTTGACGGCGACCCCAAAGGCGAGTCCGGGGGCGAATCGCCCTCGCCCGCGGGCCCGGGAGAGCGTGACCTGGCCAACGAGTCGTTCTACGAGTACGGCAGCCGGGTGGGCGTTTGGCGCATCATGAACATCCTAGACAAGCACAAGATCAACGGGACCTTCTTCGCCTGCGCCCTGGCATTGGAGCGTAACCCGGAGGTGGGCCCGGAGATCGTGCGCCGGGGCCACGAAGTCATGGGCCACGGCAACCGGTGGGAAGAGTACTACAAGATGGACATCGATTCAGAGCGGGAAGCAATCCGTCAAGCAGTCGAATCTATGACCAAGACCACCGGCGTACGCCCCATCGGCTGGTACACCCGCTACGGGCCCAGCGTGAACACTAGGGAATTGGTGGTCGAAGAGGGTGGGTTCGAGTACGACTGCAACGCCTACAACGACGACCTGCCCTACTACACCCAGGTCCACGGCAAACCCTGGCTGGTGGTGCCGTATTCCCTGGAAGTCAATGACTTCAAGTTCTGGAGTGGAGGGTTGATCACGCCCAACGTTTTCTTCGAGACGGCCAAGAACTGTTTCGACGTGCTTTACGAGGAAGGGGCCACCCACCCGAAGATGATGTCGGTGGGCCTGCACTGCCGGATAATCGGCAAGCCGTCCCGGGCTTACGCCCTGGACCAGTTCCTGAAGTACGCCTCGGAGAAAGAGGGAGTCTGGTTCGCCCGGCGCGACGAGATCGCCCGTTGGTGGAAAGAGCAGTACCCGGCGTAACGGTGCATCCGAAACGAATTATTACGAGGTTGAATTGAGCGGGTTTGCGGTAGCAATGGTCATTCACGTGTTGGCGATGGTGCTCTGGGTCGGGGGAGTTGGGATGGTCACCACAGTCGTGATTCCCATCGTTAGGAGATTGCCTGCAGATGCGAACACAGTCGGAATGTTTGAAGCGATTCAAAAGAGGTTTGCCTGGAAAGCCATGTTCATGGTCCTGATAGCCGGTGGATAAGACTTCTATATGCTCGATTTTGTCGACGGCTGGAGCCGGTACACAGGACCCGAATACTGGTGGATTTACTTAATGACGATTGTTTGGACCTTATTCGCGTTCATACTTTTCGTAGCGGAACCAATGTTCCTACATCGGCTATTCGCAAAGCATGTGCGAACAAACCCAGCGAAGACGTTTGTTCTCGTGCAGGCCCTTCATTTATTCATGTTGATATTAAGCCTGCCGGCTGTCGGCGGGGCGGTCGTGGGCAACCGCGATTGGTTTCCGACCTGATACTGAGGAGAGTCGAATATGATAAAACTGACCGAAGAGATGCGTACCTTAGTGAACAACGCCCGGGAGAGCGGCAACCCGTGCATCGTCGCCTCCGCATCGACCGAAGGCACGCCAAATTGCGGGTACATCGGCACCGTCCTGGCCCTAGATGACAGTTCATTCGTCTACCGCGACCGGACCGGCCGTACGCCACTGGACCACATCGAAGAGAACCCAAAGGTGGTGCTGCTGTTCCGGCACGCTGAAAAGCAGACTGGCTGGAAGTTTCGCTGCACCGCCTCCGTTCACAGGCAAGGCCTGGCTTACGATAGCTCCATCAACCGGCTATCCCAGGTAGGCCTAATCACCGACCCCGAACTTGAAGCCGCCGCCGTGATTTTGCAGGTAGACCAGGTCCTGACCCTCTTCGGCGAGGTGCTACAGGAACGAGAGCCGGGGCTTAACTGGTAGAGCGGCTACTAGTTCCCGAAATGAGGCGCCCGCTTCTCCAAGAACGCTGTCATCCCCTCGTGAGGCGCTCCGGTGGTGAAGATGCGGGAGAATTCTTTGATGGTGAAGGCGGCTGATTCTTCCTCTCCTAACTCCAGCCACTTGGCCACGATGTCTTTCTGTGAGGTGAGCACGTCCCGGCTCATACCGACGAAGGTGTTGGCGGTTTCGCGGGCCACATCCATCAGCTGGTCGGCGGGAACGACCCGGTCGACCAGCCCCATGGCCAATGCCTCTGAAGCATCGACGGTCTCGCCTGTAAGCAGCATCCGGCGGGCCCGGCCCAAGCCGATGGTCGGCGGCAACAACGAGGCCTCGATGACAGACGGGATCCCCACCTGCACCTCCGGGAGACCCAGTATGGAGTCCTCGGCGGCGATGCGTATGTCGCACGCCAAGATAAGCTCCAACGCCCCGCCCAAACACGGTCCCCGTACAGCGGCGATGGCGGGGATAGCCATGGTCAGCAGCTTTCGGGCTGGCTCGTGCAGCGCCATGATGAACGCTTCGGCGTCCTCCGGATTCAGGTCTTTCATCTGCTGCAGGTCCACGCCGGCGGAGAAAGCCCGTTCCCCCGATCCGGTGAGGATCAAGGTCCTGACGCTCCGGTCTTGGTCCAGCCGGTCCAACTCAGACATCAATGCTAGAAACGTTTCCTTTCCCAGCAGGTTCAGCGGCCCCCGGCCTTCGAGGTTGGTCACTACTACCGCGGGGTTTGTTGCGTTGTTATCTGTCATCGGCCTTCCCATGTTCATTCATTTTGACCAAAGGCATCCGGATTTCGCATCCTTGATGGACCGTTCCAATCCTACCAAATAATCCTGGTGCTGGCCGTCTTCGAACCATGCGGTGCCCAAGCCTTCCCGGACCAGTATCTCGTCGATGCTTGATCCGCTCTCAGTGTAAACGTAAGCCAAGCGCCTTCCAAACTGATCGGACAGTCTCGGCCCATCCTCCACCCGCACAGAGCTTCCGGCAAGTTCGCTTAACAGGTTGGTGGCCTCTGCTGCACAGGGTTGGCCACGCTCGGGTGTATCCACGCCGAATAACCGAACGCGGCCCGAAGGGCTGTCTAAAGTGTCGCCGTCTATCACCTTATCCACACGGACTTCGTAGCAATCATCGCAGCGGAGCATGGTGTCCTCGACAGGCGCGGAGCAAGCGGCGATGGAGACGAGTATGGCAATCAGGACGAGTTTCATGGGCCACCACGATAACATCAGGTGGTCCTAACTTGCATGAAGGACAGCCGGATGTAGCAGGGGTTCGTGGAGATGAGTATCCCGTTAAACCGTGGAAGCAAAAACGCCGAGATCGGGCCGACTTCTGCCACGTCGTCAAGGGCACCGAGAGGATAGTTATTTTGTAGTGGGACTAAAAGACTAGCCTTCCAGAACGAATTTCACAGTGGTGTGAGCCGCAGCCCAACATGACCGGCACAAGTACCCTGGCTCGATCCCGCTTTTCCAGACTCGTTCTCGTTGCAACTGGCACACTTATCTGCTGGCAATTTGATAGTTTCGTTGATCACAGGGGGTTTTACCGAGTCTAGCACGTTGATTGTTTCACTTTTCATATCACACCGAATGTTGGCGATGGATTTTACCGCCTCAGCTACAGTGACAATGGCTCGGACTCATTCCACTTTGATAACATTTTCCAGCATCCGATGAACCTGGACTGTAATTCGCCGCCCAAATTCAGGTGACCTGTATCACCCTTCTTCCATGCGGTCCTGCACGGGCCAGGGACAAGGGAATCACACACAGGATGGACAATCGGTGAAGAATGGCTATCGAGAGATCTAAGGTTTCCTCTGTGGAACCAAATGGAAATTTAACAAGCCAAGATGCGGTGACACTTTCTCTGGGAATAATCTGCCCGCGGCAATACCCCCATCTTGACGTATAATACTGACTCTAACCCACTACTAACCTAACCAAAAACCTGGAGGCACTAAACGTGAATCTGCTTGTTATAACCGGGGGGAGGCACCCCTATGAAGAGTCCACCCCGGTACTGGAACGGTTCCTTAATTCGGCGGGACACGATGTTACTATCAGCGAAGACGCATCGGTCTTGGCCGACGCGGCCAGCATGGCTGCCTATGACGCGCTGGTCTTCAACACCCGGCGTGAAAACGCCGCCGACTTCGCCGAGTTGAAGCTGTCCGAAGGCGAACAAAATGGGATCATCAATTATGTAAAGTCGGGCAAGGGGTTCGTCTGCCTGCACATCTCCGGCTGCGGGGCCGATTATTGGTCCGAGTTCGCCGAGATCACCGGCGGCGGCTGGGTCAGCGGCACCAGCTTCCACCCGCCCTACGGCAACTTCGCAGTGAAGGTCAGCCAGCCCGGCCACGCGGGCGTTGACGGGGTCTCCGACTTCAGCACCGATGACGAGTTGTACATGGGCATCGAATACAAGGAGGGCAGCGACGTGTTCTTGACCGGTACCTCGGAAGAGGGCACCTGGCCCTGGGGACCGGACCGCGCCCCGACCCACATGCCGGCAGGGACATTCCCTCTGGGCTGGACCCGCACCTACGGCCAAGGCAAGGTTTTCACGTTCCTGCTGGGACATGACGGCAAGAGTTTCGAGTCGCCAGAGTTCCAAAAGATCGTCCTGAACGGCGTCCAGTGGGCCACGGCCTAAATCATATTCCAACTACTTGGACTGGTAACGCTGCCGCTTCGCTTGATGATCAAGCTTTTGAAGCTGCCGTTCACGATCATGGGCTGCATCATCAAGCTGGGCTGCCTCATCATGATCATCGGCATCCCAATTGTTGTAATCGTTCTGATAGTCCAACTAACGTAGCAGTTTTCGACAGGATGAGCCTGGAGGTGATTCGACGTGTTCAGAGTAAGCGGGTCTGAATTTGTAGACGCACCACCGGAGCGGGTATCTACCTGGTTGGCGGGTTTACGCCGGCATACGGGCTCGTACCGTCCCTGGACTTGAAAGTTTCTGAAACCTCGGAGAGGGAACCCAAGGTTGGCTACCTTGGGCGCCTTGATGGAGATTACCGGGACCGACCGGTGACGTTCCGAATCGAGATCACCGAGTTCGCGCCTTATTCGCGTATTGCCTACCGGCAATTAGAGGTTTATACGGCGCGTAATTTCAGAGCCCATAACTGTGCCGGAGTTCACACCCCTGCCTTGAAGATCAAAGAGTCTGCGTACCACATTGCTTTTGACCTGGAGCCCAATGGTCTTGGGACCAAGCTAACCCGCAGCAGCGAGCCTGCGGACCAGTGGTAGACACTACCCACTTACCTGGTGTGGCCCGTGGTCCAGTCCATCAGGTTTGCCAATCAGTCGCAGGCCCTAAAGATGATAAAGTCTGAACTTAAGGCGGCCGATCCCTTAAAATAGTCCGGTTGCCAAATTAAATAAGAGCCCGTCCACTTGGTGGACGGGCTCTTATTTTACGCGATTTGCTTAGACTCGATGCTTAGTCGGTGACCAAGTTAGGAGTGACGTCTGCGGGCAGTCCGGGGTGGCCGGTTAGGGACTCACCCAGAGCCAGCATCTCACGGGCTTTCGTGGTTAACGCGGGCAGCACGGCATCGATCATATCTTGGTCCAGATCGGCCGCAATGCCGGGGTAACCGGCCCGCTCGATCATAGCGCCCAACTTCTTGCCGTCGATCTTGTCCACGACCCAGCCGAGGTAATCAGTGACCAGAGTGCGGTCCCAATAGATTCGGTGGTTCTTGTTGCGGGGGCCATAGTGATAGTGAGGGCCGTCCCAGAAAAGGTCGAAAGCCATGATCTCGGTCTCTTCCACGAACGACTTTTCGGTGGAGCCACCCACGTCAGTCAAAACGTGGATTGCCAAGCCGCCGTCGCCAACGGGTAGCCGCCGCATCTCCAGCCCGAAGCGGATGTTTCCGGCTTCGAATATGTCAGTGCCGCGGTTGTGCTTGACGGTATTTCGCTTGGCGACAAAGAGTTCCCTGGCGGATGCTTCCAGCTCAAGGACGACGTCTGCCAATACCTCTAAGTCAATCTCTTTGGCGATCTCGGGGTATCCAGCACGATCCAGCATCTCAGGAAGTTGTTTCTTGATGGTCTTCATGGTCCAACCGATGGGGTTGCCATCAGCCGTGGGATCCATGCGGTACATCTTTCCCATTCCTGTGGAATTTTCCGTCTGGCCGGCCAGCATCATGGGGCCGTCGGATTTCAGGTCGGGGTTCTGCGGGCCGTAGATATAGCTTCGTTCGATATCGAAGCAAT
>CAXEOX010000117.1:0-9586 GCA_963997925.1 uncultured bacterium
GTGGCAGTGGGTACAGACGTGCCAGTGGGTACGGGAGTTGCGGTGGGCTCTAGTGTTTCAGTGGGTTCCGGGATCGATGTGGCGGTAGGAAGGGTAGCCGAGGGTACGGCAGTCGTGGGCGAAGGAAGGGCACCACGGTGGGTTTTAGGGTTGGAGTTGGAACCGAAATGGGCTCGGTGGTAGGCGTAGACAGCGGTGCTGCGATTGTTGCGGCGGGGGTGACAGGTTGGGATGTCGCCCCGGTTGTTGACTGGGGTTGAGAGCAACCTAGCAACGCAAATAACGTGATGGCGGTCAGGGCGGCGGCCAGACCCAATCTCACGGTTAACTCCTGATGTAGGCTGAACAACCCGGGCAAGGAATGACGGCGGGGCGTCTATTTGCCAGTGTATGGGGAGCCTCTTTCTATGTCAAAGACGTGGCGGGGGTCAGGGGCTTATGGCCGTGGTTATTGTCACGTGATAGGATAGGCGCGAATCGGTTCCCGGAATATTAGGAGGAATGGCAATGGCATCGGAAAAGATCCGCTTGGGAGTTATCGGAGCCAACGTAAGCGTAGGGTGGGCGCACCGCTCCCACTTGCCGGCGCTACTGGCCAGCCCTGAATTTGAGTTGGCTGCGGTTTGCACGACGAAGCGGGAGAGTTCCGAAGAGTCAGCGGCCAAATATGGCGCACGCATGGCCTTCCACGACCACAATGAGATGCTCGCTAGCTCGGAGATCGACGCGGTGGCCGTCGTTGTTCGGGTACCCAACCATTTCAACCTGACCCGGGACGTTTTGAACGCAGGAAAACATGTATACACCGAGTGGCCGTTGGGAGCCACTCTGGACGAAGCCAAAGAACTGGCCGAGTTGGCCCGGTCCAAGGGGCTGCAAGCCATGGTCGGACTCCAGGCACGTGCGGCTCCCGCCATCCTGTACATGAAAGAGTTGGTGGAGTCGGGCTACGTTGGCGAGGTGATGTCCTGCCACGTGAGCCTGATCCGAGGCGGTGTGCTAGAACGGACATCGGGACGTACCTGGCAGCGGGACGATAACCTGGGAGCGACCACCCTGACCATCGCCTGCGGACATACGATAGACGCCCTCAGGTTCGTGGTGGGGAACTTCAGCGACGTGTCCACCGTGGTGTCCACCCAGGCGTCCCAGTGGTACGAGACGGACACTCAGCGGATGGTGGATGTCACCGCTCCGGATAACATCCTCGTCAGTGGGAAGTTGGACAACGGTGGCGTGGCTTCGGTGCACGTGGCTGTTGTGCCGATGTTTGACAGTGGGTATCGCATGGAAGTCTATGGCCGGGAAGGGACTTTGGTGGTCGACGGAGAAGACTCACCCCAGTTGGCCGATGTGAGGTTAAGAGGGGCGAAGACCGGCGACGCTGGCTTGCAGGACTTGGAGATTGCGTCACGCCACGTCTACGTGCTTGAAGGGATGCCCGGCGGAGCGCCCTACAACGTGGGGCAGATGTACTACCAATTCGGTCAGGCCATCAAGTCCGGCACTCCCTGTGAGCCCAACTTTGACACGGCGGTGGGCCTGCATCGGTTCTTGGATGCCATACGCGAGTCGTCGGACCAGGGTCGTCAGGCAGCGGTGCCTTCGGCTTAGAGCGGCACCTGGCTTAGATCGAGAGGAAGGCTACTGGCGCCGCTGCCGGTTTCTCCGGCTCATGGTCCGGTGGCGGGTAGTCGTTCTGTCCCGGAAATGGGTCACCACGGGAATGACTACCGAGGCAAAAAGGTGATTCTTGCCTCTGATGTGGTACCCCACTAATTGGATATAGGAGCGGAAGCCATTGGCCTTGGGCTCCCATTCCACCGTCCACAACGTACTATCGTCATCCGCAGCCTCGAATATATCGATGCGGTCGGCCCATTTGGACTCATGAGCCCGCATGACGCGCTGACGCGGATGATCGTAGGTGCAGCGCCAGGTTGGGTCGTCCTCGCTGGCGCCCTTGAAGACGTAGACTTCCTCATCCTGTTCAAGCAGTTCGCCATGTTTCTCTGCCAACGCTTTCAAGTTAGCCGGCCCGCCGTCGGTGAAGCCGGTGATGTGTTCGTATACCTGCTCAAGAGGTGCCGGGATAGATGTTTGGAATCTGTAGGTAGGCATTTGGGTATTTGAATCCCCCCGATAATTCTGTGTTTGGCCCATTTTACGCCAGGATACGCCAGATACAAACCCCATCCCGGAACCGGCAACCCAATTCTTGATTCCACGACTGTACTCCCCGTGGTAGAATCCGGTCGGAAATAGGCGATTGGAGTCTTGCCAATTGGAGCAACAACTTGGATTCACCACCGCCCCGGATGGCGTCAACATCTGTTACGCCACTGTGGGCGAGGGGCCTCCGCTGGTCAAAGCGCCCAACTGGCTCAGCCACCTGGAATACGACTGGCGAAGCCCGGTGTGGCGGCATTGGTGGGAGGAGTTGGCCCGGGACCACCGGCTCATCAGATTCGATCAACGAGGCATCGGATTGTCGGACTGGGATGTGGAGGACATGTCCTTCGAGGCTAGAGTCGGTGACTTGGAGACCGTGGTTGACGCTCTGGGACTGGAGACGTTTGCGCTCTTAGGGATTTCCCGAGGCGGAGCAGCGGCGGCTGAGTACTCTATAAGGCATCCAGAGAGAGTCACCCACCTCATAATCTATGGTGGGTTCGCTGCCGGACCGACGCTGCGCGACCGGACACCGGAGTAAGCGGAGGAGAGGGAGGCGCGGCTAACCCTGATGAAGCTGGGTTGGGGACAAGAAAACCCTATCTACCGGCAGATGTTTACCTCCACCTTCATGCCGGAGGCCACTGCCGAGGATATGGACTCGTTCAACGAATTGCAACGGGTTTTCGCCTCTCCGGAGAACGCGTTCAGAACCAGCGTCGTAACAGCCGGCATAGACGTGCGGGACCGCTTGCCCCTGGTAACTGTACCAACGCTGGTGCTTCACAGCCGTGAAGAGTTGCAGGTCCCTTCGAGTGGGGGCGCCAAGTCGCCGCTCTGATACCGGGGGCTCGGCTTGTTCCTCTGTCGAGCAAAAACCATATCTTGCAAGAAAACGAACCGGCGTGGCCGGTCTTTATATCCGAAGTGCGGAAGTTTCTCGGCGTAGGCGAGTCTTATGCTCAGCCCGCCGTCGCAGCCGCGCCGCCACAGCCCTCCAGCGTTTCGGCGTCAACCGAGACCGGTGAGGAGGCGGAAGCTCTCTCGCTGATTTCGGGAATGGATGACGTGTCCCTGGGGCGGTTCAGCGTGGTCCCCGGATACGCCAAGTTCGATGAAGTCACCCGGAATGTGTTTAAGGATGCTCGTCAGAAAATAGCCGAGGGCCTGGGGCAACCCACAGGCAAGCGGGAGAACCACCTTTTTGGGGCAGCGCCGGGCAGCGGGAAGACTTATTTCGCCGTCCAAACCGTCGCCTCACTCCCCGGCAACGTTCGTTACCACGAGTTGAACCTGGCCAAGCTGACTAAGGCGGAATTGCTTGCCGGGCTTCGCGAGATGGATGATTTCAGCGAGCCGTGCCTCTGTCTGATAGATGAGGTAGACGCCAAACCTGAAGGGGTGTGGCCTTATGAAGTCTTGCTGCCCTATCTGGATGCCTCCGTGGAGCGGAATGCCCGGTTCGTGTTCGTCATGGCGGGTAGTTCCGGTTCCAGTATCGGCGAGATGAAGCAGCGGATCGCGTCGCGGCCCAAAGGTACCGACATGTTGAGCCGGATCCCCGGTAGCAACGAGCACCAGATCCCGGCCATGGGAGTGGGCGACCGGGTCTTGGTGGTGCTCAGCCAGTTCCTGCAAGCGGGTAGGGAGGCCGGGAAGGAAGTCCAGTCGGTGGAGAAGCTGGGGCTTTATTTCGTCGCCGCTACGCCCCGCCTGGCCAACGCCCGCCAGTTACCTGAGTTTGCGGTGCGGGCGGTGGACCGAATGCCGCCAGGGGAAGACAGAATCAAGTACGACCACCTGTTCGGAGCGGGAGACCCGGAGAATAAGACATTCTGGGCTCAATCTTCCACAGTGGCCGGAGACTTGGTGAACCGGTATCTTGCCGTACGGGACTAGCCGGGTGGCTTCGGGCTACAGCCCGCCCAACTCCTCTACGGTCCCGTCCACGTAGAGAATGCCCAGGGCGGCTAAGGCGGTTTGCCGGATCTGATCGGCCTGGGATGGTTCTCCCAGCGACGCCAACTCGTCCAGCAACTGGGCCACGGTTCTCGCTCCGTCTATCTGAGAAACCATGGCGGAAATCAGCCCGCTGCATGGGATGCCCTCTGGTTGGCTGACGGTGGTTAGGACCGTCCCCCAAACGAACTCCCCTGCGCCAAGCACCGGTTTCCGTTGGATCTGGGTTTCTGGAGCAAGCCGGGGAACGGCGGCCATTATCGGATCTCCGTTGTCGGTTCCGGAGAGGGCCGCTTCCCATCTCACGCGGCGTCTTTCCCTCTCCGACTCTACCTGACGGACGCTGGAGGCGAACTCCAAGGGAGCTTGGCCCTGCTCCAAGACCGCTCGCTCGTAGCCTCTGGGCGGCTGCCCTGCCACCGCCTGGATGAATGCTTGCCGGGGAGTGAAGTTTCCAGCATCCTCCAGCAGGCGGCGGGCTTCCCAGAAGTAAGAGTCGGATGTCAGGTTGCTGGAGTAGAACAACCGGGCCATCTCTCGGAAGTGGCCGTACTCTTTCAGGTATAGCTCATGGTAGGCAGCAGCGGCGGCTTCCACGATCTCGGGATCCTTGAGCGCCGAGGTTACATAAGCGGCGGCCATGATACCGGACATCAGCGCCAGGTGGACGCCCGATGAGAATAAGGGGTCGACGAAGCAGGCAGCGTCACCCGCTAGGACATAGCCGTCCCCGGCCACCCGCTCACACACGTAGGACCAGTCCTTGACGATGAACGGGCCGGATTCCAAGTGGGCGTCTCGCAGCATTTTTGAGGTGTGGGGGGCTTGGTCGATCTGAGCTTGGAGAAAGCCATCAAGGCTGCCTGTGCTAATCTCGTTCTGGCTGGTGGCGCTATCCACCACCGCACCCACGCTGGTCCAGCCGGTATGCAACGGTATGCTCCAGAGCCAGCCGTGGGGATGTGCCTCGATGAAGATGTTTGTTTCGTCTGGTTCGGGTAAGGGGTGGGCCCCCCTGAAGTAGCCGTAGACGGCCAAGTTCTGGAAGAAGGGATCCCATTGGCGAAGGTTGAGGTCTCTGGCTAGGAGTCCGGTCTGGCCGCTGGCATCTACAACGTAGCGGCATTGAATCGTGCCGGTTTCCCCGTCATCGGACTGGTATCGGACGCCGGTGGCCTTGCCATCCTGCCACAGCACTTCCAACACCCGGTGCCCTTCCCGAACGTCCACCCCATGGGCCCGGCTGTTCTCCAGTAGCAGTTGGTCGAACTGGGGCCGCCAGACCTGATAGGAATGGGGATTGCGCTGGTTGGTTTCCCGGAAGTACCAACTCCACGGCGTCGGGTCGCTTCCCCACACCATAGTTGCTCCCCATTTGGTCAGGAAACCGGCGGCTTCCACGGCGGGAAGCACTCCCAACTCTTCAAGGATCGGGATGCTGGCGGGCAACAGAGACTCGCCGATATGCTCCCTAGGAAACCGCTCCCGCTCCAGCAGCAGGACGCTGACGCCCTGTCGGGCCAACATGGTGGCGGCCGTGCTTCCCGCCGGACCGCCACCGATGACTACGACATCGGGAGATTGCTCGTGGGCGGTCATCTAAGGTCCTTGGATCCGTCCGAGACCCACTGGCTCCGGTATAGACCTAGTGTTGCCGCCAAATTGATTCTCAGTTTGCCCGGCTTATTAGGGTGCCACGTCCGGCGTCGGCTCCATGGGTTTGTTCGTGGCCGGGTCGACTTCGAAGGGACCGGGCAAGTCCAGTTCTTTGGCAATCTCGCGGACGGCGGGAATCACTTCCTCGCCCATCAGCCGCAGGCTGCGCATCGCATCGTCGTGGGTCATTGCGCCGTCGCCATCCCAGAAGAAGATGCTGCCGGGACGCACGTATTCCAGAACCTCGCGAATCTTGGGTATGACGGTCTTGGGCGTTCCGCAGATGATTGTGCGATCAGCGATCTGCTGCTCATAGGGACGGCCCAGCACACCGGCGACTCCCCCGCCGCCACCACGGGCAGCGGTGGCCACGGCCTGGGTGGGTAGAACTCTTCGTCGTGAGGTCAAGCCTGGCAGGTTAACCAACGCCGGGTTTACGGTGCCTTCGTTCCCCGCCAAGAAGGGATTGCTGGGACCCTGAACGTATTTCCTGCCGGTCGCCTCGGCCAATTCTTCGGTCTCGTCCACGTGGACCTTCCACAGGTATCCCAGGTTTTGAGGGCCAGATTCGTAACCTTCTTCCGCAGCGGTATCGTGGTACAGTTGGAAAGCTTGTTTGGTGGGTTCCATCTCCGTGGCCAGCATGATGTAGGGGATGCGCTGCTTTGCTGCCCACATGAGGGAGTCACGGCTCACCACTCCGGGCAGCCAGATCGGGGGATGGGGTTTCTGGTACGGCTTGGCCCAGGGATTGACGTGCCGGTAATTGTAGTGTTTGCCCTCCCAGCGGAAGGGGCCGGGGGTGGTCCAGGCTTTCACGATGAACTCGTGGGCCTCTTGGAACCTTTCCCAGTTGTAGTGTGGCTCGATGTTGTGGGCCACGCTTTCCCGTCCGGTGCCTCGCACCCAACCGGAGACCAAGCGGCCGTGGGAAATCATGTCGATCATCGACAGTTGCTCCACCAGCCACAGCGGGTCGTCCCAGATGGGGAGGATGTTCCCTAGGAGCACAATCTTGGCCCGCTTGGTGATACGTGCCAGGATGGACGCCTCGACGTTCATCGCGCCGCCCATGCAGAAGGCGGTATTGTGATGCTCGTTGAGCATCAGGCCGTCGAAACCCATCTCCTCAGCGTAGATCTTCTCGTCCAGATACCGATTGTAAAGGCCGGCGGCCATGATGGGATCAAATGATTCATTGCTGACGGTTAGATCCATGATGGGTGTTCCCGTCGCCCCGAAGAATCCTGTCCTTTCGTCTTGATAAGGCCGCTCGGTGAAATAGCCTATGAACATCTTCCTCTCCTTTCGGTTCGCCCGGCGGGCCAGGTTGCCGGGATTATAACATCGTTACTTTTCGCCAAGACCCGCTGTCAGGTTGCCAGGAACTCCTTGACCAGCCCAAGGAATTCTTCGGTTTTCTCAATCTCGGGGTGATGGCCGCAGTTGTCAATCACGGCCAACTTTGATCCTTTGATGTTCTCTTGGTAAGCCTGTCCGGCGCTCAACGGCACGATGGCGTCTTCTTTGCCCCATACCACCAGCGTGGGCAGGGTCTTGAGACGATGCAACAAGTGGGGCAGGCCGGGATAATGCATGTAGGGCCGCCAACTCAACCGTGACGCCTCTTCCCTGGCTACCTCCCAGAGTTCGACCTGTTCCAGAGTGGGCTCGTCGGGGCAGATGGTGGCGAATTCCGGAGTGCCCGCCGGGTCATGAAATCCCTGAGTGATGAACGCTTTGGCCACCACCAAGAACATGTCGTAGATCTCTCCCGTGGGAGGCTTGATTCCGGCGGGGCCTACCAGAATCATCTTCTTGAAGGTTTGGGGGCTCATGCTTGCCATCTCGGCCGCCAGCCAACCGCCCAGGGAGATGCCCATCAGGTTGACCTTATCCAGGCCCAAATCGTCCAGAACCTCCAGGTACCACCCGGCTAGGTCCCGCATATTCATGATCCACTCTTGCCTCTCGGTTTCGCCGAAGCCGGAGTGGGAAGGGATATACAGGGTATTGTTTTGGGCCAGGGCTTGGTGATAGTTCAACCAGCCGGGATGCCCCGTCTCGTCGTGGAGGATGAGCAACGGGTCGCCCTGCCCTCCTTTCACTAGTTGAACGGCACCGCCAGCCGCTTCCACAATCTCTTCGCTCCAGGTCTGAGCACTCATGGCCATATTGATGTTTCCTCCTGAAATGGGTGTCGCGACGGTCCCATCTACCGTGGCTGTCCGGGGCGAATTATGCCTTGAAGAACGCTTCGCCCTGCTCCCAGGCATCATAGCACGAGCCGGACGCAAATTGGGGAGGGTGGCGCCAAGACTTTCACACCCATCCATGATTCCAGCTAATGAGTTGCCGAGCCTGGACACTATTACTCAGTTGCTCTTCGGTTTGAACCGATTGGCCAACCTGACGCATCCCATGTTTAAACCGGGCAGGAATGAATCTTGGGTTGCCCGGAGTGGAATCGTTGGATGGGTGGGATGCGGTTAAAGAATATAAGCTTAGCTTTGCGTCAGCGTACCGGGCTGCTGCCTATTGCCCTGGCAGGCTCGGCCTTAATGATTGCCTGCGGTACCGCTGCTCAGCCGGTGGACTCGAAGCCGGTGGCGACGACCGCCCCCTTGGTGTCCTCTGCACTCTCGGATACTGCGCAAGCCTCGAACCCTGTTCCGGTTTCCATTACCCCAACTCTCCAATCCCCAACGGAGACGGCAGACACGTCATCTCGTCAGGAAACTCCAGCCTCAACTACTCCTAAGCGGGGCCGGGTCGTGATTCCGGAAGGGGAATTCCCGTTGGTCGATACCAGTCTCCATAGCGTTCCTCTGTCAGATATCTTGTTCGATACCTTCGGTGGGATTCCGCGCTCTTTGCCTCTGGATAGAGCTAAGGACGATAGGATCCTTTCCCTCCGCGATGCTATAGCTCCCATTCTTCATGCCGACTACGGGCCGCCCAACGCCCTATCCTGGCTGAGAGACGATAGCTTGATTCTGGGTTACGTTTCAGGCAAAGACGCATACGCCTATCCCATCAACATTCTGAACATGCACGAGATAGTAAATGACGTGTTTAATGGCGTTCCAGTGCTTATCACTTACTGTCCTCTGTGCTTCAGCGGAGTTGTGTACCACCGGGAGTTGGACGGGAAGCTTCTGACCTTTGGCAACACCAGCGCTCTGTACCAGTCCGATCTAGTGATGTACGACCACCAAACTGGCTCCTACTGGTTCCAGGTGGGGGGCGAGGCGGTGGTCGGCGAGTTGACCGGTTCGCATCTGAGTCTGTTGCCTTCAACCACGATGGCTTGGGGTGAGTGGAAACGTCTGTATCCCCAAACCCAACTCCTGACCGGAATGGCAGGTTCTCCCAACAGGTTCAACAGTGGGAGATATTCCCGGGGATTCGGCGGAGATTATCAGGGCCGGATCAATGATGAAAAGTTCATCTTCCCGGTCGATGAGAAGAAACTGGATTCCCGGCTATCCGCCGGAGAGATTGTCTTGACGGTGGAAGTGGGCGGCAAGGTCACCGCCTTCCCTCTGGACATCATCGGCGACGGCGTAGTGAATCACCAGGTGGACACTGAGCCGGTAGCGGTCTTTATCAAGGCCAGTGGTGGGGCGGTGGGAGCTTTCTCGCGAGTGGTTGATGGCAAGACATTGACCTTTGAATATAAGCAGGATAGTCAGGACTTCGTTGACCAGGAAACTTCAATTGTTTGGGATGCGGCGGGCCGGGCGACCGGCGGTCCTATGTCCGGCGTCCAGCTAAAGCGGCTCAACACGAGGCGGTC
>CAXEOX010000118.1:0-9574 GCA_963997925.1 uncultured bacterium
CTAAAAAGGGCCTTGAGGGGATTGCAGGCCGTGGGAATCGACCGGGTCGTGGCGATGCCGGACAGCTCTCATCTAGTAGGCCGCGCCAGGGACGATGCTTCGCTCACTCTGGGATTAGAATCGTTGGATATGCCAGCGTTATATTCGGAGGGAGACACCATCAAGGCCGCCCAGATGATGGAAGCGATGGGCGTGGGCTGCGTGATTACCCTGGGCGGAGACGGTACGAACCGGGCGGTGGCCAAAGGTAGCTCGTCGATACCCATCGTAGCGGTCTCCACCGGGACCAACAACGTCTTCCCCACCATGGTCGAAGGCACTTTAGCGGGTCTGGCGGCGGGACTAGTGGTGCAAGGCGGACTGGAATTGAGCGAAGTTTCAGTCATCAGCAAGATGCTGGAGATCTACATCGACGGTCAGTACGAGGATATGGCGCTGGTAGACGTGGCCTTATCCAGAGAGCGTTTCGTCGCTACCAGGGCCATCTGGGACATGAGCACCATCTACGAGGTATTCCTGACCAGAGCCGAGCCGTCTTCCATAGGTCTCTCTTCCATCGGCGGGAGGCTACAGCCATTGTCACTTGAGGACAGTGGTGGCCTGTATTACCGGATAGGCGGTTCGGACCGGAATCACGAAGCCGCAAAGCAAGTCCTGTCGCCCATAGCTCCTGGCATAGTCACACCAGTTCCCATCGCCGATTGGCGTTTGTTACCAGAAGGCGAGCGGGTGCCGGTGGAGCCCCGCTTTTGCACCATCGCCCTGGATGGGGAAAGAAGCATCTCGGTAACGCCGGACAACAAAGTTGAAATAGGCATCAGCCGCAACGGCCCCCCGGTGATACAAGTGGATCTAGTGTTGGAGGCGGCGGCTAGGCTGGGGCTTTTTGACGCGTAGTTGTATCCTTTGATCGCGTTCTTGTAGCTAGCAGCGGGTTGTAGACAGATGCATCCCCATCGACGGGGAAGGAATTCATTCCTACAAACAAACTCAGGAGAAGTTTTGCTATCTGGACTTGAATTGATCATCGCCCTGTTTGCGGCGTTCGTTGGAGCGACGGTGATGGGCACCGTGGGGTTTGGGTATGGGCTGGTGTTGGCTCCGGTCTTGCTGCTATTTTTGGAGCCTCAATCTGGCGTGATTGTAGTTAACGGGGTCATCACTGTATTGGTGGCCTCGGTGGTGGTGCGCACCTATCGACATCTGGAGATCAGGGTGGTCTGGCTGACATGCGTGGGCGGTATCGCCGCCGTGCCCATCGGGGTTCTGTTTTTGGCCAACGCCGATCCCAGTGTCCTGCGCGTCGCCATCGGTTTGGTTATCTTCGTATTGGGAATCATTACCCTGTTCAACATCCAGTTACCCATGGTCAAGACTCGGGCGACCGGCGGAGTTGTCGGATTCCTGACTTCCCTATCGATAACAACCATAAGTATCGGCGGGCCGTTGGTAGCTATCTACGCCGTGGCGCAACAGTGGCCCGCCCAGAAAGTCCGGACCACTCTGGCCTTTTACTTCTTAGTGTCATACCTGGCCGCCTTTGCTTTTTACGCCTGGGCGGGTCTGGTGCACCGGGAAACGCTGCTCAACATCGGAATCCTCCTTCCGGGGCTGGTGGCTGGCTTGGGTGTGGCCAGCCTGATAGCCCGGCGGATCAACCAGCGAATCTTCCGCTATGCCGTGGCGGCAGTGGTCATCTCCGGGGCCGTGATGCTGTTGAGCCGAGAGCTTCTACAGAAGTTATGATTTGATCCGGTGGTTCTAGCAGGTGTTGTGTGATAGAGTTGGTTTCCGTTGAGACATTAGCCTCAGGTTAGCCTAAGGAGACGATAATATGGCGGAGCGAATCGGATTCATCGGACTTGGCATCATGGGCAAACCCATGGCCAAGAACCTGCTGAAAGCAGGCTATGAAGTAACCGTATACGACATCGTGGGCGAACCCATGGAGGAGTTGGTCACCGACGGGGCCCAGCGAGCCTCTTCCAACAAAGAGGTAGCCGAGAACTGCGAAAAGATAATCACGATGGTCCCAGACTCCGCCGAGTCCGAGATGGCTATCCTGGGTCCTAACGGAGTGCTGGAAGGCGCTCGTTCCGGCTCCATAGTGATCGACATGAGTTCCATCGCTCCCCTGGTTTCCCAGAAGATTGCCGCCGAATGCGCCAAGAAGGGCGTGGAGATGCTGGACGCTCCCGTCAGCGGAGGCGAACCAGGTGCGGTCAACGCCACCCTGGCTATTATGGTGGGCGGTAAGCAAGAGATTTTCGACAAGTGCTTCGACCTGATGAAGACGGTGGGCGGCAACGTGGTCCTGACCGGCGATATCGGGGCCGGTGGCATCACCAAACTGGCCAACCAAATCATCGTGGCCGCTAACATCGAGGCGTTGAGCGAGGCACTCGTTCTGGCTCAAAAAGCAGGTGTAGACCCGGAGAAGGTGTTCAACGCCATCCGGGGCGGACTGGCTGGCAGCACAGTCATGGAAGCCAAGGGGCCGATGATGCTGGACCGCAACTTCCAAGCCGGATTCCGCATCCGCCTGCACCAGAAGGACCTGCGCAACGTATTGCAGACCGGGCAAGAACTAAACGTACCCTTGCCGGTAACGGCGCTGATACAACAGATGCTGGGAGCACTGATCAACGACGGAGAGGGGAACGCCGACCACTCGGCTATCCTGCACCACTTGGAAGGGATGGCCAAGGTTGAGGTAAAGCGGGGCGGTTAGGTCAAGTTATACTGCGGGGGAATGCGAACTTCGTAGTCACAGACCCTTCGACAAGCTCAGGGCTAACGGATTAACCCATTAGTGACGGGATGGACTTTCCCCGTTCGTGCAAGGTCAGGCATTTCCTGTTCGTACCAGGTTTGGTATTCCCCGTTCGTGGTGAGCCTGTCGAACCACAGCGCCAGGAACTCGCTCCCCTTTAGTAGCCCTCCGCAACCTCAACAACGCAGTCCACGATGACGGAGGAGTTGCCCGGAAGCGCGCCCATGCCGGGGGCGGACCGGCTATGGCGGCCCCGGTCTCCGTACAAGGCAACGAACAGGTCTGACGCCCCATCAACGACTTGAGCTTGCTCGCCGAAGTCAGGCGCGCTGTTCACCATCCCAACAACCTTCAGGATGCGGCTAACTCCGTCCAAGTCTCCAAGTTCAGCTTTCATCCGGGACAGGAGGTTGAGAGCGCACCAGCGGGCGGCTTCGTACCCTTGATCCACAGTCAGATCACTGCCTAGCTTGCCAGTGATACGACCGCCTTCAGTCGTCCGGGAACCTACTCCCGCCATCCACATGATGTTTCCGCTTCGTGTGACAGGAAGATAGTTCCCCACAGGGTCGGGTGGAGGCGGTAGTGTGTAGCCCAACCGGGTCAATTCGGCTTCAATCTCAGGCATATGTGGCTCCTACATAGAAGTCTTGTTATCCAACCCCTAAGGGTTTTCGTTACCAGACTTGATTTTCAGCGACTCATAATGCCGTGGAGTGGCGTAACGACCTAAACGAAGAATCCCGATGAAACTATGAGCTTCTTTCGTCGCTGCGCTCCTCGGAATGACATGCTATGTAGCTGGTTGTAGGCTTTAAAGGTCTTTGAATCGAGCGTCGCGCCAGTTCAACGCAGCCTTTAATCCCTGCTTGTCGCTAATCTTGTTGAACTCGTCTTGCTCCGGTTCGGAGCTGATGTCGAAGTGAATCATCAACTCCAGGTTATTGCTGATGGCCGACAGGAACCCCATACCTTCCAAAGCCCGGTTAACCGACACTTTGGTCATGTTAACGCCCACCGGGGAGAGCAGACAAATCTTCTTGGCAATCTTCTCGCACTCGGCCATCAAGTTATCGTGGGGGACTACCCGGCTGACCATGCCCAGGCGGGCCGCCTCATGAGCGTCGATGGTGTCACCGGTGAGCAATAGCTCTTTAGACCTAGCCAGCCCAATGCTGAAGGGGGTGATGAGAAGAGGCGGGCCGACTCCGGCCCGTATCTCAGGTTCGCCCAATACGGCTCGGTCGGAAGCAATCTTGATATCGCAGATCTGGACCAGTTCACAAGCTCCCGCCAAAGCGAAACCATTGACGGCGGCGATGACCGGCTTGCTAAGGTTCCAGACCATCATAAACGTGTCTATATGGCTCTGTAGGTGCCTGCGCCGGACATCCGGGTCTTCTCCTTGAGGCGGAGCTCCGCCGGAGTCCTTGTCGAGATCGAATCCAGCTGAGAAGGCGCGGCCGGCTCCGGTGAGGATGACCACACGAATCTCCTGGTCCAACTCAATGATGTCCAAAGCTTCCCGCAACTCAGCCATCAGTTGGGCGTTGAGGGCGTTCAGTTTGTCGGGCCGGTTAAGGGTCAGATAGCACGTCTTGTCTTTCCGTTCGTAGGTTAGGCACTCGAAAGGCAAGGGTTGTCTCCTTTCTCGGGCTCGGCTGGCAGCCTGGATAGACGGTCACGCCGAGGTATATCACGTTGATTTGCCGCGAAAATGTGCTCGGGCGGGAGCATATAGGGTTAAGCGGCGGTTCGAAGGGCGGCAGCAGAGTTTACGGCGTTGAAGCCGGGGAACCAGTCGCGGAGAGCCGGACCCTCTGCCGTTGGCCGCTAGTTCTTGGTAATCTCGACTCCCTGGATGACGATCGGCTCGTTGGGTCTGTTGCCCGGGCCTGATGGAACAGTCGAGATGGCACTGGCAACATCCTGGCCTTCCAACACTTTTCCGAAGATGGTGTGGTTGCCTTTCAGATGGGGAGTGGCAGCCGTCGTGATAAAGAACTGGCTCCCGTTGGTGCCGGGGCCGGCGTTCGCCATGGCTAGGATGCCAGGCTTGTCAAATTCTAACGTGTTATCTATCTCGTCCTCAAACTTATATCCAGGGCCAGAGGTTCCCGTACCGGTGGGGTCGCCACCCTGAATCATGAAGTTCGGAATCACTCGGTGGAAGATAACCCCGTCATAGAAACCGTCGTTGGCCAGAAAGACGAAGTTATTCACCGTCTTGGGGGCGGACGCTGGAAATAGCTCTATGAGGATATTGCCTTTGTTTGTCTTGATGTTCGCCGTGTATCCGGCGGAAGGATCGATGGTCATCTGTGGGAAAGCGGCGTATTTCTTGATTTTCGCACCGCTAGGTTGCCCCTGGTTTGAAGCAGCGGAGTTCGCTGGCCTGGCGGTTGGTTGAAGCGCCGGCGCTTGAGTAGGCTCGGGCACCGCCGGGAGACTGCATGCGATAAAAAATATTGTTGTTACCAGAGCACTGAAAAATATCATAGGTTTCATAAAAGTTCGTCTATACCTTCGCTGATGCTGAATGATGTGACGGAACCTGGGTTGGCGGATGTCGATCCGGCAAGGTCTATTTGGCTGGCTAAACCGTACGGAAATGATAATCTTCTTTGGTTGTCATCACAAGTCCGGCTACCTATTCCGATTCACTTTTGAGTCCATTTTAGTGGCTTAGAGCCCTAACCGGTCTGGCGAATCAGTCTTAGCGACTCGATTATCTGGTCGGCGTGGGTCCGAACGTGGCGGGCCGTGTACCGTATGACATCGGCGGAGGTCATGGGGTTGTCTTCCCGGTGGCCGGGACGGTCCAATGCTGCTGGGTCGATGGCGGCGACAACGTCCACAACCTGATTATTGGCGAAGTTCATCTGCCGGATAAGGCTGGCCAGTCCATCTTGGGAACGGTCCGTCACCGCCGCCAACCGCACATCATTCTCCACGGCCGTCCGGGTGATTTGAGGGTCGTCCACTTGGGTAATCAAAACGGCTTTGGTCACCCAGAAGGACTGAAGCTCGGTGATGTGCGCCAGCGACTGGACCACGGTCCACTCTCCGGGCTCGGGAATCTGATGTGCTTCCGCCTCCGATACTCCTTCGACAGCCGACAAGACGGAGTCCCTTCCGGAGCGCAAGTCCGCTTGAAGTTCTTGAATCTCGCTGCTGTTCGTCATTCAGTTCATCCTGCCAAAAGCCTAAAAATCCTCATCTCGGTCCCGTTCCCGGTCCAATGCGTCCGGGTCCTCCCAGGGTTGTAGCCCCTCCTCGGGATCTAGGTCCGGTTGCAACCTGCCTACCGCATATTTGACCAGCACGGAAGCCAGGACTGTTAAGCCCAACAATCCGATGAGCCACACATCGAAATAGATGAATGGAGACGGTCTGCTGCCGGTGATTCTAGCCGGGGCGTGACGGCCCCGTGAGTCGGCAGACCAGAGTTCTTCAAGCCCATCAACATCGAATCCGTATGTCAATCCCAACCCTTCGTCCATCGGACGGCCCTCCCGAAGCCGGCCCAGTAGGCTTCGGAACTTGTCTGCGCCATGCTCTTGAATCAGATAGGCGACCACGCTTTCCGATTTCTGGTAGAAGTTCCGAATATCCCTGGGAGTTCCGCTAACAACGGACATGGACGTAAGGGGCATGCCTATCGAGCTAAGGGTTTCACCGCTATAGGGACTTGCGCCTGGTTCCATGTAGCTGGCGAACCCTTCATCCAGCCACGCAGGCGCCCTGGCAACTCCACCTCTCAAGGTCTGGTGAAGCATCACGTGGGCCGACTCGTGGACGATGAGATCCGGCGACATCCCCAGACCGACGAATATACCCCGATCCGGAAAAGCGAACCCCTCAAAGACATGCTGGTCGGTGATTGTCTGACTCTGGCGGGGAAATGCATCGATGGCTGCGGACCTTTCGTTATAGATGATGCCCTTGATGGGACGGGAGGTATCCAGACGAAGCATCGAGGCAAGCCGCCGCAGTTCGGCCTCTACCTGTCTGGTAACTTCGTCGACCTGGGACCGGGGAATGTCGTGATACATCAATACCAGAGGTCCGGCCTGGGCCTGCTGCCACTGAAATCGGGTATCGGTGTACTCCAGGGTCTTGGAAGGAGTTTCGTGCACGCCGCTCTGCTCGTCGCGAATCTCATAGTAGTACTCGAGCTGAGCGTCCAGAGGCAGGAAATCCCCGCCGGTAGCAGTGAGGTTAAAAGTGGTGGTCACTCTCTGCCCAGGCTCAAAATCGGGGTAGCCATATGACCAGATGCGGTTGCCCAGCGTGCGGAAACGCAGCCGAACCTCAACGATCTGCTTTGGAGACTGAGCGGTCAGGTCAAAGACAATCAGTCCGGGGAATCGCACTTCCCAGAGGTCCTGGACCACAATGACTTCTCCACCGGGAGCCTGGGCTAAGGCCACCGACGGAGATTGCAGTGCGATAACAGCCAGCCCGGCCATGAGTCCCACCATCAGGTATAGACCCATCCAAAGCGGCCTCTGAAAGAACCTGCGTGTGAACGTGGAGAACAACATGGCGAAGGAGTTCCTTGATTTCCATTATAGCTTGAATCGGCTGAAGCTGACTGTGGGGCATTGTTTATTAGTACATGTGTTCTATATAATTCTGATCCAGCTGGCGGGGGCGAGCATTCAGCGGTCAGCCGTCAGCCGTGCCGGTTGAGGGTATTAGACACGGACCGATAGTTGGTTTCTGCGGTGGAAATCCCCCCAGCCCCCCTTTACGAAAGGGGGTTATAAAAAACCGAGGTTTGTTGGCTGGTGTTTAGGTACGATTCCAATCTAAAACAAGTGGCGCGTGGTTTGCGTAACGGAATGACTCGCAGTGAGCAGTTGTTGTGGTCGCGGTTGCGGGGAAGGCAGATTCAGGGTATTCAGTTTTATCGGCAGAATCCCATTGGAGTCTACATCGTGGACTTTTACGCGCCTAAAGCGAAGTTGGTGGTGGAAGTGGATGGGCGGCAACACTTGGAGTTGGACTATAGGGAGAATGACGCAAGCCGGGATGCGTATCTGGCGGGAGCAGGGCTAAGTGTATTGCGTTTTAGCAACACTCAGGTATCTCAAGAACTAGCTACGGTAGTGACTATCATCGCCAAAACGCTCCTGGACAGAATTAACCCAGCCCAACTCCTCATCTCAGGAAACACGTATCAACCTACCCACTTTCTTACAGACAACCCTACTTCCCCCCTTTCGTAAAGGGGGCCAGGGGGATTTTCACCACCATGAACATCGCTTGCGTACTAATCACTCACCTTCCGGTGAAATCCGAGCAGCGCCGTGATCCGGCACTGGAGGGACGGCCTGTAGTTATAACCGAAAGTTTCGGCTCCAAGCAGGTCGTCTTGGACAGTTCTCCGGAAGCCCGGGGGGTCACCACCGGGATGTCCCTTCAGGAAGCCGTGTCCCGGAGCAAGGATACGGTCCTGCTTCGAGCGGACGAGCCCTATTACGACTCGGTTTTCACGGAGATGCTCACGTCTCTTGAAGGGCGAAGCCCCTTGGTGGAAAAGGCCGGTTTGGGCTGCGCTTACGTGGGACTGGATGGATTGGAAGACATGTACGGAGGCGAGGCCAGGCTCATAGCGTCGCTGCTCCATGCGGTGCCCCACCAGTTCAATCCCCGCATCGGCGTGGCCACTGGGAAATTCCCGGCCTACGTCGCCGCGGTTACCAGCAGTGGCGGACGGGCCAGCAAAGCGCCGGAGGACGTAGCCGGATTCCTGAAAGAGTTTCCCATAGACCTGCTGCCTCTGTCGTGGCAGAACAAGACCCGGTTGCACCACTTCGGATTGCACACCTTGGGGCAACTGGCCGCCCTGCCGGCAGGCTCCGTACAGGCCCAACTAAGGGCTGAGGGAAGCCGGGCTTGGGCGCTGGCCAAGGGCGTCGATTCCAGCCCGTTGAAGCCCTGGCAGCACGAGGAAGCAGTCGCGGAGTTTCTAACCTTCCCTTCGCCGACCATCACCCGGCACGCCATCCTAACCGCCTTGGCAACGTTGCTGGGCAGGGCTTTCGTCCGCCCGGAGATCAAGGGCAGATACGTCCGCACCGCCACCATCGAGAGCTGTATCGTCCGGCACACTCCCTGGGTCAAGCACTTCTCCTTCAAAGAGTCTATGGGCAGCAAGGAGAGGGCGCTTTTCTCTCTGAAAAGCCGGTTGGACAACCTGGAGTTGCCCGGCCCGCTAGAGGACATGAAGCTGACTCTGGGCGGAATCACCGGCGAGTCGGGCATCCAGTCCAGCCTGTTCTCGGACGTGCGCAAGCATGAGCAACTAAGGGAAATGATGCGGCAACTGGAGGCCCTCCTGGGTTGTAAGCCCCCCATCTACCAGATGAAGGAGGTGGAACCGTGGTCCAGAATCCCCGAGAGACGGCAAGCTCTAGTCCTATTCGATCCCTAAACCAGCCTGTTCCCATACAAGTTGAAGAGGATGCCTACCAGCGGCCACTGGCTATCAGCCTACGGCGCCGAAGGCTGGAAGTAGCTGCGATAGACGACTTGTGGGAGATAGACGAAGAGTGGTGGCGGGAGAATCCCATCGTCAGAAGATACTACCAAGTGACCACGGAAGATGGCAGACCGATGACCGTCTTCCGAGACCTAGCCTCCGGGGAATGGTACCGGCAAGGCGGGTGAGGGGGCGGGGGCAGCGGGACGAAATCCCCCAACCCCCCTTTACGAAAGGGGGACGAGACCAAATCTATTCCCACCTAGTAGAGCATTACGGGAGAGGCAAATAAGTCCATCCCCCCTTGTGGG
>CAXEOX010000119.1:0-9337 GCA_963997925.1 uncultured bacterium
CCCGGCATGATGGAACCACTAGGGTACCCGGCTTTGACACCTAGATCCAGTCCGCGACCCTTTCGGCGATCATGATGGCCGTGGCGTTGGTGTTGGCCCGTACCACGTCGGGCGCAATAGACAGGTCCGCAATCCTGAGCCCCTGTAGGCCCTTGACCCGCCCATACTGGTCAACCACCGCCATAGGGTCGGAGCCGGGACCCATTTTGCACGTTCCGGACGTGTGATAGGTAGTGTTCACGTTTTGGATCAACCAAGTGTCCAGTGCTTCGTCCGAGGCCAGGTTCTCTTCGGTTGGCGCCAACCAGCCTTCAATCAAGGGCTCTAATGCCGGGTGAGCCAACAACCTTTGACAGATTCGCATCGCCTCACGCAGCCGCTGCAGGTCCCGGGGGTCTTCCAGGTACCGGTAGGAAAGGTGAGGCTTGTCGTGGGGTTCGGCGGATGCCAGACTCAACTCACCAGCGCTGAAAGCCGCTTGTAGCATGCAAGTAAGCCGCAGGCCAGGTTCGCGGAATTTCCAGTCTCCCCCCAGCGGGTCTCCGGACGTTGGTCCGCCAAAGTTGTAAGGGAAAATTTGCATGTCGTTGCGTAACTGCGAGCCTCCGGCGGTGTATCGGAGACCGGACTGCATCCGGGGACCCGTGATGTCTAGATGAACGCCATCTTTAACACCCAGTTCAATATAGACCAACGGATGGTCCCGCAGGTTCTGGCCCACTCCGGGCAGTTCGCAGACCAAAGGTATTCCCAGGTTGCGCAAATGGCTTCCGGGGCCTATCCCAGACAGCATAAGCAATTGTGGTGACGCGATTCCGCCGGCGGCCAGGACGATCTCTTCACCTTCCACCGTGAACTTCCGCCCACCGCTCTCGACATCCACGCCTGACGCTTTAGTACCGTCGAACACGATGCGCGTGGCCAGCACGTTGGGTTTAATCGTTAGGTTCAACCGGTAGCGTACCGGGTCTAAATACGTAAGGGCGGTGCTCATACGGATGCCGCCGGCATTGTTGACCGGCACCGAACCCACCCCGGTAGAATCAGGGTGATTCATGTCCGGGTCTTCGGGGTACCCGGACGCGACGCATGCGTCGTAGAACGCCGACTGGAACGGGTGCCAATCAGTTGGCTTTTCCCGCCGGATAGGTATGGGTCCATCGCTCCCGTGGAAGTCGTCCCGAATGTCTAGATCGGATTCCAGCTTCCGGAAAAATGGCAGAACATTTATATAAGACCACTGGTCGTTACCCAAGGCGGCCCAAGAATCGTAGTCTTCGGGGAGGCCCCGCAGGAAGATTTGGCCGTTAACCGCGCTGGAGCCACCGACCACTTTGCCCCTGGCTATTTGCAAAGGATTGGTCTGGCCGGACGCTCCGGAGGCTTGGTAAGCCCAATTGAAAGGCGAGTCGGGAGTTCCAGCATCCAGATTGAAGCCGTTCTTCAGCTCGTCGGGTAGGTGCTGAAACTCAGGGTAATCGGGGCCGGCTTCTAGGAGTAGTACAGACCGTTTAGGATTTTCGGACAATCGGGCAGCAAGCACGCACCCAGCCGAACCGGCGCCGACTATGACAACATCGTACTTCATGAACCGCTTCCCTTGATCAATAGACTTCTCTAAACATGAGCGCGTCAAATCCTTCCGATTCACTCAACCGCCCCGCCGACATTATGTAGCCGCTTGTAAACATTTAACACCACAATGACCTCCGATTGCCATTCTCGCTTGCAGGATTCCATTCCCTTAGGACGGGAGGCCTGAAGTCGACAATTTGCGGAAACTCGGCACCTAGTGGCTACGGCCAGGGCTTTTTGGGTTTCTGATAGGTTAGGGCGAACCTGCATGGCGTCCGTAATCTGCACGGGATGGCCGCTAGCACCCCCACCAGTACCCCCGGCCTGATGGAACCAGCTGAGTACCGTTGCCGCAGGACGGTGTTGTCAGCCAGGTCTGCTAGAATGGTACGACACACCCGCCAAGGGACGAAGTCCACTCTATGATGAATCCCCTAAATTCGTTCTTACCGATAGCTGGGGTAGCATTGATCCTATTTGCTCTTGGTTGCAATGCTCCACCACCCCAGCAACTGCCAGACATTGAATCAACCGTTCGGGCCAGGGTTGGACAGGCTAAAGAAGCACTGACTCCACCGACTGCGGTGCCGCTACCCACCTATACGCCATCAACGCCGACTGGGCCATAACCAATCGCTTGTCTTGCATCGCCGAGTGGTAGCCTGATGGGCCCATCCCCGGCACGACTTGGTGATTCACCAACAGCCGCCGAATTTTTAACCTCGGGACCTCAATCAGTAGTACCTCCGGCCAGTGGGGGTGCATAATGTCTTGAAGTGGAATCGGACATCAGGAGAGATATGACCCAGCAAGTTAGCGAGAACCATCACCGGATTTACTTGGCATCGTCTTGGCGAAATCTATATCAGCCCGATCTGATAATTCGGCTACGAGCCTGGGGACATGAGGTATATGATTTCCGCAATCCCCAACCGGGCAACAGCGGATTCCATTGGTCGGCGATCGACGCTGTATGGGAAAACTGGAGTGTCCTCGAATACCGAGAGTCCCTGTCTAACCCGATTGCAGAACATGGGTTTAAGCTGGACATGGACGCGTTGAAGTGGTCCGATGTGGTGGTTCTGTTGCTGCCGTCCGGGCGTAGCGCCCACTCCGAGGCAGCTTGGCACTGCGGACAAGGGAAACCGGTCATCGTTCACAGTCCGGAGCCCTGCGAGCCAGAACTCATGTACAAGATGTACAACGCCATCACCGAAGATGAAGACGAACTTTTTGCGCACTTGAACATCCCTCTGTCCCAGATGGAGGCGTTAAGTTTATGACCCGGCAAATAGCCACAATGATGGTCACGGTTACAGATAAAGACACTCAACGATCCCAGGGGACCGGCGGAAGATTCTGTGAAGGGTGTCCCCGTTGCACCGACGAGTCCGCAGGGTTCTGTAAACAGTCCCACCCCCAATACAACAATCTACATCCCGTTTGCAGGGTATGTGGACACTGTGCATTAAGAGGCAGCCATTCAGACGACACCTCAGATCTGCAGTAGATAACTGGTCTCGTCATAAACTTTGACTCCCTTGCAGGGGGGATTCGGAGCAGCTGGCACGATACGGCTAGAGATTCCGGTTATCCCCTACCCCGGCATCCCTCGGGCCTTCCAGGCCGTCGGAAAATGGCCCGCTGACGTACTTTCCGCCCAGATTCAGAACCCATTAACGCTTAGCGACTCTAGAACGTGAGAAATGAGGCAGGATGATTGACACCGTTATCTTCGATCTTGACGGCACGCTGATCGACAGCCAACTCGCAGCTCTCGGAGGAGCGATCGAGGCGTTGGCTCGATTCGGAGTGCACGTGACTGAAGCCGAACTCAGGGAGCAGTTCGGGGGTGGCTCTAGGAAAATAATGCAGTATTTCTTAGAGAGAGACCTTAGCCTGGACGACGCGGCGCAAGTCGTAGATGAGGCGACTGATTTAAAAATCAACCTACAAGCCAGCTTTACGGACAGGGTTGTCTTGTTGCCCAACACCAAACAACTGTTACAACGATTGAAAGACAACACCTTCAAACTTGCGATTGCAACGATGGCCGCAAGGGACGTAGTCGACGCGGTTTTGGACTTTCACGATATCAAAGAGCATTTTGACGTTGTGATGACTTCCGATGACGTAATCAACGTAAAGCCTGATCCTGAAATCTTAACCAAGACCGTTGAGGCATTAAACGGGAGCGTCGACGCCAGCCTATACGTCGGAGATTCCACTCACGATCTGGGAGCGGCAATTAGCTTGGCGATGCCGTTCTTACTAGCTGACACCGGCATTTTTGTGCGTGGCGAGACCAGAACAAAGCTCCGAGCCATCGCCGAGGATAACGGGTATCCAGTTGTCGGCGTAGACGAACTATTAGACATCTATGAGATTGCCAAGAGTAATCGTTTCTGATCCCTCCGTCATATACACGATATGACCTTGCCAGAAAGGTAGGATATGACTGATCTTTCTGTAACGGAGAGAGTTCTCGGCGGTCTATGGGGTGCTGTTGTTGGTGACGCTCTGGGAGTCCCAGTGGAATTCCAGAGCCGGGAACAACTGCGCCAAAACCCTGTGCAAGATATGCGGGGTTACGGCACTTACCATCAGCCCGCAGGTACTTGGTCCGACGATAGCTCCTTGATGTTATGTACGGTCGAAGGCTTGGCGGATGGGTTCGACACCGGGCGCCTTGGAATGCTGTTTACCCGCTGGCTTAATCAGGCTCACTGGACACCGTGGCAAGAGGTGTTCGACGTTGGAGGGACCACCCTCATGGCGATAAACCGATTGAGCCAAGGAGTTGAACCTGAGCAAGCCGGGTTGATCGACGAAAACAGCAACGGGAATGGCTCCTTGATGCGCATCCTGCCCGTGGCTCTCCGTTACTTTGATTTGCCGGTCGAGGAACTGCTGGACCATGCGCATCGAGCGTCGGCATTAACCCACCGCCACGTTCGTGGCCAGATGGCCTGTGGCTTCTACTGCACGATGGTGTCAGCCCTTTTACAGGGTGCCGACAAGATTGAAGCATACCTCCAAGCTATCCGGGCAACGAAGCCGGTTTACGAAGGACCATCGTATTCCGGAGAACTGCCTGCGTTCTCAAGGATTTTCAGTGGCGATATACCCTCATTGCCTGAGTCCAGCGTCAGGTCGAGTGGCTATGTGATCGACACTCTGGAATCCAGCATATGGTGTCTGTGCAACACAGACACCTATGACGATGTAGTGCTTCGAGCGGTGAACCTCGGCGAAGATACCGACACGACGGCGACTGTGGCCGGCGGCCTCGCTGGGGTTAGATATGGAGCCGATGCCATACCTTCCACCTGGCTGGACCAGTTGGCCCGCCGGACTGACTTGGAAATTCTATTCAACCAATTCGTGGCGAAGATTTAAGCCCGGTTCCACCGCACTGTAACCACCCTGACGTCCTCTAGCACCTAGAAGCGGGTTGAAAGGCGCAGGATAACCACCTCCTTGGAGAATCCTGCCCAGTGCTGCTATGCTGCCACCATCAGCCCCACGCTGTTTCGACAGGAGGCATCCCCAGACGTGCTGCTCTATGGCGACAGGATAGGTAAACAAGGGAGACTGGTCCCTGCGTGCGACGCCGTTATATTTGATGCCACTAGGGAAAAGGTGTTGCTTACTCGGCGCAGTGACAATGGACAGTGGTGTCTGCCCGGTGGATCCATGGACCCCGGCGAAAGCGCGCCCGAGTGTTGCGCTCGGGAGGTGCTCGAGGAGACGGGACTGGTCGTCAGCGTTGGCCGGTTGATCGGGGTGTACTCGACTCCCCACCGAATCACGGAGTACGCCGACGGCAATCGAAAGCAAGCGCTGGACCTAGTTTTTGAAGCGGTGCGGGTCGGCGGAGAGCTTACCGTATCCGATGAGACGACGGAAGTAGGATACTTCTCGCCGGAGCAGATGAGATCCATGGAGATGATGGAATTGTTTCACGAGAGGGTTAATGATGCCTTCGCATCCCAGGAGGCGGCATTCTTACGCTGATCTGGGCATCACTATAAGAAGGACCCCATCCCCATGACGACATATAAACCTACCATCGCCCGGTACTGGTGCGTCACAGATCTGGAATGTACGGGCCTGGAACCTGAGCGCCATGAAATCATCCAGGTTGCCCGGGTAGTGATCGACACCGTGGAAGGGGAAATTATCCCCAGCCTGACGATGTCCGAGTACATCCTACCCACGCGGTGGGAGCAGCGCGACCCACAGGCTATGAAAGTTAATGGGCTGACCATTAAAAAGCTTCAAACCGAGGGAATATCAGCAAAGCTGGCGTTGGAAGACTTCGGCCGTGGGGTGAACTGGAACGAGACGGTGCTGGCTGCCTGGGGCTCGGACTTCGAGACCAAATTCCTCCAAGACGCGTTCCGGCGGATAGACCGGGTCGTGCCTTACACCTTCAAGGCGATGGACGTCCGCAGCCTCGGGCATTTTCCCAGAGCTAAGCTCGGTTTCACGGAATACTTAGGCCTAGGGGAATCATGCAACTACTACGGCGTCCCCTTCGATAGCGGCCTGGCCCACGATGCCCTGTACGACGCCACCAAGACAGCAGAACTGGCCTTAGCGCTGCTGAAGATGGAACAGTGACGTCCTGTTCCTTAGCCAGCTAGATCTCCTCCTCACTCACAATCCGAGCCACAAAGCCTCTACTGCATTAGACCAAGGCCGTGAAGGATCGAACGAATGAGCGAAGCTACTTGCCTCCCGACAACAACGTGGTTCCTGTACTCGGAAGACGATGTACCGTTGGGCCGGATATACCGGAGCAGTGACCCTCAGGTCGAGGCGCGGGTCGAAGACGGTCCGGGCTTCGCGTCCGCCGAAGTCGTGAGCTTCACCGAGCTTCGGGCTACCTGCGCCATGCGCCGATTCAAAGTGGTTGTGCGGGTCTTGACCTGAGTCCGGATTGGACGCCGGCAACCACCCGTCGCCATGTTCTGGAAGACCCGTAACCCCTGTGGTCCCCTAGGGTAACTCCTCAATGAACCCCTACGCCCCCCACCTCTTTATCTATCCCCTCACCCAATCCCTTAACGACAAGTCACACAAGAAACTGGCCCAATTGGGCCGTCTCCATGGACCAATGGGTACCAACATCCTAGCCCAAACAGCCATTTGGATCTGGCACCCCAGGCACTGACGCATCTCCCAACCACTGGACATAATAAAAATGCCAGTTGATGGATCGTGAAGAATACGTGAGGTGAATGTGATGGAGCTAGAGGAGAAGATCGAAGAACTGGAAGGCTCGTTGGCCAATCTCAAAGTGGAGATTAAAGGCTTACTGATAGAGTTGAAGGAATTGGCCCTGCGGGGGCAAGACCCTATCAGGCAGAATCGTCCCCAAGCGATGGTCTCTGCCGCAACACCGTAGGGGGGAGCTCGTTGGCAGCGGATACCGCCGCCTCGCCGAGCACCACTAGCCTACGTATATCTACGAATTTACAGTTTTCGCTGGTTGCCCCATGGTATATATTAAAAAATGCGTGCCAGGGCGGGGTGTAGTGGTCTAGGAGTACCAGATGTCCCGAAAAACCGCACCTTATCAATCACCAGCAAGAATCTACGACGACCAACGTGGCATAACCGGCCTTGAAACGGCTATCGTTCTTATCGCCTTCGTCGTGGTCGCATCGGTATTCGCCTTCGCTGTCCTCAACGTTGGGCTTTTGAGTTCTCAGAAGAGCGAACAGGCGGCTCTCGGTGGCCTGGAAGCAACCTCCGCCTCGCTAAGCATCCGCGGCGATGTGATTGCCAGCGCCAATGCCGGCAAAACGGCGATCGACACCGTGAGGTTCAATCTGGCTCCAGCATCCACTTCTTCCGAGCCGTCGATCTGTCCACCACCGGGACCGTGGTAACTTATCTCGACGAGAACCAGGGCATCAACTGCGAAAATCCCCAAAGCTTCGATGGCGACGCCGATACTCCCGAGTGCTCTTGGTCCACTAGTTGGTTGATTGGTTCTGGGGACATCGTCGATAGTGGCGAACAGGTGGAGGTAACGGTCACACTCACAAATCTGACTCCCCTACTGACCGAGAAAACGGAGTTCTCTGTTCAAGTGAAGCCCAACAAGGGCGCGATAGTGATTGTGACCAAGACGCTCCCAGGGGAATTGAAGGGCGTCACGGCCCTCAGGTAGCTCAGAATCTCGCGAGGATCCACGATTCAGCGATTCCCAGAGTCAGACTGCTAGCACACGCGGTTCCGCTTCCATGGGCATGATCGTCTGCTCCCGTTAAGGTCGCTGTATAACGCAATTCCGGACGTGAATCGTCACTTTCCGAATCTAGAATTTCAGTGGTTTTACCTATGTACCTTTGCACCTAGGGCTGGTAATTTGGTCTCTAATCAGGTGCATAGGGCACACTGGATACGCGGAGGAGATAGAGTGGCGGAACTGGAGGAGCGGGTAGAGCGCCTTGAAGGCGACTTAGCAGACATGAAAGCTGGCATCAAAGATTTACTGATAGAACTTAAAGTGCTTATGGCACGAAATCATAATCCCCTGGCAGACCAAAACGCCGACAACCAGCCCCCGGCTCGTACCGGGCCCGTGATTGTAGTGGCGCCGACCAACGTGATCTAGACAGCAAGACTGGGCTCCAGTCCCGTCGAGGTTCGATCGCTGGGTTAATCTCCCTGGCCTTCATCATTTGATGGAGCGCCGCATGGGTTTATGCCACGCCCCGCAAAGCGGCTCCACCGACACGACCTCTCCAAAGCCTTCAACGTCCTACACCTAATCGCTGGTGATAGCCATCTGCACCCCTATTCAGTGGTTGTTGCCCGAACGCACTAGCTAGAACCCTACTCGCCTTCCACGAACTTCATGGATATGGAGTTCACGCAGTGCCGCGCGTTCTCCGGGGTAAGGCCTTCACCGAAGAATACGTGACCCAGATGTCCTCCGCAGTTGTTGCACTCAACCTCGACTCGATGGCCGTCAGGGTCGGGTAGCTGATTTACAGCCCCGGGAATCTCTTTGTCGAAGGCAGGCCAACCGCAACGAGCGTCGAATTTATCAACAGACCTATACAGCTCGGCGTTGCACCGGCGGCAGATATAGGTGCCCGTTTCATAAAAATCGTCGTACTCTCCCGTGAATGGCCTCTCAGTTCCCTTTGATTCGATGATGTACCGCTCCTCTGCTGAAAGCGGATTGTACTTAGAAGTATCCATGATCGCTCCCTTGTGAGTTATTCGGCGGTCCAGAAGGAAGTCCTTCTAGTGCCTCTGATTTTACACCTTCCGTAGTTACACGGCACCGGTCTCCCATTTTGGAACGTAGATTTCCCAATCAACTCCTTCGTTACACGATTGATTCTTTGCTGGACAACCTATCCTCTCAGACGTAACATTCCCCCATAATCAACCTAATTGCTCCAAATCAACGGACTAGCGGAAGTTGCAAGCATGGTTGAGTCCCATCCTGCCCATGATTCAGGCCGTATCTTCGTTGGCCGCCATCGTGAAATGGTCGAGCTTACGGCAGCCCTGAATGATGCCCTTACCGGTCATGGCCGCATGGTCGTTCTTGCCGGTGAGCCGGGCATCGGGAAAACACGCACCGCTGAGGAGTTGGCCGTTCTGGCCGAGACGCGAGGGGCCCAAGTCTTATGGGGCAGGTGCTATGAAGAGCAGGGGGCGCCCCCCTACTGGCCATGGGTCCTGTGGACACAATCGCCCACCCCTTGTGGGATGCCAATCGAGACCTCCA
>CAXEOX010000120.1:0-9212 GCA_963997925.1 uncultured bacterium
TCCCTTCCCTCATACTGCGCCCGCATGTCATTGAAGGCCTTCAGTTTGTCCGGCTGCAAGTCTGTGCGCTTGTCGTTTTCATCCAAATATGGATTGGGGAAGTATCCCCTGAGCAAGGTTTCTTCGCTTGAGCCGGAGAAACGCACGTAGTACGAAAGCATGTCCCCGTGGCTCTTCGCCTCAACGAATTGGATCCCGGTTATCTTGTCCAGACCGATATGGAAGTGCCAGTTATCAGCTTCGACGGTGATGTAGCCGCGATCGAACTCCGGTTCTTTGATTCCTTTGGAGTTATTCTCGCTAACCACCTCGCCGCCGCCGACAACCCACATCATCTGATCGTCTTTGGTAAGTTCCTTAATAAGTTCGAGAGCTATATCCACCGCTTGCCTCCGGGGAATCGTTTAAGAAAGAGTCGCTCACCGATGGCTTTTTCCGCCGGCTAATCTCGGCCGAGTTACGACCGCCCAATTCTATCAAACACTGGTACTCGTTAAAAGCATTATTCCATTTCGTTTAGGCTTCATCAGACAAGAAGGCCAAACCCGTCTCACCGACGAAAGCCGGTGTCCAAGGCCGTGTTTTATGCGGATGTTCTCTGGATTCCGGCCTGCGCCGGAATGACGCAAGCATGACTGTATTAACTCTGGGCCCCTTCTTGCCTGGCTTCCAGGTCCGCTTCCAACTCCAGGTAGAGTTCCTTCAATTTTTCCAGCATCTCCGGAGGCGGCTCGGCCCAAAGACCCCGCTCGATGGCTTCCAATAGCCGTTCCACGATGCTCCGTAGCGCCCAGGGGTTGCTTTCCTGGAAGAATTTCTGAGTCTCCGGGTCCAGAACGTAGCTCTCGGTTACGTCCTCGTACATCCAGTCTTCAACCACTTGGGCGGTGGCGTCGTAGCCAAACATGTAGTCAACGGTGGCAGACAGTTCGAACGCACCCTTGTAGCCGTGGCGCTTCATCGAGTCGATCCACTTGGGGTTGACCACCCGGCTGCGGAACACCCGCCTCGCTTCATCCTGCAAGTCGCGGACCCTGGCTCTGGACGGGTCGGAGTTGTCGCCGAAGAACTGGCGCGGATTGCTGCCGGTCAGTGCCCGCACGGTCGCAATCATGCCACCGTGGTACTGCATGTAGTCGTCACTGTCGAAGATATCGTGTTCCCGGGTGTCCTGGTTCTTCGCGGCTACTACGATCTGGCTGAACCGTTGCCGGAACTGGGGCCGGGCACTGACTCCAAAGTCCTTTTGGGTGTAGGCGTAGCCACCCCAGGCGGTATAGACCTCAGCCAGGTCTTCTACCGTTTCCCAGTTCCGCTCGTCCAACGCCGCCAGGATGCCGGCCCCGTAGGTGCCGGGTTTGCTGCCGAAGATACGATATAGGGAAGAGGCGCGGTCGCCCTCACCCTCGACCCCTGTCCCTGAGAGAGAACGCTGTTCTTCACCCGAAGCGGTGCCTCTTCGCGCCATGTCTTCTTGGAGGTGCTTTACGATGTAGTTTTCTTCGATCGTTTCGTCTTGGGCGGCGGCCATTTCCACAGCCTGGTCAAGCAGGTTGATGAGGTTGGGGAAGGCGTCACGGAAGAAGCCGCTGATTCGTACGGTTACGTCGATTCGGGGGTGACCCAATTCGGAGATGGGAATCACTTCCAGCCCTTGGACTCTACGGCTTTCCGGTTGCCACACCGGTTTGATTCCCAACAATGCTAGGACCTGGGCAACGTCGTCGCCGTGGGTACGCATGGCCGACGTTCCCCAGATCACGAGGCCCACCATCTCTGGATAGGCTCCTTCTTCGGTCAGGTATTTTTCCAGCAGAGCATCGGCCAGGGCTTTGCCGGTTTCCCAAGCGGAGGGCGATGGGATGGTTTTGGGGTCTACCGAGTAGAAGTTGCGCCCGGTGGGCAGGATGTTGGCCATGCCTCTGGTGGGCGCTCCACTAGGTCCCGCAGGCACGAATCGGCCATCCAATCCCCGAAGCAGGTTGCCAATCTCGTCAGGAGTACGCAGCAGCGCCGGGTAGATAATCTCCGCCACATACCTTAGGACCAGTTGGGTCTGAGCATCTGGTCGTCCCAAAACTTGGGACACCACCGGCCCCACGGCATCAGGGTCGAAATCCTGGGCCAAAAGCTGCCGGTAGGCTTCCCGGCACAACAGCTCCACCCTTTCCAGCAAGTCGCCTTGAGTGCGGACCGGATTGTCCGCGTCTATCGCAATCATGGATGGCGGGATGGAATCCGGAGCCGCAAGCGCCGGCTCGTCCATGAGGGAGCCGTAATCCAATCCCATGGCTTCCGCTACGGACCTACGCAGGCTGGGAATACCACTGATGTCCAGGCGCGTCAGGGAACATAGCAGGCCGATGAGCAGATCATCTTCGGGAGTCTCCCCCAAGATATGAAGCCCGTCCTTGATCTGGGCGTCTTTGATCTCGCAGAGATAGCCATCTATCTCCAGAATGAATTCACCGAAATCCTCGGGCAGGTTCTCGATGCCCAGGTCCCGGTGCAACTCGGCCTGCTTGACCATCTCCCAGATCTGGGCTTCTAGCAATGGCAGTTTGGCCGGGTCCAGGGTTTGACACTGGTAGTGCTCGTCCATCAACTGTTCGACCCGGGCGATGTCGCCGTAGCTGTCGGCCGTGGTCATCGCCGGAATCAAGTGGTCGACGATGGTGGCGTGGGTGCGCCGCTTGGCTTGGGCACCCTCACCAGGATTATTGATTATGAATGGATAGAAGAGGGGAACGTCGTTCAACGCCACCTCGGGATAGCAAGCTTCGGACAGACCGATGCCCTTGCCGGGCAGCCACTCCAGGGTGCCGTGCTTGCCGACATGGATCATGGCGTCGGCCTTGAAGACGTCGCGGATCCAACGATAATAGGCGATGTAATGATGGGTAGGAGCCAGGTCCGGGCTGTGGTAGACGGCGATGGGATTTTCGCCGAAGCCACGGGGCGGTTGCAAGCCGATAAAGATGTTGCCAAGGTCGATGCCCGCTATGGCCAGGCTTCCGTTGCTGCGATAGATCTGGCCTGGCGGCTCTCCCCAGGTTTCAGTCATCTCCTGGACTACCGAGGCAGGGAAGTCCTTGAACCATTCTCCATACTGGCTAGCGGTAACGTGTCCCGCCGCCATCCTGAGCTGCTCTTCGGTGAGCGAGTCCCGGTCGTTGCTACATCGCTCGATGATACGGTGGACCAACTCGTCGCCGGATTCGGGGATGTCGGTAACGTGGTAGCCAGCTTCTTTCATGGCGTTAAGGACCCGAACCACCGATGCCGGTGTGTCTAGACCCACTGCGTTGCCGATGCGGGCGTCCTTGGTAGGGTAGTTGCTTAGGATGATAGCGATTCGTTTTTCCGAGTTTTCTTTCTTCCTTAGATTCGCCCATTTGACGGACAGGCGGGCCAGGAAATCCACCCGGTCTTCTCTCGGCACGTAGCGTTGCAAACGCCCCGACAGCTTGGCCGTGCCGCCCGCAGAGCTGTTCTGGCTAGATTCTTGCTTGAATGAAATAGGGACCGAGATGATTCGGCCGTCGAACTCGGGCAGGGCCACGCTCATTGCGGTGTCGATGGGTCCCAATCCCAGGGAACTCTCCTGCCACTCCTCTTCGGTACCGGTGCTGATGATGGCTTGAATGATGGGAACGTCCAGCTGATCCAAGTAGTCCACGGTCCAACCGGCGGCGATCGTCGGCCCCTCGGTGCTCAACTCGCTCATGGACATTCCCATGGTCGTGATGATGCAGTCGACCCTGGGAAGCCCGTCGGGAGTGGCCAGGTATTCAGTAAAGGTGCGGTTGGTCTCACCGTCTTCTTCTGGGTTGTGCTTCAGACTATATGAGAACAAAGGCAGGACATTGGCGCCCTGCGCTTCCAAACGGCGAATCAGGCTATCGATGGTAAGCAGGTTTCCGCTCATCCAATGGGCCCGGTAGAAAAGAACGGCGATGCGGGGTTTTCCCGCCTCGAAATGGTCCTGTATATATTCGTCGACCTGGGTACCCTGGGCTACATCGGGATGGTACAGGCCTTCCCAGGGGATGTGGCTGGGCGCTTCGTGGCCGTATTCGGTGCCCAGATATGCGTCACTGAGGAAGAAGAATAGGTTTTCCAGGTTCTGGACGCCGCCGCGCATCAGGTAGGCAAATACCGTTTCCACTTCCGACACCGGCACCGTGCAGGCGGTAACTAAATCTTCATCCCATTCTTGATGGCCGGGACAGGCTATAAGTGGGATGCCTCTGGTACGGCAATCGCGGACCAAGGCGTCGAACACCTGGGGCATGGACTGCTTTCCACCGAGGAGGCGCAGTATGACTACGCCCGCGTCAGCCAGCGCCCCCATCAATTCTTCCTGGGCTTCGGGGGTTTCCAGAGCTACGGGATTGAACGCTACTACCTGGGGATAGTCATCAGGCATCCCGCTCAGGGCCCGTTCGGCAGTGAGGATGTCGGTGTCCGCCGTGGTGACGAACAGGACCGTCTTTCGCTGGGTTGCCGTGTCAGTTTGTTCAGTCACTGCGCATCACCCTTGTGAGCCCGGCTCGCCGCCGCGATAAATCACCATGATTGAAAGGTCGCTTAACTCCTCAGTGATGGCGCTGCACTCATCAAGGGTACCGTTCCATCGCTTCTCGCCGTTTAAGGAAAGCCGCTGGAATACCGTTATCGTCGTGTCCCCTGGGATTCCCGCCGCAACCAATTCCTTGGCGATGCCGGGGGGCATGAGGTCATATGGGCGGGGCAGCATAATCACGTTCCTGCGCCCATCTTTAAGGAAGTGGACAACCTCTTCAACGTCCGCTGCAAAGTCATCGGAGGCTCCTCGCCGCTGGTGGAGGGTAATGAAGAGCGAATCTTCCATGGCAATCCCAGCCCTGACGCAGGCCACCTGAACCGAACTGATGCCCGGTGTTAGTTCCACCTTACCGGCCCGCCGCCGTACCCTGGCCACCAACTCCCGGGCCGAAAAGTTCAGGTCTCCCCAGGCGCAGACCACGCACTTCTTGCCGAGCAAGGCCTGGGATTCAACGTACTCCAGCACCTCTTCCTGGTCCCGGTAGGTCATGTCCCGGGCATCGGCGTTGACGATCCATGGCCGGACCACGTCGAGCACGGTCTTGAACCCGGCAACCACGTCGGCATTCTCAAGAATCTCACGACCCTGTAGCGTCATCAGGCTGGAATCACCCGGCCCGACTGCCACAACCGCTATAGATGTATCGCTATGAATTAAGCTCATAAAACCCTCAAGATAGAGTTTCGATCAACATCGTTTACGTTGAATAGGTAAGAGTGGAAGACCATAAAAAAACCCCGGACTTTGATCTAGCCGGGGAGAGTTCACTGGCGTAGTCGCGGCGCTGCTCTATATATAGAAGAGCGTCACGGGGGCACGTTTCTGTTTAGCGCAGACTAGAGCTCCCCAAACCCGGGCAGGTTTCCTGACTCGCGAGTCTTGCATCAACCCGCATACAGTGGCGCAACCGTGGCGGCCTTTCACCGCCTTCCCTTATTAACCGTTTACGTATTAGCCGTTTACGGCGCCCCGGGTAGAACATTTAGTTGTTAAGGCCAAGCCAGCCGTACCGAGACATAGAAGCCCTTAATGGCAGGCCTGGACAATATGCCACTTTAAGCCGCTCCAGAAAGGTTGTCAACAGGTGGCGTTTTGACGTCGTAAACCAGCCGAAATCGGTTGACATGTCCAGTCTAGGTTGTTAGAGTAGGGAGTCGCTGTCAAGTAGATATGCGGGGATAATTTATGCCTACGGTGAACCAGCTGGTCCGGAAGGGCCGCAAGCCTGTCAGAAAGAAAACCAAAGCCCCGGCGTTGCACTGGGTACAGAACTCATTGCGCAACCGGGTGAAGTATGGAAAGGGGTGCCCGCAACGGCGAGGCGTGTGTATCCAGGTACGCACGATGAACCCCAAGAAGCCCAACTCCGCACTGCGGAAAATAGCTCGCGTGCGACTAACTAACGGTGTTGAAATCACCGCTTATATCGGTGGTGAAGGTCACAACCTTCAGGAGCACTCGGTCGTTCTGGTCAGGGGTGGCCGCGTTAAAGACCTACCGGGTGTCCGTTACCACGTCATCCGCTCCGCCTTGGATTGCGAAGGTGTATCGGACCGGAGGCGCGGCCGCAGCAAGTACGGAGCCGACAAGCCCCGTAACTGACCGCTAGGCCGGTTAATAGCAATCTCTAAGGCGTCCATCTGCCTTTTCGGCATTTAACGTAAGGTAGGGTTATCTATGTCCAGAAGAAGACGCGCAGTAATTCGGGTAATACCCCCGGATCCGATGTATAACAATGCGGAGTTAGCCAAGTTCATCAACAACGTGATGACTCGTGGCAAAAAGTCGACTGCGCAACGCATCTGTTACAGCGCTTTCGACATCATTAAAGAAGAATCCAACAGAGAGCCTCTGGAAGTGTTCCAGATGGCCCTTCGAAACGCCACGCCGATGGTGGAAGTTAAGCCCAAGCGGGTGGGAGGGGCAACCTACCAGGTGCCCACGGAACTCCGTCCCAGCCGCAGCGAGGCTTTAGCCATACGGTGGCTTATTCGCGGCGCCCGGTCCAGGAAAGGGATGCCTATGCGCCGAGGCCTGGCCAATGAATTGTTGGAGGCATCCCGCGGAGAAGGAACGGCAGTACGCCGTAAGGAGGAACTACACCGTATGGCGGAGGCCAATAGGGCTTTCGTCCATTATCGTAGATAGACGTCTCACGGGGCGCCCGGTGCCAAACCAATTATGGAGAACAGCTTTCCCATAGGGAAGATTCGCAATATCGGATTTATCGCCCACATCGATGCAGGCAAGACAACGGTAACCGAGAGAGTACTTTTTAATACAGGTAGGATTCATCGGCTAGGAGAGGTGGACGACGGTACCACCACCATGGACTGGATGCCTCAGGAAAGAGAGCGTGGCATCACCATCACCGCTGCCGCAACCACTGCCTATTGGCAGGACTATAAAGTCAACATCATCGATACCCCCGGCCATGTCGACTTCACCGCCGAGGTGGAGCGCAGCCTTCGGGTATTAGACGGCGGAATCGTCGTTCTCGACGCTGTGGCTGGCGTTCAATCTCAGTCGGAGACAGTCTGGCGTCAGGCCGACACCTACGACGTTCCCCGCATCTGTTTCGTCAACAAGATGGACCGGGTAGGCGCGAGCTACGAGCGAACCATCGAATCGGTGCGCCGCCGTTTGAAGGCCAATCCCGTTGCGATTCAACTACCCATCGGCGAGGAATCTGGCTTCAACGGAGTAGTCGACCTCATCACCGGAGATGCTTGGATCTATCCCGATGGCCGCTCCAATGGGTCCAGCAGCAGCTCCACAGACCCTGAGGTTGTTCCTTGCCCCCCGGAGCTAGAGGAATCTTTCCAGCAATTCCGGCAAGCCATGATCGAAAAGATTGTGGAAACGGACGAAAGCCTGCTCATCCGCTACTTGGAAGGCGAAGTCATCGAAGAAGACGATCTGCGAGCTGCTTTGCGTAGCGCCACCGTTGATCGCAGCCTGGTGCCTGTCCTCTGCGGAAGCGCCGTGGCCAACAAGGGGATACAGCCCTTACTTAATGCGATTGTAGAATACCTACCTTCTCCGGCGGATGTTCCTCCTGTTGAGGGCACCAGGCCTGATACGGAAGAGATTGTGCTTAGGGCTCCCGACGAAAATGAGCCGATGTCCGCTTTGGCGTTCAAAGTGGCTACCGACCCCTACGTCGGCCGGTTGGTTTTCCTTCGTATCTATTCCGGCAAGATAAAAGCGGGGGAATCTGTCCAAAACGTCACCCGTGGACAACGGGAACGCATGGGCCGTCTGCTCCAGATGCACGCCAATCACCGGGAAGACCTGGAAGAGATCGGCGCCGGAAATATCTGCGCAGCCATCGGACTTAAGAACACCTTCACTGGGGATACCATCGCTATCGCGTCGAATCAGGTAATCTTGGAACCGCCCCAGTTCCCTCAGCCAGTCGTGTCGGTGGCTATCGAGCCGACTTCCCGTGCTGATCAAGACAAGTTGAGCGAGGCTCTTCGGAAACTATCCGAAGAAGACCCGACCTTCATCGTCAAGTTCAACGATGAGACCGGACAGACAGTGATGTCTGGCATGGGTGAGCTTCACCTGGAAGTATTGGTTGACCGCATGCGCCGGGAATTCGAGGTTTCGGCAGAAGTCGGTCCACCCAGGGTGTCTTACCGGGAGACCATCACGCAAGCCATCAAGGTGGAAGGACGGTTCGTTCGCCAGACGGGCGGTCACGGCCAGTTCGGCCATATATGGCTGGAATTGGAACCATTGGATAGAGGCTCCGGTATCGTTTTCTCCAACGACATCAAGGGCGGGGCGATTCCCAGAGAGTACATCCCGGCAGTGGAGAAGGGTGTGCGGGCGGCATTAGACAACGGTCCTCTGGCCGGATTCCCGCTGGTAGACATGGCAGTCAGACTGGTCGACGGCAGTTACCACGACGTTGACTCCTCAGAGATGGCCTTCCGCAGTGCCGGAATGCTGGCCATCCGGGAAGGCGTGCCCAAGGGTAAGCCGGTGCTGCTGGAGCCCATCGTAGACCTGGAAGTTACAACGCCGGGTGAGCACCTCAGTGAAGTCATCGGAGACTTGGGGACCCGCCGGGCGCAGATACGCAATATCGAGGGCCAGGACGACCTCCAAATCGTCCGGGCCTACGTGCCTTTGGGGCAGACATTCTCGTATACAACAGCCCTTCGCTCCATCACCAAAGGCCGGGCCACATTCTCGATGGAATTCAAGCATTACGAACCAGTTAACGATGATGTCTTGAAATCCTTGGCCCGAGTGTGATAAAACTTAACACCGTGCGTCGAAACTAGGCGAGATAGAGGAATATGGTAACCAGGCAAAAAGTCCGGATCGTACTCAAGGCGTTTGATCACAAGATGCTGGATCTCTCCGCAGGTCAGATAGTGGAAACTGCGGAGCGTACCGGTGCACGCGTGGCCGGCCCGGTGCCCCTGCCGACCCACATCCGCCGGTTCTGCGTCATAAGAAGCCCCCACGTGGACAAAGACTCTCGGGAGCACTTCGAGATACGCACCCACAAGCGTCTCATCGATATCCTGGAGCCAACGTCCAAGACGATAGATTCGCTGACCCGGCTTAACCTGCCGGCCGGCGTCGACATCTCGATCAAGCTTTA
>CAXEOX010000121.1:0-9125 GCA_963997925.1 uncultured bacterium
CCCCAGCCTGTCTCCTGTTTTCTTAACGTGCTCGGGAATCTCGGTGCCAAATGCGTGGCGAGGCACGAGATTGAACTCGGGGCGGCGCAGTTCCAGCCTGGCGCACCAGCGGCAGATGCCGGTCCAGTGGTGCCAGCGCTGCAGATGGCCGCACCAGCAACGGTCTTCTTTCATCTGTTTTGGTACTTGCTTGGTGTTCAACTGATGTGTTCTCCGTCGGTTTCAAAGAACCGTAGAATAATGCTTTCAATGAGCAGGCCGTATGAGGATTCTTGTACGGCTCGCTTGGAATTAGTCCTGGTTGGTGTTAACCGAAGGTTCATCTCTAGTATAACCGATGCCGGGCCGGTTTTGGCCGGTCTTCAACACCGTGCTGACTTTCCCATGGGACATAGCGCCGCTATCGTGGCTCGCCGATATTCCTAGCTCCGGGTCCTTATCTCTTCGCACATATCCTCGTCCGCTTGAGCCAACTCCATTCGGTCGGTGAAAAGATACGCTAGGGATCGTTGAGCATAATAGTGGTCCGCGTCGGGATTGAGATCGATAGCCCGGGTTAAGTCTGCAATCGAGTCATCAAAGCGTTCGATCTCGTAGAAGGATATCCCGCGGTTATAGTAGGCGTCCGCGAGGGTTGGGTCCATTTCGATTGCCTTGTTGTAGTCGGCGATCGCCATCTCGTAGGAGCCGTTCCGTCCGTGCCTGTTCCCGCGGTTGTGAAAGCCATCGGCGTCGACAGGTTCCGGTGGGCGTGTTGGGATTCGTCTCTGGTTCAAGATTGACTCTCCGTTCGGTTAAAAATCTCTACGTGAAACGAGGCATGACCTCTTTGGAAAATAGGTCCATGGACTTCAGCACTTTATCGTGCGACATGCCGCCGAAGTCGAAGTTACAGCCGAAGTATTCGATACCCTGGTCCCGCAATTCCTGGATCTGGGCGGCGCACTGGTCGGGGTTGCCAATGATTGCCCGGTTCTTGGCCAGGTATTCATAGGTAGCGGGCAATTCACTGCGAGTTCTTCGCCAATCGTCCATCCGGAGGTTGACCTCGCTGCCTTCGGGTATGAAGCGCCGCCACTGCATTATATCCGCAACCCAGTTAAGCCTTTCTTCTGTGTCGCGGATGGCCTGCTCTTCGGTCTCAGCCACGTAGAAGTAGCGAAAGAAAGGTATCTCCGACTTGGGCACGTTGAACCCCGCCTCCTGAGATTTTTCGACGAAGCGCTGGCATAATTCCAGAGCCTCCGCAGTGTCCTGCACTACGGCGATGCACAGGCTGTGTCCCGTGGAAACCGCGAAATCCAGAGTAGCCGGGGTCCGGGTGGCCGCCAGATAGATGGGCGGGTGCGGTCTCTGGAGCGGGGCGGGCACCAGGTTGGCCTTGTTTACCTGGAAATAGTTACCGGAGTAACTGAAGTCTGGGGTCGTCCAAAGACCTTGAACCATGTTTATGGAGTCCTTGAAACGCTCCAGGCTCTCGTCGGCGTCGATGTTGTAGCCGTGGTACTCGTAGCCGCCCGATCCTCTGCCGAAGCCGACGTCCAGCCGTCCCCCGCTAATCAGATCCAGCGTAGCGGTGTCTTCGGCCAGCCGCAGCGGGTTGTGCAGTGGTGATACCAACACCGCCGTTCCCAGCCGGATGGTCTTGGTGCGGGCCGCCAAGTTGGTGGCCAGAATCAGTGATGACGAGCCGATGCTATAGCGAGTGAAGTGGTGCTCGGCCAGCCAGGCGCTGTAGAAACCCAACTCCTCAGCCCGTATAACCTGCTCGGCGCTTTGGTCTATAACTTCTTTGGCGTCGGTCCCCTCGGGCCATGGTAGATGGGTGAAAAATCCGAACTTCATGTTATGCGCGTACCGCCAGTTTGTTTAGCTTCGCTTAGCCAAATCATAACCTCGCCAGTCGTGCCTGTCCAATAGAACTTGTCCTATCAGCATCGGGGAATCCCAGGCCGTAACCTTGCGCTGTTATACTCGGCGGCGGCGCAACTCCTTCAACGCATTAATCTATTCGAGGAGTAGAGAGATTGGTCAAGATATACCTTCTGGGCACTGGAACCCCCACTCCGACACCGACGCGGTTCGGCTCTTCCCACGTCATCGAAGTCGGCGGGGAATACATCATGTTCGACTGCGGGCCGGCCACGACTTACAAGATGGTTCAGTCGGGTTTGTGGCCCACCCAGATAGACAAACTATTTTTCAGCCACCACCACTTCGACCACGACGTGGATTATCCCTGCTTCCTGCTTTGCCGTTGGGACCAGAGCGTGGGCAAAGAGAACCAGTTGGAGGTGTACGGCCCCACGCTGACTGAGCTAATCACCGAACGGATCCTGAGTGAGGACGTCGGAGCCTTTGCCCACGACTGGAAAGCACGAATCAACAACGTCGGCAGCCAGCGGGTGTTCGTCAACCGGGGCGGCACGCTGCCCCGCAAGCCACCGGCGGTGGATGTCCGCGACATCGGACCCGGTTACGTCCACTCCGGAAGGGACTGGCAGGTAACCTCGGCCACCGCCCAGCACGCCCAACCGTGGCTGGATTGCCTGGCCTATCGCCTGGACACCAACGACGGCAGCGTGGTTTTCACCGGAGACACCACCCCTTGCGATACAGTGTTGGAGTTGGCGAAAGACGCCGACGTCATGCTGTGCATGTGCTGGGGCGACTCGGACGTGATGGACGCCATCGGTGAGGGCGAAGGCAGCATGACCGGAACCCGAGGCGCAGCAGAGATGGCCCAGGAGGCTGGGGTGAAAAAGCTGGTCTTAGTCCATACCGGCCCCAGCCTGTGCGAGCACGGAGCCATGGAGAAAGGCATCGGCGACATCAAGAAGATCTACGACGGGGAGTTGGTCTTCGGCGAGGAGCATATGACGCTGGACTTGGTCCGGAGGTAGAGGGTGGGAAATCCCCCCAACCCGGCTTTACGAAAGGGGGGCTAGGACGGTGGGTTATGCTAGTTTGAACACTTCCATGGCGGCTTTGCCGAAGGCCCAGTCCTTCTCATCTTGGGTTTTGAAGACCGGGTACTCCAATACATTTTGTAGGGAGTTGCGGTAGCCTTCCCTTCCTCCTACTGGCGGATAGTCGCTGCCCCACATCATGCGTTTGGCTCCGAAAGCTTCGTAGGCCATCTCCATCAGCGGCGGGACGTCGTCGAAGCCGAACTGGGCTTCCAGCGGGACGCGGCGAACGCAGAATTCTCCCAATCCACCGAACTTGATGTAGGTGTTGGGGAACCTGGCTAGGGTTAGGGCTTTCTTGTAGTCGTCGTAGGGCGCGGTGACCGAGGGCGGGCTAAGAGGGCGGTAGGCTCCGGCAAGGTGCTCCAAGACTATCGTGCAGTTGGGGAGTTCCTCCACGAGGCTTTGGAAGCCATCATCTGCGATATGCTCTGCGGTCCGGGGGAAGCAGCTAACCGGAAGGCTAAGCTCGGCGGCCTTGCGCCAGATGGCCAGCGGGTCGGACCCGGGAGAACGTTCTGTGGGGTGGAGCCGCACACCGACCACTTCCGGGTTTTTCGCCAGCTCTTCCAGAGTGGTCGTGGCGTTGGGGTTCTGAACGTCCACCCAAATCACCGCGCCGAACCGGCCAGGATAGCGCTTCACGCACTCCATGATGTAGTCGTTGTGGTAGTTGCCGCCGTGCTGGATCAACACGGTCTTTTCTACGCCGTTCAGGTTCATTTGATGCAGAATCATTTCCACCGGCTCGAACCAGTTTATGCCGGCGTGGCTATGGGTATCGACAATCATAATGTTCCTTTCTCTCTCTGCTGTTGTGTACTGCTTAGCCGAAATAGAATGTTGTCATTCCGAACGAAGTGAGGAATCTGGGCACTAGGGACACCGCACCGCCAGATTCTTCGCTACGCTCAGAATGACATCCGGTAATTTTGGCTCGGATCGATACTTGCCTTACTCCGCAGCGGTGATGGTGATGTGGGACATGTAGGACTCTTTCTTCGCCCCGTGCCAGTGGTTCTCGCCTTCCAGGATGTGAACGACGTCGCCGACGGTCACTTCTTGCTCCTCATGCTCGTTGGCTACCATGCCGACGCCGGCGGTTATGACTAGGAGTTGGTCGCTTTTGTGAACGTGCCAACCGGTGGTCGCGCCTCGTTCGAAGTTGACGATGCTGCTGCTGAAGGTCTTGCTTGCGCCGTCGGGCAGCAGGGGCTGGCGGGTCCGTTTAACTTCTCCACCGGTCCAACCGGGGATGGGCGTGGCGGTGGCGATTGGAACGTTTTCTACTTCAGCGATTCTGATGACACGCATCTCTTTCTCCTGTTTCTTTCAGATTATTCCAAGTGTGAGCGGGTTAGTCAGGATAATACACCCCGCTGTTGCTTGCGTGAAGCAACTGGCTAGCCGCCGGGTTCTGTCGCCAGTGAGCGTAACGACTCCATCATGGCTTCATGGGTCCGGGGCCAGGCGAACACCAAGTACTTGGAGGGGCTGTCGGACGCCCACATAACATCGGTCCCATTCTCATCGGTGACCCGCACGCCCAGTTCCCGCGCGATTACCACCGACGCAGCGGTGTGCACATTCAGATCGTTGAACACGGCTCCGTGAAGACGGCCTTGAAGCAACTGTCCCAGGGGATAGGCAGCTGAAGCGAAGCCATACAGTCTCTCGAAAACTTCCGATAAGGCACGTTTGGCGGGGGTAAGGCGGCGTCCGTCGGCGTCGAAAGAAATAGCGATGTTCCTGGGGGCGCCGGGTGGCTCTTGTGACTCTAATCTAACGTCGTTCACGTAAGCGCCCCTGCCCCGAACCGCGCTCAGAATCTCGTTGCTTGGCGGCAATGCCACGACGCCAATCTCCAGCTCATCCCCGATGCTAAGGGCAACGTTGACACCCCAATGGGGGAGGCCGGAGCTGAACGGGAGTGTTCCGCATAGCGGGTCGATCAGCCAGGTCAACCGGCTGTCGCCCTTGTCGATACTGCTTTCTTCCGAAAGTAGGTTTCCCGGAGCGCCCCGCGATTCCAAGACTTGGGCTATGGCTCGGTCCGCCGCGAGATCGGCGTCCGTGACCACGTCTCCGGGGTCTTTGTAATTGAGCTCTAAAGGAGCGCCCGCCGGTGGACGAAAACGGGCCAGAAGGGCTGCCGAGGCGCTTTCGGCAGCCTCGACGGCAACCCTCGACAACTCTTCCAAGTCGAACTTTTCACGGGGATAGACGTTGGCCATGAACTTACCGGGCCGAGGGCGGGTTGCTGCGGTACCAGTCGACGATCTCTGAGCCATTGGCGATCCACACACCTTCCCGCCGGGTCATGTAGTCCAGGGCGCGGGTCAGATAGCGGACGCGAAAGGGTTGGCCCATCAGCCACGGGTGCAGGTTAAGCACCAGCAGGCGGGCGTTATCAGCCCCTTCATCGTACAAAGCGTCGAAGCCTTCTTTAAGCATCAACTCGTATCTGCTGATGGGGATGTGGCGGTCGAAAAGAGCATTGACGTCGTCCAGGGGCAGGTTGATGGGCAGGGCGGTCAGTTGGCCTTCTGGGGCCTTTATCGGGTAAGGCTGCTCGTCGTTGGTCCAGTCGCAGACGTAGCTGAGACCAGCCTGGGCTAGGAGTTGGGGTGTTCGCGACGACTCTCCGTATTCCGGTCCCAGCCATCCGGCGGGAGTAGTTCCGGTGGCTTTGGTCATGCGCTCCACCGATGATTGGATGTAGCCCCGTTCCTCTTGTTCGGGCATGTTCTCGGTAATCTGCTGACTGACCGATATCCCGTGGGCCATAATCTCGCAGCCCAGCCCTTGAAGATGCCGTACCAGGAAAGGATAGTTCTCCGCCGTCAGAACGTCCATGGCGACGGTTGGGGTGATTCCGTGCTTGGCTAACGTGTCCAGTAGCCGGAAGATACCGACCCGGTGCCCGTACTCCCGGTGGGACCAGCGGGTAACGTCGGGAAAGGGCGACGGACCGTAGCCTCCGGCCAGCGACGCCGATTGGAACGAGCCTTCAGGTACCTGCCATTCCATGTGGTCCAAGGTAACCAGCACGCACAGTGCGAGGCGGGCGTTGTCCGGCCATCGCAGCACGGCCCGGTCTCGGTTCAGGGGAGTCCAGTCGTAGTGCTGGTGGTCCATGCCGTGATAGAACTCTACGGGCATAATTCGGCTCCTGTAGGCCGGGGTTTACGATTGTTTAATCGAGAGTTTTTGGTGGCGTGTAGGGGCGCATGGCCATGCGCCCCTACGGTGGGAGAGGCTCTCCCACATGGTTACACGTTCACCTTGGCGGCGTGGGCGATGGCTTGGTCGTAGTAGTTGGCTAGGTAGTACTCTGCAATCTCGTCGGTTGTTGTTTGCCACACGCCGCTGTGGGACATGATGTAGCTCAGAACCTCGTCCAGGTACTTGGCCCGATGGGGCCGTCCGGTGGCGTAGGGATGGAAGGCGATGACCATGCACTTGCCGCTTTCCGCCCCCTCCTCGTATAGCTGGTCGAACTGAGCCTTGCAAATCTCGGCGTAGTAATCCGCCTCGTAGTTGTGCCGGTATAGAGGCGCGTCGTTCATCTCCGACGTGTAGGGCACGCAAACCAGACGTCCCGACTTGACCTTGATGGGCAGAGGCTGGTCGTCGATCTTCCAGTCGGTCTGGTACAAGAATCCGGCTTCGGCTAGGAGGTCGGGCGTGTTTACCGTGTTGGAGGCCGCAGGACCGGAGTGGCCTTTGATCTGGCGGCCGGTGAGCCGCTTGAAGTTCTCGACGCAATCTTGCAGGAACTCCCGCTCCTGCTCCTCCGAGTAAGTGGTTACGAAGCGGGTGTTGTAGAAACCGTGGTTCACGAAGATCCAGTCGCGTTTCAACATGGCCTCCGCTATCTCCGGGAAGTGCTCCAGCACGCCGATGCTAAGGGTCGTCGAGCATTTGATGTTGTACCGGTCCAGCACTTCCAGAAGCCGCCAGAACCCTACACGGTTGCCGAACTCGTGGGACGAATACTGCTGTACGTCGGGATGGGGTGTCCGGGGCCACGGGTTGCGCGTGCCGTCCATCAGAGGCATGTACTCATAATGCTCGATGTTCGGCGCGACCCAGAAAGCGACCCGGGCGTTGTTGGGCCACTTGATGATTGGCCGGTCGATGCTTGGGCTGTAATCCATCCGGTTAGGAGGTAAAGGCATGGGTCAGACCCCTTCAACAATCTTGCTCAGGCTTAGGGCAGTTTCAACTCGTACTTGTAGTCCTTGGCGATTCCCCGCTCCGGCATGGCCGGTTGCTGCTTGGGCCGGTAGCGGTATTCGGGGTCGTAGCCTTCTTTGGGACCGATGGTGTTGCGCAGGATGCCGATGCCCTCCACCTCATGCTCAACCACGTCTCCGGGCTGGAGGAAACGAGCCTTTTCGACACCCTTGCGGATGGCTTCACCGATGGACCCGCCACCTACAGTTCCGCTGGCCAGGATGTCGCCGGGCACGATGCGGCTATCCTTGGCTGCCCGCTCTATCACCGCTCCCCAAGTGTGGTAGGGAACGCCGCCGTCGCCGTCCTTGAGCCAGTAATCGCCGTTGACTTTGGCGTGGCACTTGACTTGGAGACGCCCGTTTTTCATCAGGGGCGCCAATTCGTCGGTCGTGACCATCCAGGGTCCCATGGACGATGCCGAGTCTTTCCCCTTGGCGGGGCCAAGGCCCACGGCGCTCTCGTCCCGCTGGATGTCCCGGCAGCTCCAATCGTTGAATATCACGAAGCCGGCGATGTAGTCCATGGCGTCGGCTTCCGAAACGTTGCGTCCTTCCTTCCCGATGATGCAGCCAATCTCAAGCTCGTAGTCGAGCATCTCGGACGCCGAGGGGTGGGGTATCTGATCTTCAGGGCCGGAGATGCAGAGCGGGTTGGAGAAATAGAAGATGGGCATGCGGTACCAGGCCTCTTCCCGCTCCCTGGTTCCTTGACCGGTGGCATGTTCCTCGTAAATCATGTAGTCGCGGACGGTGGGCGGTTGCAGAACCGGAGCCCGGAGCCGCACGCTGGCCAAGGGCACCGATGGCGCAGCGGAGTTACTAGCCAAGGCGCTCCGCACCTGTTCGACGGCGTTGTTCCCCGTCTCCAACAAGGCCTGAACGTCCCGCAGTGGTTGGCTAGAGCCCAACAACTCAGCCACGTCCACCACATCGTCGCCCCGCAACACGCCGCAGCGGGGACCGTTTCCAGTATCGTAAGTTAGTAGTTTCATCCAAGATCCTCCGAATGATAGTTCACAGATATGTTGATGACAAGGTTCGAGGTCATCGCGGCAATTATGCTGGAAAAATACGCCGGAGTACACAGCGTGTTTTGGATGTTTCTGCTGGCTAGATATGCCGGATGTCGCAGTGCTTGGTGTGATCGAAGACTTAGTTACATCCTGCGTAAGCCCGGCGTCGTACAATAGCCGGTATGCAATCAATAACGAGGGTGATTGGTAACGGGGGATATTCGCTTGCTCTAGCTGTGTTGATGCTCGTTATCTTGCTGTCGGCCGCTTGCACTGGATCGGGCACAACTAACGGAAACGCCGGCGGACCCCTCACCGACCTTCAAGACATTGAACAAGCTAAGACGACGTTCAATCAGGATGAAGGCGCCGTCCGCCTCGTTCTTCTGCTTTCGGCGACTTGACCTAGTTGAAAAGCCGCTGCCCGTTAGGTCCAACGGGAGATATTGGATGAGAATCCGGAAGCCAACATCCAGGTGTATGCCGTCTGGTTCAACATGCTGCCCAACGACGCACGCCAACGGGTTGACCTGAATCTGATTCCAGACCCCAGGACAACGCAACTTTGGGACGAACAGAGATTGGCCGGCCGGTTCTTCGCGGAGAATGAGGGATTCAATTTCGGACAGATAGCGTATGACGTCTACTACCCGTATGGCACGGGCGCGGAATGGGATCTCAATCCCGCACCGCTGGTGAGTTCGGAGTACACGATTCTAGGCAAGAAAAACCAGCTTCGGGATGACATCAACGGGTTGTTGGGTCAGTAAGCTCACTCCTGTACCGCCGTGACCTCAAGAGACGACTCGTCACGTCGTCCATCCAATCTTCTCCCTAATCCACACATCTTTTGTATAATCCCCCATAATCAATCGGAATAGCGATTGGGGGTTGTGCCTTGA
>CAXEOX010000122.1:0-8913 GCA_963997925.1 uncultured bacterium
TAAACGTAACCTATGGCGACTCGCTGGGTTTGTTTCGGCGGCTCCGTCAGATAATCGTTGCGACCTGTCCGGATATCCGCAGGTGCGGTCCGCCTTTGAGGGAATCCTTGCCGAGCAGGGCGGAGCTACTGAAGGGAGCGCTACGCTGACCCGGGCGCTGATGACCCAATGCATCGTCTACCTACTGCGGTATCTGTCCGAACAGTCCGACGGCCGGTTGTCCTGGCTGCCGAGACTTGAGGATCCTAACCTTTCCAGAGCGGTTGACGCTATATTTGAGCATCCCGAAGCGCCCCATACCGTCGACTCCCTGGCTGACGAAGCAATCATGAGCCGGTCAGTGTTCGCCGAACGTTTTCGAGCAGCCTTTGGCTCCACTCCGATAAGCTTCCTTCACGACATGCGGCTCCGCAGAGCAGCCGAACATCTGCGCCAAAAGGGAGAAACATCGGTTGAACAGATCGCCCGGAGGTTGGGATTCAACAGCCGCAGCCACTTTTCCCGAGCCTTCAAAGTCCACTTCGGCGTATCTCCCGCAGCATTTCGCGAAAGCCTAGACCTCCGCTAGCAACTACCGGAGTATGTCCGGGAGCATCCCTAATCTACGCTTGGCTGAGCCGGAGGACGGGCGATGAAGATGAAGATTGCCCCGAGGATGTGGGCGCACAGGCCGGTCCACACTATCAATCTGTAGCTGCCCGCGATGTCGTAGATGACCGCTCCCAACATTTGACCCAGTCCCAACCCACCCGCTTCAAAAGGTCTCAGCGTTCCGGCTATCGTTCCGTAGTGAGCCCGTCCGAAGTATTGGGCAATTATCATGGAGATCAGCACCCCGGACGTGCCGCTGGACAATCCCCAAACGACTCCGAAGACGTAGGCAGATGGCACCGAATCTACTCTGAACAAGAAGATTACCGACGCTGCGGAAGTAATCATCGCCGCGATTATGCACCAGCGGGGAGTGATTCTATCCGCTAGATATGCCCAACCGAGATTGCCCAATGATAAAAGCGTTCCAATGCTCAAAACACCGGCAGCTTGCGTAGTGCTTATGTGGGCGTTCTCAACCAGGTAGGGCACGGTGTTGAACCCGATGGTTGTGTTAGCTGATGTCCCTAGAAAGGCCGTTAATGCGACCAGCCAATATGACTTAGTACGCAGGGCGTCCTTGGAGGTCCAAGAATGTTCTTGCGCCTCACTAATTTCCCCCGGCCGCCTAGCGGCAGTGGCCGCGCCGGTTTGTGCTTGAGTGGATCGAGTTGTAATCTCGGGTCGGGCTGGTGCACCGTCTGGCAACATGCCGATGTCTTCGGGCCGTCGGCGAATCACTATTGCCAACGGGACGGCCAAGAGGAAGCTAAGGATTCCCAGATACCGGAACGCCGCCCGCCAACCTTGAGAGACGGCGATGATCGAGATTGCTTGAATGTTGATCGCGGCGCTGACCGGCCGGTATATCCCAATCAAAGCGAGAGCGAAGTTTCGCCTTCGCTGGAAGAAATTGACGGCTAGAGTGCGCGGTACGATTCCAATCAGCAACGGTTGACTGATGGCCCGTGCCAAGACTGCCAAAATGAAGAATTGCCAGACGCTTGTTACTCCGCCCAGAGAATAGAGGCAAAGACCCAGTAAGATTGTGCCGATGGGCATCAGCCAGCGCGGGCCGTAGCGGTCGGCCAGGTGTCCGGCGAACGGGGCCACGACCCCGGACATCCAGACCCCCACCGATGCGCTGAATCCGATGGAGCTACGCTTCCAACCCGTTTCCTGGATTATGAGGCCCTGTATCCCGCCCCAAACCACTCCGGCTACGCTGGTAGCCACGAAATTGCCGAGAGCCGTGGCGGTCAATATCAGCCAGCCATAATAAAAAGGCGTTTTAGGACGCCATTGAAGTATTCGTTCTAAGGGTGTCGTGGGAGACTCCTTGTTACAGCGATGCTCTTCGCGGTTCTGCCGGTGGCTTGGCCAAGAATACAAGCACCGCCGCCACCCCGTGGGCGGCTATGCTTCCCAATATCAGCCATTTGTAGGTCCTGGTTAAGTCGTAGGATAGGGTCCCCAAGGTCATACCCAGGCCCAGTCCTCCGGCCTCGAAGGGGCGCAAGATTCCGGATATGGTCCCGTAGGAGTTGCGGCCGAAGTATTGGGCCAGCACCATGTATATCAGAATATCCGAACCTGCGCTCACCAACCCCCAAACGATGCCGAAGGCGTAAGCGGTAGCCAGGTTGCTCACCGTCAAGAGAAACATGGTTGCCGCAGTGGCGCCAATCATGGCCGCGATGATGCACCGCCTGGGAGTAATCTTGTCCGCCAAGGCTCCCCACCCCAGGCTTGCCAGCGAAAGAAAGGTACTGACGCTCAACACTCCGGCGCCTTGAGGGGTTGAAAGGTTGGCGCTCTCTTGGAAGTAGGGCACCATATTGAATTGGATCCCGGAACCGGCGGTAACGCTCACCAGGGAAGTGAGAGCAATCAACCAGAACGTCTTAGTTCTCATCACTTCTTTGGCCGTCCAATCCCGCTGTCCCTGGGCTGGAGTCTCGCGGGCACTGGGTGTTCTGGCGCCGCCCTCCCGGTTTTCCAGTGCGGAGGCGTCAACCGGGGTGTCCCCGTCAGGGGATAAACCGATGTCTTCAGGACGGCGTCGCACCACGATGAATAAGGGAATCGTTAGGATAAGGCTGGCGATTCCCAGGTACCGGAACGAGGTCCGCCAACCCCGGGTGACAGCGACATTGGAGATGATTTGGATGTTTATCGCGCTGGTGAATGGGCGGAACAACCCGGTAAAGGCCAATGCCAGGTTGCGTCGGCGGTCGAAGAAATTCACTGCCACGGTGCGCGGAACCAATCCGATGAGCAGGGGTTGGCTGATGGCCCGGCCAATCACCGCAAAGAGGAAGAACTGCCAGATGGTACTGATTCCGCCCAAGGCGTATAGGCAACTGCCCAAGATGAGCGTCCCTACTGGCATGAGCCACCGGGGACCGTGACGATCGGCCACCCTGCCGATGAATGGCGCCAGAAGCCCTGATCCCCAAACCCCAGCGGCGGCGGTGATTCCTATGGAACTGCGGCTCCAGTTCATCTCCTCGGCAATCAGCCCCTGGATCCCGCCAAATACCACGCCGGCCAAGGTAGTTGCTACAAAAGTCCCCAGTGCCCCGGTGAAGAGGATGAGCCAGCCATAGTAAAAGGGAACTGGGGGCCGCCAATCAAGGGCACGGTGCAAGAGCGTCAATATATTACCAACCCGAGTCGTGGGAAGAACGTGTAGAACGGGATCCGTAGCGATGCCTATTGTATTCGTAGTCTCGCGGGCGGGTCAAACAGGGATGGTAGGCATGGTAGAATCGACCTTAACCGGATGTGACTAGCGGTAAGCACCGTAGATAGGAGTAAGACGATGGACTTGGAATTGAATGGAAAGACCGCCCTTATTACCGGAGGCAGCAGGGGCATCGGCAAAGCCGTAGCCCGCGAGTTGGGCCGGGAAGGGGTCGACGTGGCCATCGCCTCTCGAGGCATGGAGGCGCTGGAGGAGACAGCCAAGGAACTGGCGGCGGAAACTGGCCGGCGCTTCATCCCCATCTCTGTCGACACGAGCAACGAAGAGTCTATCAAGGCCATGGTTAAGATAGCCGCCGATGAACTGGGCCGTATCGATATCCTGGTGAACAGCGCAGCCCGGGTGGGTGGGAGCGGGCCCGCCCCCAAGCTGGCCGAGATTACCGAAGAGTATTTCTTTGAGGACATGAATACCAAAGTCCTTGGATATATCCGCTGCGCCCAGGCAGTAGCGCCATACATGCAGCAGCAGGGTTGGGGTCGAATCATCAACCTCAGCGGCCTGGCGGCCCGGCAGTCGGGCAATGCGGTGGGCAGCATCAGAAACGTATCGGTGGCGGCCTTGACCAAGAACATGGCCGACGAATTGGGACCCCTGGGCATCAACGTGACGGTGGTCCATCCAGGGCTAACCCGTACGGAGAGGACCGAAGGCGTCATTGCCGAGGCAGCGCAGCGGCAGGGAATCACCGAAGCCGAGGCGGAGGAACGGATGGCCCAGGGAGTTTCCACCCGCCGGATCATCGACGCCAGGGAGATTGCTCATGTGATTGCTTTCCTGGCATCTCCCAAGTCCATCGCCATCAACGGGGATGCCATAGCCGTTGCCGGTGGTTCCGGACGAGCCATCCACTACTGACCACATCAGTCGTCTCTGGGTTTTTGGTGGTGGGGCATCTGAACCGGAGCCGCACGCTCGCATTGGGTTAAAACGCTGTCCCAAGTGTGTGTGGTCATCTCCGGGTACCCGGTAAAATGTTTAAGAGCGTTGCCGCTCCGGTGATACGAAAGTATCTGCGCCATATGGTTTTCTTCGTGGCTCACGATACCGGTCCGCACCATGATGGTTGGTCGTATACCATAACGGGCTATACCCTTGGAGAGTCAGGAAACATCGTGAACGTTACCCTTCACTCATCACCCATCGCGATTGGAGACTATCCGCTCATCTACCTGACCACCTTCGGTCCCGCATCCGCAAAGGCATTAAAGATATAGGCCGCGATGGGAGTGCAAGTTGCCGGCCTAATGATTATCACGTTGGCGATCATGGTGCTAACTCTCATGTCTCAGGTGGCCGTTACGTCAGAATTAGAGACAACCAGCGCCGCGACCCAAACGATAGATAGTACCGGGGAGCGGGCTAGGACCAACATGGAGTTCGTGGATAGCTCCGCCGCCGTGGGAGAATTGACGGTGGAGCTCAAAAACACGGGCTTCACGACGATTTTCGACTTTTCACAGATGGACTTTATAGTCGAATATCTGGACTCTTTGGACAACGATGTCATCACCAGCCTGACCTACACCACCGGCGCGTTGGGCAATAACGAGTGGACTAAGACCTAAGACCTCAATCTCTCCCGATGGTTTTCAGCCCAATGCCTGGGATCCTTCGGAAAGCGTTGTTCTAGATGCCAAGCTATCTCCGACCCAAAAAGCCGGCACCATCGCTGCGATAACCGTGTCTACTCCCAGTGGGGTGTCGGCCATATCATCTTTCGGCGCTGACGGGTTCTTCTGGTTCATCGATGCGCCTGACATAAGCCTTACCACCACTGGTTCCTGGCAAGATATAGACCTTTCGGCTAACGTCCCCACAGGCACAACGGGCGCGGTCGTTGAGATTATCAACACCGGCACTTTTGACACCCAGAGCGGCTTGGTGCGGGGCAAAGAGGACACCCGGGACTACATGTCCAACGTTCTTTTTGAGGAGATAGAAGGACGCACCAATGGGCGGCCCGGGTTGTCATGGGTGCCTCCCGTTTAACCACTGAGGACGCAGAGGGCGCGGAGAATTTCTCTTTCTCCGGGTACTATGTGTTCACCGTGGTGAGCTTCGTTAGACTGCAGACCTTGCCCCCGGCATTGTAGCAGACCGGTCCGGTCAAGCTTGCCAGGGTCAATGGCTGTCGGTATCATTCGGTCAGCGACCCACGTTGCGGGTGGGCATACGCCCCAACGATTACCCTAAAAAATGCGTCCGCCTGGAGGTGAGCCATGCCGGTAACCAAATTTGAGATTAAAACCCGAAAGCCATTCGCGGAAGGGCAGGTGTTCGGAGATGCCGGGCCGTACGAGCAGTTGGAAGGAGTCGTTGAATTCGCCATCGACCCTTCCCATGCGGCCAACCAGGCGATAGCCGACTTGGAACTCGCCCCGACGAATGCTCAAGGGCAAGTATCCTTCTCCTCCGACTTTCGCATCCTGCGGCCCGCCGACCCGGCCAAAGGAAACCACCGCGTGCTGCTGGACGTGCCCAATCGAGGCAAGGCCCTAGCCCTAAGGAATATCAATAGCGCTCCGGATGTTGCTCCCGACGCACCGCCTAATCCCGGCAACGGTTTTCTGATGCAGGAAGGATACACGGTCGTCTGGTGCGGATGGCAGCACGATGTCCCAGACGTCCCGGGAGTGATGCGGGTGAGGGTACCTGATGCCAAGACCACCGATGGTCCGGTGTCCGGTGAGATTGTGGTCACCTTCCAGATCAACGCTCCCGCCCAGGTCCAGTACCTCTCCGACAGAGCCCACCTGCCTTACGCATCCAATGATTTGGAGAGCTGGGACTCGGTGCTTACCGTGCAAGACTGGGAGGACGGTGAGGAGCGGACTATCCCCCGGGAAGAGTGGTCCTTCGCCCGATTGGAAGATGGACGAAGGGTGCCCAATGCCTCCCATATCTACATGGAGTCCGGGTTTATTCCGGGCAAAGTCTATCAGGTGAAGTACACCACCACTGGAGCGCCTGTTGTCGGGTTGGGTCATCTGGCCACCCGGGACATTGTTTCATTTCTTAGGCAAGAGTCCTCAGATAACGGGAACCCTTGCGCCGGTGATGTGGAGTACGCCTACGCCTTCGGGGTGTCCCAGAGCGGCCGGGTCCTGCGCCAGTTCCTCCATCTAGCCTTGAACCGCGACCAGGAAGGCCGCGTGGTGTTCGACGGCTTTATACCCCACGTGGCGGGCGGCAAACGAGGCGAGTTCAACCAACGTTTCGCCCAACCCTCCAGCCAAGCCAGCCGTAGCACCAATAGCCTGTTCCCCTTCAGCGACACGGACCAGACCGACCCGGAAACGGGGCTCACCGACGGTTTGTTGACCCGATTAGCGGCCCAGGGACCGCTGCCCAAGATTATGTATGTGAGTACCTCGTCGGAGTACTGGGGAGGCCATGGCGCGCTGGTGCACACCGACCTAACTGGGACCAGCGATCTCGATTCCCCAGAGGCCGTTCGGATCTACATCCTGGGGGGTATGCAACACGCCGTTGGCGGGCTGCCGCTGGCTGATATAGACGCTGAAGGCGTCCACACCCAGCAACTGTTTCACTGCCTGGACTACCGGCCCCTGCTCCGAGCGGCCTTGGTCAACCTGGACCGGTGGGTAACGTCGGGGCAGGCCGCTCCCCCCAGCCAACACCCCAGGATTGCCGACGGCACAGCTGTTTCCCCGGAAACGGTGTTCAAGACCTTGGAAACTATCCCCGGTGTTAAAGCTCCGGCTCATCTGCGCCGGTTTACCCGGCTGGACTTCGGCCCGAACCCGGACGTGCCGACAAACATCCCCCCGAAGATTGGCGGTCTATACCCTAACCTTGTGTCTGCGGTGGACGGTGATGGTAACGAGACGTCGGGCATCAGGATGCCCTACATCACGGTCCCTCTGGCTACCTACACCGGTTGGAACCTGCGCCATTCAGGAATCGGCGGCGGCGGCGAAATCATGTCCACCGGCGGGTCCTCGGGGGGCACCCTAAAGGGTTCCACCATCCCCTTCCCAGCCACGGCTGAAGAACGCCAAGCGGCGGGTGATCCCCGGCTCTCAGTTGAGGAACGCTACGGGTCTAAAGAGGGCTATCTGAGCAAGATTGAGGAAGCGGCTCAAGGCATGGTGGACGAGGGATATCTGTTAAGCAAAGACGTGGCCACGGTGATGGAGCATGCTGGCCAGCTATACGAGGCTTTCGCCGGACGCGTCCGCGAGGTCCAAGCAGCCGACAATTAGCAGGCAAGACCCCTTCCCCCTTCGTAAGGGGGAAGGCCGGGATGGGGGTCGTACCGGTTACGCAGCAAACTCGCCAGTGTTTGAAATTACCTCAGGATGGAGAAAATAGAAACAGGCCGGTGTCCACAGTCTCGAGTCAGTGGACCTACGGCCTGTTTCCAAGGGGATTGGGATAATCATCTTAGTCATTGATGGTGGCGCTGGTCAACTCCCGAATGTCATAGGGATAGGAGTGGAACATATGTATGTGGCGACCAACCGTATCAAAGTTAAGAAGGGATTCGGCAAGGACATGGAAGAACTGTTTAGAAGCCGGGGCGAAGTCGCGAAAGAGCCGGGCTTCATAGACTTCGAATTATGGCAACAGGAAGGAGTGGACGAGCACGAGGAATATCTGGTGGTCAGCCGCTGGGAGTCGGAGGAACATCACAACCAGTGGACCCGTAGCGACAGCTTCAAGGCAGCCCACTCTGGCCCTCCTACGGACTACATCATGGGCCGCGGCGAGTTCAGTAGCTACCAGATTCGTCTGGCGTACCCGGCTGAAAAATAGATGTCTTTATCGGAAAAAGTTGTTATCGTCACCGGTTCCAGCCGGGGTATCGGAAAGGCCATGGCCATGGGCCTGGCGGAAGCGGGCGCGTTCGTGGTCGTCGCCGCCCGGTCTGAGGAGTCGCGCCCCATGTTGCCGGGCACGATCCACTCCACCGTGGGGGAGATTGAGGACGCCGGCGGCAAGGCCTTGGCCGTGCCCACCAACGTGCGGGACGAGGAAAGTATCCGCCATTTGGTGAACCGTACTCTGGACGAGTTTGGCGCAGTGGATGTGTTGATCAACAACGCAGCCATCGGCAGCTACACGCCTTTCCTGGAGATGACCGTCAAGGAATGGGATCTGGTCATGGACATCGACCTGCGCGCCCCGTTCATCGCCTGCAAAGCGGTGGCACCCATAATGATTGAACAGGGCGGAGGCAGCATCATCAACATCTCATCCCACGCCGCAACCAACATCTTTTCTTCCACCTTGTCGGCTGACGGCTCGGACATAGCCCTCATCGGCCAGAACTACGGCGCAGCCAAGGTGGGTCTGGAACGATTCACCTGGGGCTTGGCCGCTGAACTTGGTCCGCACAACATCGCCGTCAACGTATTGAAGCCCCTTAGACCGGTGGTTACAGAAGGTTTCCTGGCTCAACGCCCCGACGCCGATGTCTCCACTTGGGCCACCCCCGACGACATGGTCAAAGCCGCCAAATTCCTAGCGGACCAGGACGCCAAGGGCTTAAGCGGAGCCACGATCACGGCGGAGGAGCTGGTGCGGCG
>CAXEOX010000123.1:0-8863 GCA_963997925.1 uncultured bacterium
CTATTCCAGCTCCACCAGCGGGTCGTTGGCGCTTACGGAGTCCATGGGCTGTACGTGGATGGTCTTAATCACGCCGTCTCGCCCGGTTCTTATGCTTTGCTCCATCTTCATCGCTTCCACCACGCACACTTCGTCCCCGGCGGCCACCCGGTCTCCAGGCCGAACCATGATGGAGATAACTTTTCCGGGCATGGGACTGCGTAGAATCTTGTCCGATGGGTTGGGTGCGGACGCGTGGCCGGGGCGTGGCGCCGCTACGATCTGAGCAGGTCTGGCCCGCTCACCCCGGGGCCTTGGAGGAGGACGGGAAGGAAGACCTTCGACCTCAACGGAGATGGTCTCACCTTCAATGGTGACTTCTACAGGAGAGTAAGTTAGGTCTCCGACATCTACGGTGAACCAACTCTCCCCAACTTTGATTCGGAAGGATGTTATCGCCGGCTCCGGCTTACTGGGGAACGGGACTGAAGCTGTTCCCGGCGGCCATAGGCCCGCCACTGATTAGCGGCCGGGGTTGGCGCCCCGAAGGCGTTTTTAGACGCCAATGCCATGGCAACCGCAATGGCCGCTGCGGTATCCCGATCAGATTTTTCATTGCCGTTCTTCATCTTTGTTCCCGTGACACCTGGGTGGTGAGTGCGAATCTTACCGGCCCCAAGCCACGATGTCATGGACCCCGTATGGTGGGTGGATCCGGCGAACTCCGCGCTGGCTAGGACGTCCCGCAACAGAGAAGTGTTGCAGGTTATGCCCTCGGCCCGGACGCATAGCAGCGCTCGCAATAGACCCTTTACTGAAGCTTCGCGGGTCTCGCCCCAAGCCATCACCTTGGCCAGAAGCGGCTCATAGTGTAACCCAACTTCATAACCCGCGCAAAGAGCGCTATCCACGCGGATATGCTCTCCAGCGGGCAGATGGTAGTCGGTTATCGTGCCTATCCGTGGCATCAATGTTACCGGGTCCTCTGGGTAAATCCGAGCTTGGATCGCATGCCCTGAAACGGTGATGTCTTCCTGCGTTAGTGGCAGTTTTTCTCCGGTGGCGGCTCGTATCTGTAATTCCACCAAGTCGACGCCGGTGACCATTTCGGTCACGCCATGTTCCACCTGTAGCCGGGTGTTCATTTCCGTGAAATAGGCTTGACCATCGGCGGCAACTAGGAATTCCACTGTGCCAGCGTTGGTGTAGCCGATGTGCTTCGCCAACTTCAGGGCCAACTTGCACAACCGGCGGCGCAGCTTGGGGTCCAGCTTCACCGCCGGAGACTCTTCGATCAGCTTCTGGTGGCGGCGCTGGACCGAACAATCGCGTTCGAATAAGTGAATCAGGTGCCCGTGCTCGTCACCGATTAACTGGACCTCTATATGGGAAGCGTCCTTGAGGTATCGCTCGAAGAAAAGGCGGGGACTGCCGAAGGCGCTGTTAGCCACTTGGCGAGTGCGCTGGATGATTGGAGTGAGCTCTTCCATGGACTCGATGATGTGGATGCCGATGCCGCCGCCGCCTTCCAGCGCTTTGACCATCAGCGGGAAGCCTAGCTTCCAGGCTCGTTCTTCCGCCTCATCATCCTCGACTGCTTGATCGGTGCCGGGCAGCACCGGCAGTCCTGCCTTCTTGGCCAGCTTGCGAGCGCGGAGCTTGTCACCCATCTTTTCCATGACTTCCGGGGTGGGGCCGATGAATCGGATGCCGGCTTCCTGGCAGCGGCGGGCAAAGACGGGGTTCTCGGAAAGAAAGCCGTAGCCCGGATGTATCGCGTCTGCGCCGGCATCACGGGCGGCTTGAAGTATCTTGTCTATGTCGAGATAGCTCTGCTGGGGAGGAGCTTCGCCGACCAAACGGGCGTCATCGGCCAGTTTCACGTGGAGGGCGTCCCGGTCGGCTTCTGAGTAGATGGCTACGGTGCCTATACCCAGCTTTCGGCAAGTGCGGATGATTCGACAAGCGATTTCGCCCCGATTGGCAATCAAGATCTTGTTAAACATCGGCTATCCTTATCAACTCTGTTGAGGGCCGTGGCTCGATAATATCGAGGTGACGGCGTCTTAAATGAGCTGGAATCCATCAGATTCTCAAGAATATACGCCAGGCTTCTCCTCTCGGTGTAGCTGCTCTAAAAACGAATTTGACTGAATCTGCTTATCCAACCAGTACTCTATGCTCATCTTGAGCAGGGATCTAATCTCTAGGGCCAAGGGATCGTCCATCTGTATCGAGGGTATCTGATTGTTCTGACTGCGGTCCAGGAGCCGCAAGACTTTGAGGGCTCTCAGGGATAATGGGCGGACATGGGCTTCGGCAGGTCGGCACTCCAAGCACAGGGCACCGCCGACATCCGGGCTGAACCGGTGACTGTCCGGAGTAAGGTCGTTCCGGCATTCCACGCAACAGTACAATTCGGGCATCAGCCCGGAGACTTTGAGAAGGCGCAGTTCAAAGAACCGCAGCGGGAGTTCAGATTCCGGGTCTTCGCCGATGGCCTTCAATGTCGCCAGAGCCAGGTGGTATAGGGGTTGGTTCGGGTTGGCTTCCGAGCCGAAACCATCAACTAGTTCCGCCAGATAGAAGCCCTTCGTTATCGCCTCTAGGTCGTCCTTCAGGGGGGCGAAGCTCTCCATCAACTGGGCTTGCGAAACGTGATCCAGACCGCCTCGGCCTTGGGCTAGGGATAGGCTTACCTGAGTTAGGGGTTCCAGGTGGCCGACCAGTTTACTGCTGGACCGGCGGGCGCCTCTGGCGACGGCGCGAACCTTTCCCCGCTCCTTGGTGAAGAAAGTGACGAGAAGGTCCGCTTCACCGAAGGGGGAGTGCTTCAGGATCAAGGCCTCGCTATGGTACGACCTTGGTGGAGCCATGGTTAAAGCTCCTGACGTCCTTGGAAGGCTCGGCTGAGGGTCAGATCGTCGGTATATTCCAAAGAACCGCCCACCGGTAATCCCCGGGCCAGATGGGTAATCTTCAACTCTTGACCGGCCAGGTGACGGCGGATGTACATCGCAGTAGCTTCACCTTCCAGGGTTGGGTTGGTGGCGATGATTAACTCTTTGACATCTTCCTGGGTCAACCGGTTGAACAGTTCCTTCAGTTTGAGTTGGTCCGGTCCTACCCCGTTCAGGGGGGAAATCACACCGTGCAATACGTGGTATAGACCTCGGAACGCATGGGTGCGTTCGAGAGCTAGTACGTCCATCGGGTCTTCGACTATGCATATCTGCTCCTGATTTCGTTGCGGTTCGGCGCAGATGCTACAGGGTGAAGAGTCGGTCAGGTTCTGGCACTGGTTGCAAAAGAGAATATTGCTCTTGACGGCACTGATTGCATCGGCCAGCGCCAGGGCCTCTTCGTTGGGAAGACGAATGAGGTAATAGGCCAGCCGCTGAGCGCTCTTCGGGCCGATTCCCGGCAGCCTGTTAAGCTCCTGGATCAGTCTGGCCAGGGAGGGGGATGCTGCGGGGATGGAGTCGGGAATCATGACGATGCTGTTCCTACCGGAACTCCGCTAACCCAACCCCGGGATGTTCAAGCCGCCGGCCAAGGGGCCCATCTTTTCGGCAGCCAATTCCTGAGTTTTGGAGAAGGCATCGTTCACCGCCGCTGCTACCAGGTCTTGGAGCAGATCCACTTCCTCCGCGGCTTCAGGCTCTATCGTGACCGATTCCACCACCTGTTTGCCGGTCATTACTACCTTCACAACGCCGCCACCGGCGGTGCCTTCAACGGTCAGGGTTTCCAGTTCTTCCTGAATCTTCTGTAATTGAGCCTGCAATTGCTGGGCTTGGCGCATCATGTTGCGGTTCATTCCACAACCTCCTCTATGATTCTTGCGCCCATTCCCAGGGCGACTCTAACCAGTGGGCTACTTTGGGAACTGCTGGGGCCATTGCTGTTTTCGCCCTTGTCATCCAGCAGCGTGAGCCTGAGGGTATAGTTCCCACCGAAGTTTTCGCTCACCACGCTGTCGACCTGCTGCTTTCCGCTGGGGTCGGCCAGCTCTTCTTGCATGCGTTCCATGTGGGCTCTATGGGCGAAGGCTAGGGTTAGGGTATCGCCGTCGATGGTGATATCGTCGGACCGGCAGTCGCGCATCAAAGCACCCAGGTTGTATTTCTTGCCCTTGTGCCGACCCAGGGTCTTGACCGTTGCCGCCCAATTGGCTGCCAAACTGCCGGGTTCCGGAGCGGCGGCGGGCTGGGATTCCGGACGGTTCTGAGCGGGCATAGGTGGCACGTCCCGCTGGGCAGCAGCTGGTGCTGTCCGGGCCGGGGGACGGGGTTCCGGAGCCCTGGCGGAAGGGGGAGCCTGCCTGCTGGGCGGCTGGCGAGGGGCAGCGGGCGCCGGGGCAGGGGCCGCTGCGGGCTGGGACTGTACCGCAGGCGCACTGGCCGCTGACGCTTCGTAGTCGCAAATCTCCACCGCCGCCAACTCCAGCGGAAGGGTGGAAGGGGCGTCGTAGCGCATGTTTACTTCGCCCCAGAGTTTCAATGCCCTGATGATGCGCCAGCCGGGCGCTTGGCTTACCAATTGCTTCATCTGGGTTAGCGTCTCCTCCGGCAAGTCCACCGGAGTTTCCGGACCGGATGGTCCGCCGGAACCCCACTGTAGCAGCATGGCGGAGCGCATAAGCTCCAGGGTCTGACGGTGTAGTTGGCGGAGGTCGGTGCCATCCCAGGCTGCCTGGTTGATGACGCCCAATGCTCCCGATGCGTCTCCGGTTAACAGGCCTGTCACCAAGTCCAACCATCGCTCACTATGGCCCAATCCCAGTAGTTCTTCCACCTGTTTGATGCCGACACCTTCGGAGTAGGACACTGCCAGTTGCTCCAACAGGTTCTCGGCGTCGCGAAGGCTGCCGGCCGAGTAGCGGGATACTAGGCGGAGGGCATCGGTGTCAGCAGCGACGCCTTCTTCCTTAGAAATCTCTTCCAGGCGTTGGTTGATTAAGTCCGAAGGGATGCGCCTGAAATCGTATCTTTGGCACCGGGATACGATTGTGCCCAGAATCTTCTGGGCCTCGGTGGTGCAGAGGATGAATATGACGTGGCCGGGTGGCTCTTCCAGGGTCTTGAGGAACGCATTTGACGCTGCGTCGGTGAGCATGTGGGCTTCGTCGATGATGTAGACTTTTTTGCTGCCCTGGACGGGAGAGAAGTTCACCTTCTCCCGTATGTCTCTTATCTCGTCGATCCCCCGGTTGCTGGCGGCGTCCAGTTCGATAATATCCATGAACCGGCCGTCGTTGATCGTCTGGCAGATCGTGCAGGCGTTACATGGGTCGCCATCTTGAAGGTCGAGGCAATTCACCGCCTTGGCCAAGATACGGGCGGAGGTAGTTTTGCCGCTGCCCCTTGGGCCGCAGAACAGGTAGGAGTGGGACACTCGGCCCTGTTTGGTTGACTGGCGCAGGGTGGTGGTGACGTGTTCCTGGCCCACCACCTGGCTGAAGCTCAAGGGCCGCCATTTCCGGTAGTAAACCTGCGTGGTCATTAGATTCCGGCCTCAAGTTGAGATACCGCTGCCAGGGCGGACCGCTCTTTGGCTTGCATCTGCGCTTCGTCTTCAGGCTCCATGTGGTCGTAGCCCACCAAGTGAAGTACGCCGTGGATAATCAGTAGTGCCAGTTCTTGTTCTACCGGGCCGTTTCTTTCCTGAGCTTGACGAATGGTTTGAGGGAAAGAGATGATTACCTCGCCCAAGGGAGACGGTTCACCAGGCGGGAGGACGAAGTTCAGTTCCTCCGAATCTACGGATTCCGGGGAAGCTTCGTCTGATTCCTGCGGGTCACCCTCCCAATGCCCGGAGTGGGAGGCGGAAAAGGAGAGAACGTCGGTCACTTCATCCAACCCCCGGAATTGCCGGTTCAATTCCTGCACCGTCTTATCATCGGTTACCACCAGGCCAACCTGGGCAGGCTCGCCCTGTGGGAGAGCCTCTACCAGGGCGGCTTCCATCACCGTTCGCAGCCAAACTTCGGACAATTCCTGCTGATACGGTTCATCAACTGAAATGTCTATCTCTTGTAAAGAATGGGGGCTATCTGGCATCCAGGCCCGCCGATGGTTCATCCCGGATTGGCGTCAATACGCAGACTCCAAGGGGTGATTGAAGCTGACTAAGTGGTAAGCCAATAATAGCATTGGCAGACTGTGTGCTTCAAGGAGGAACCGTCCCGATTCGGCACCCCGGTTTCGGCCCTTTGGGGTCATTGGAAACGTGCCCAGCGGCTATGTTCAGATGACTCCGCCATACAGGCGATTTAGGTTGCCGTGGCGTTTGGGGTCCAGTTGGCGGCCCGAAAAGGCCAGGTAGTCTGGACCATAACGATGGGCGCGGAAGACCCCATTATTCAAGCCATGTTGGTTTTTGGCCAGGAAGGGGCTGATGTATTCCCACACGATCTGGTTGGACGGGGTTACCTCAAAGAGCCGCCCGGTCATCCCTTCAGTGATTAAAGTGTTCCCGTTGGGCAGCCGCTCGGCGCCTCCGGTGAAGTGGGTGAAGAAGGAAACCAGCGGGTCGGGCAGGTACTGCCAGACAATCTCGTTGGTAGCGGGATCGACCTCGACGATGCGGGAAGAACTGAGTCCCCGGCGGTGCGCCCCATTGTCCAGAAGCAGCACGTTGCCGTTGGCTAGAAGGGTGGGATTGTGTTGGTGGGAGATCTGCCCTGGCCCCCATTGCCACTTGAAGTCTCCGGTGGCCCGGTCGACTATCGCCAGTGTGTCCAGTACTCGGAAGCTTATCAGGAATATGCTGTCGTCGGGCGCCGAGATATCGTTTGCGCCGCCCCAGGCCCCGCGGTTCTCCAAGGGGCAGATGATGTGCTTCTGGGAATCAAGGTGTTCCGATGAACGCCATTCGCTGACGGTGGACCCGTCGGGCTTGACCTCCAACACCAAGTCGCCCCCCATGCGCTCCGGGTCCGAAGGTGTTGAGAATCCTCCTTGGACTTGGCGCGTTAGCTCCGGTGAAAGCTCATCCTGAAGGTTGCACAGGAAGAGGTTGTTGCCGTTGGTTAATCGGCAGTGACGGCGGAGGTTGGGGTTGCGATACTCCCAGATCAGGTTTCCTTCCCAATCAAATTCTCGGATCGCGTTCGAACTAGGAGAGTTGGGATTGGAGCCCCTATCCCGAAACAGGAGGTTCCCGTTGGGCAGGAGAAATCCGTAGTTGATGCCCCCGTCCGAGTGCCAGCGATGGACGAAATTCCCCTCCATGTCGATGAGATAGGCATCGTCGCCGCCGTTGGAGGAGAATAAGGTGTAGCCTCGACAAGCGTTGGCCGGTTGGTAGTGAATCAGACCCGTGGGACGTTGAGACCAGCCCATGATGTCTCCTCTACTTATTCGGAATCGATCAGCTCGGAGATATATCGAACGGTGCGGTCCGGCTTGACCGTGGCATCGGCGGGCAGACCAGTACCGCGCCAGTCCACCCATATCCCCAAGATGCCCAGGTCTTGCGCCCCGCCCACGTCGAAATACAGGTTATCTCCGATCATGCAGGTTTCTTGCGGGCTGGCGCCAAGTACATCCAAAGAATGCTGGAACACGCTCCGGTTGGGTTTGCCGATGCCGAACTCTCCCTCGATCAAGATGGAATCGAAAAGGGGCTCCAATCCGAATCGGTCGATTTTTCCCCGCTGGGGTTCACTGGATCCGTTGGTAATCATACCCAGCTTGAATCCATCGTCGCGGAGCCGCCGGAGGGTTTCGATCGCGCCGGGACGGGGAGTTATGGACTCGGTCCTGATTCGCTCGTAGGAGATTGAGATTTCCCGGGTAAGTTCGGGGTCGGTTATATCCAGTTCTTTCAAGGCCAAGGAAACAATCTCCATCCGGGTAACCAGCATGTTGAGGCGGCCGCGTAGGTGGCGGTCAGGGTCGCTCCAAAACCACTGGGACTTGGTTTTTAGAGCCGTGAACAGCACTTCGGTTTCCAAGCCGGTTATTCCTGGAGTCACTGTTTCGCAGACCTGCCGCCAAGACGGGTCGGCCACGGAATCGTAGTTGAGGATAGTGTCGTCCATGTCGAATAGGAACGCTTTGGGCTGGATGTGGGTCACGAGCAACTCCGGTATGGATCGTTCCTGGTTAGAGGTGTTTGAGAGAGCCAATCGTATCACAGGAAGCCGGGTAGAAAGTCCCCTTTGAAGATGGGCAGAGGAACCGGGAGGGAGATGTTTTCGGGGTTTGATATGGAAGATCCGGCCAAATTGCCACCGGAATGGGTGTCGCATCGGCAAAAATTGAGGTAACATAACGCTCAATCAACGAGTTACTACGCTTTCAACCTGCTCCGGCCGGATGCTTTCGTTGGCGGGTTGCAACATAAAACAGGTCCAAAGCTCCCGGTTTTTCTCAGACGATATCCTAGTTACTATGTGAGGCCTTTCAAGTCAGTTATTTGACTTATTGTTAAGTAAAGTATAAAATTAATCTAATTAGTGTGGAAGTTGTGATGATGCGGGGGAAACTAAGCCAGGAATGGAATTAGTCCGTTCCTGGCTTTTTTGTTGCCGATTTCCGGCACGATAGTGTACCGACCGATCCAGTCGACGGATGGACGCGATTTCCCCAATCAACCATTGGAGGATGCATGGATCTGGAGGACAGGGTATCTCGGTTGGAAAATGAAGTAGTAATTCTTTAAGAAAACATCAAAGAATTTTGATTGAACTAAAAGAATTGATGCTCCGAGATCACAACCCTCTGGGCGCTCCGGGGCCCTCTGACCAGCGAACTGCCCACGATAGACCTGTGATAGTCGTCTCCTAACAACCATCCACAGTTACGGTTGAGTTAGGGATCGATGTTCCCACGGCCTGACTTTGGAACGAGTTCGGCGCGGTGGAGACGCACAATGT
>CAXEOX010000124.1:0-8823 GCA_963997925.1 uncultured bacterium
CGTCGGATGAGCCTCCGCCGTCAGACGCGCCGATCGGGCGGCCATTCTTCCTAACGGGGTTTCAGGAACATTCGACGCTGGTAGAAGGCCGCTGGCCTCTTGAGTCTCCGGTGATTGACGGAGACGGATTGAGCATAGAGGCGGCGCTGGGAAAGGACGCTGCTCGCCAGTTCGGCGTTAAACCCGGCTCTCGAGTCGAACTCTACCCGTTCACCAACGATCCATCCCAGAGGATCTCGGTTACCATAACCGGCACGGCGGAGCCCAACGACTCCGATGAAGAGTATTGGATGAACTCGCCGTCCTCGTACTTCACCTCTTTTGAGTCAGGAGATCAAGTCCTTGTCCCCGTCTACGTTAGTGAAGAGTCCTTCTTTGACGGAATAGGAACCAAGTATCCGTCCCTGGTGGGTGACTTTACCTGGTTCCTTTTCTTGGATACAGCGGTGCTCACTTCGACCATGGTCGGCTCGACGGAGAAGGCTCTGAAGGGCTTGGAGACCGACGTGAACCGGCAGTTTCCCCGGTCTTTGGTCCTCAGCGGTCTGAAGATTGCACTGAAGGAATACCGGAGGGCGCTGAATCTGGCCCGGGTGCCCATATTCCTGTTCGTATCGTTGGTAGTGCTGGTTATTCTCTACTTCCTCATCATGGTTGTGGGAATGCTGGGCCGATTCCGAACGGACGAGTCCGGCATTCTGCGTAGCCGGGGGGCCAGCATCCTACAGGTAAGCGGGATTCTCGTGTTGAGCGAGGGTGTTGTTGCCGTGGCCGCCATGATCGCGGGGCCGTTCCTGGCGTTGCTTATTGTCCGGTTCCTCCTGGCGTCAACGGTGCACCCAGTTGGTGGAGCAGGTGGGCCGATCCCGGTGGTTCTAACGTCGGATATGTTCGTAATGGGTGTGCTGGGGGGAATGTTAAGCCTGGCGGTGCTGTTGGCCTCCAGCATCAACCGTGCTCGAATGGGAATAGTGGAATCGCTGCGGTCCCGGGCTAGGCCGCCGACCTTGCCCCTGTTGCAGCGGTACTACGTGGACCTGCTGCCGCTGGCCGCCCTAGCCTTCTTGCTGTGGGAGATAAAAGGGGCAGAGGGGTTTCTGACCAGGGACTTGGCCAGCGGAGACGTCAATGTGAACTTCCTGCCGCTCTTCGTCCCGGTGCTGGTGCTGGTGGTTTTGGCGGTCTTGGTCCTACGGTTGTTGCCCATGCTGGTCCGTTTCATGTCCTGGTGGGCCGACCGATTGGCCCCGGCGTGGGTGGCATTTCCCTTGGCCCGGTTCGCCCGCGACCCGCTGCCCCACGGTTCGTTGGTCATCATTCTGGCCCTAGCATCCGCGCTGGGGGTATTCGGCGCGTCGTTCCAGACTACTTTATCAGTAAGCCAGACGCATCAAGCCTTGTACTCCGCAGGTGGGGGCGTGTCTCTGTCGGGTCGTTCCCTATCCCGGTTGGCCAGCCAGAGATTGTCCGAGAATGAATCCATCCGAACATTCAGCCCAATCGTGCGAGAATCGGCGACATTGCTGGATGTTCTGCCCGGCGAACCGGCAATCTTACTTGCTGTAGATCCCAAGGTATTGCCGGATATCACGTGGTTCAGGGAGGACTTTGCGGGCAAAGGCTTGCTGGAACTCTTGCAGCCGCTGCGGCCCGTTTCCATCGATCCGTCCGGTTCTGGAGGGGGCGCGTCTTCAGGGGTCGTGATCCCCGGTGATTCCACCAAGTTGGGAGTGTGGGTGAATGCCAGCGGTCTGGAGACCGGGACGCTGCTCACGGACCTGAACCTTTGGGCCAGGGTCCACACCAGTGAAGGTAGGTTTCACAACATATTCCTGGGCGAGGTATCCAAGTCACGGTCAGTCATCACCGGTGGCACCGTGAAACCGGACCCGGCCGGTGATGTCTCCGCGTGGTTCTATGTCGAGGAAGACATCAAGGACACGGTCAATCCATCGGGTGAGCCGTTCCGGTTGGTTTCTCTATATTTCAGCCGCAAATCCTTCGCTAGAACCCCGCCGGGGAATATCAGCCTGGATGACATAACCGTAAAGGGTCCGTCCAGCCCGCCTGGCGGCTTGGTTATCGAGGACTTTGAAACCAGCGGCCAGTGGACGCCACTGGTCAACGAGGGCCGGGTGGCCGATATATCGCAGCGGATGTCCACGCCGGCCAGAACAGGCAAGGCTGGTCTGAATCTACAATGGGAGGAGACCTTCAAGGATTTCCCCCGTGGTGTGGTGATACCTTCAGACCCGCTCCCTCTGCCGGCCATCGGTGGCCCCAACTTTAGTGAGGGACAGATCGTACGGGTCAGAGCGGGCCGGATATTGGTTCCCGTAGAGGTGCGGGGCACTACGGACTATTTCCCGACCCTGAATGCCGCAGACCGGCCATTCTTGATAATCTCCCTAGAACCCTACAAACGATATGCGCGTACGTCGGCCTTGGAAAGGGTTGGCGATCCGGAGGAGTTCTGGGCGTCCCTGCAGGACAATGCCGACCGGGACCAGGCGATGGCGTCTCTGCAAGAGGCTGTCGGTGGGTTTGTCATCATTCGGGATCGCGACCGGGCAGTGGATACCGCACAGCGGAACCCCCTTGCCGGCGGCGGGTGGAACGGACTAACGATTCTAAGTATGACCGCAATCACGGTTGCCGTGCTGCTAACTATGGTGATTCACTCGTTGGTATCGATCCATACCGGCAGGATGGACCTGGCGGTTGCCCGGACATTGGGTTTCTCTCGTCTCCAACTTCTGCTGTCGATGGCTTTAGAGCGAGGATTGACGGCGATCATCGGATTGGTAGTCGGCAGCGTGGTAGGAATCTGGCTCAGCCGGTGGGTTTTGGGATTCTTGGACATCGACCCCCGGGGGAGACCGGTGATTCCTCCCATGGTGTTGGAGGTTCAAGAATGGTTGGTCGCCGGAGTTTTAGGTGGCTTGGTGATAGCGTCGCTGCTAGGATTGGCAGTGGCCATGGTGTTCATTAAGAGGCTCAAGGTTCCCGATGTCTTGAGGGCTGGAGAATGATAGCTCTTTCACGCCTGGGATACATAATCGCCGTCCGGAGGATAGTTTCCGGTTGGTGGCTGGAGTTGGTTCTCTTCGCTGGCATATTGTTGGCTGTCTCCCTGTTATCCAGCGGGGTGATTTTTTCCAACATGCTGGCTGAGGCCGCTCTGCGCCACGCCTTAACCCAGGCCACGCCGGAGCAAGCCAACGTTTGGGTAAGGGTGTTCAGCGGACAGGACGCCCCTCCTACGCCCAGGGGCCGGGCGGCGCATTACCGGGCTAACGTGGAATTCAGCCAAGACCGGATATTCGAGCGGTTCAAGCCCTACATAAAGGGCCAATCAAGACTCATGGAGACATCGACCTTCTTTTTCCAAGGACACCCGCAGCTTGAGGTGGACAACGACATTCGCCCAAGGGGGGAGGTTAAGTACATGACGGGTCTTGCTCCGGAACGGAGTGAGATGGTGCGGGGGCGTTGGCCGTACACGGGCCCGGATGACGGAAATCTAGACTCGGAGCGGCCTTTAGAGGTCGCGATAGATGTCCTGGGGTCCCAGTTGCTAGCCCTTGATGTCGGGGACCGTATGGAAGCGGTGCCCGCTGCCTCTTTCAGAGACCCTCCTCCCATCGAAGTAGAGATTGTCGGGGTCTTCCAGAGGGATGACCGGGATGACGAATATTGGTACGGTACTGAGAAGGCGTTCAGCTTCCATGACGACCAATGGACCATCATCCCTCTGTTCACCTCGGAGACCGCCATTCTGCGGCAGATATACGAGCGATACCCGACCCTGTACACCGACGTTACCTGGTTCTACTACCTGGATCGAGAGGCCATCGGAGCTGGGCAGGTTGACGACCTCTTGGACACCCTTAGCCTCGTCAAATACGATGTTCGCTCTAACCTGAACAACTCCAGCGCTGGCATCAGGCTGGATAGGGTATTGTTGGAATACAAAGAGCAACTGCTCTTGGCAAGAATCCCGCTCTTCCTGATCTTGTTCTTGATCACCGGGATTCTTGCCTACTTTCTGGCATTGATTACCGGCTTGGTGGTCAAGTCACGGGCTGTTGAGATATCCATCCTCAAGAGCCGGGGGGCCACCACGTCGCAGGTGGGATTGCTGGCGGCAGTGGAAGGCCTGATGTTAAGCGTTCCGGCCGTCATTATTGGCCCGTTGCTGGCTCTGGGGGTGGTGAAAGTCCTAGGCGAAGTGTTCTTCGGCTTGGGAGGAAGCGAGGATCTGGCCACGGTGCCGGTGGTGCTCACCGGCAATGCTTACCTGGTGGGCCTTGCGGGAGGTCTCATCGGGGCAGTGGTGTTAACCGGGACGACACTGCTGGCGGCCCGGCAAGGAATCGTAGAATTCCGGCAAACCGGCGCTAGGCCGGCCCGGACACCCTTCATCCATCGCTACTACCTAGACCTGCTCCTGCTGGGACTGATAGGGCTATTGTGGTGGCAGATACAGAGTCGGGGAGCGTTCCTGGTACGCCCCTTGGGCAGCCGGGGGTTGGAGATTGACTATAGCCTTCTGGTGGGGCCGGTGCTGCTCCTGTTGGCCGTGGGTCTCGTGGTGATGCGGGTTTTCCCGATAGGTGTCGGAGTGATGGCTCGAATATCGGAACCGGTGGCGCCCGCTTGGCTTGTGCAGGGATTGCGCCACGTTTCCAGAGACCCGGTGGTGCCCGGCTCCTTGGTCGTTCTGCTGATGTTCGCTATGGCGTTGGGCGTCATCGGCAGCGCCTTTTCGTCTACCCTTGAGCGTAGCCAGCGAGACCGGGCGCTATATGAAGCCGGGGCCGCCCTACGCTTCGAGCACGCAGGAAGGTCCCGTCCGGTGGATCTCCAGGGTTTGTCGAAGGCGGTAGTAGACGAGGGAGTGGCCGACTGGGCGGTCGAGGTTCAGCGGACCAACAGCCATCTGACCACCACTGGCTTCAGCACCAGAGGCACTCTCTTGGCCGTGGAGGCGGAGGATTTTGCCAACGTCGCCTGGTACCGTCCCGATTTCGCTGCGGGCCGGCCTTTGGAGGAACTTACCAGCCTCCTGGCCCCCGTCGTACCGGAAAGACCGGACGGAATACTGCTGCCGGCCGAGGCTAGATCCCTGACCGTATCGGTGCAGCCAAGCAGACCCAACGCCAATCTGTCGTTGCGCGCCCGGCTTAAAGACGCCAGCGGGTACCACTTCGATGTCCATATCGGCGATCTGGGCTTCTTGGGATGGAAACGGTTGGAAGGCGACCTTGTGCCCCTTCTTTCCCGCAGCCGGAGGTCCCAGGATCGGGATGGCGTTATAACCATCGAACCGCCATATACTCTGTTGTCGCTTCAGATCACAGGCCGGAGGGGAGTGCCCGACCCTGGCGCGATGTTTTTCGGCGAGTTGGGGGTTAACGGTCCTAACGGCGCGGAGATTGTCGACGGGTTTCACAGTCTGGACGATTGGCAAATCATCGAAGATTACTCCCGGCCGGGATTGTACGGTCTGGAAGCCAGCGAGTCAGTGGTGCTGGCATCCTCGGGCAGTTCGGCTCGCTATAGCTGGGCTCCCGGCAGCATAGGTTTGCGTGGTATCAGGCCCGGCCAGCCGGAGCGGCCGCTACCCGCCTTGGTTAGCCGTCCTTTCCTGGAAGTTACCGACGCCGACGTGGGCGATATTCGGACGGTGGGACTGTCGACGTTTTCCCTGCAGGTTGAAATCAAAGCGGTCGTCGACTATTTCCCGACCCTTGATCCGGCGGAGAGGCCCTTTGCGGTAGTGGACCTGGCATCTTTCATAAACCGGTCCAACCTTCATAGCCCCAGGCCGACCGGCGGGTCCAACGAGTTGTGGGTCAATCCCGGCACTTCCGGTGGAGACGGAGACGCCGTGGCCGAATCTCTGGCCGATAATGGGGCGCGTTCGAGAAAAGCCTACGTAGCCTCGGACATGGTTCTGAATAGTGTCGACCAACCCCTGGTCAATGCCGGGTGGGGGGCGCTTCTTGTTCTGATGTTTCTAGCGTTGGTTGTGGCCAGCGCCCTGGGTGTCATGCTTTTCTCCTTCATCGACACTAAGGAGCGGCAAACCGAGTTCGCCTTGCTACGCACTTTAGGGTCTTCCCGGCTCCAATTGAACGGCACCGTTTGGTTCAGTCTGTTCCTGGTGGCCGTATGCGGCGTTTCTCTGGGCACGCTGGCCGGATATCTGATTGGGATCAGCCTGCTGCCCCTGATGGAGGTGGCGGAGCAGGGCGCCAAGGTTACTCCTCGGATGGTTCTCGAAACAAATTGGGTGACTTTGTCCGTATCCTATATAATTCTGGGCGTAGTGACCTTGGGCACTGTGTTTTGGTTGATATGGTTCACCGCCAGGATGGAGATACATCAAGTTCTGCGCATCGGTGAAGCTTGATTCGCAAGCATCAGTGGATAGGAGCGATGTGGTAGCGACACAGGGAAATCCCGAAGACTCCGTTTTTCAACACCCCGGCCAGTTGGGCGGGGACCAAGCCGTGCCTCTTTATATCGAATGCCGGGACCTCTTCAAGATATACAAGAGGGCGGAACTGGAAGTCGTTGCGCTTCGAGGCCTTGACCTGGACGTGGAAACCGGAGAATTGATTGCCATAATCGGCGCCAGCGGAAGTGGCAAAAGCACCCTGATGAACGTTCTGGCAGGGTTGGACCGGCCGTCGGCGGGCCAAGTGCGCGTGGGCTCCCGGGATCTTCTGGACATCTCCGACAGCGAATTGGTGATGTACCGGCGGTTGGACGTAGGTTTTGTTTGGCAGGCCACCGCTAGGAACCTGGTCCCCTATCTGAACGTTATCGATAACATCGAATTGCCGATGGCCATGGCGGGCACGTCCACCTCAGATCGGCATAGCTGGAGCGGCGAGTTGTTGTCCTCCCTCGGTTTGGGGGACAAGGCAAAGCGTCTGCCCTACCAACTTTCCGGTGGAGAGCAACAGCGGGTGGCCATCGCCGTCGCCTTGGCCAACCGTCCGGCCCTGCTACTGGCTGACGAACCCACCGGCGAACTCGACACACAGACCGCCAGCGAGGTTTTCGAGATGCTCCGGGTGTTGAACCGGACCTATCACGTCACCGTGGTGATGGTCACCCACTATCCCGGCGTGGCCCATTTCGTTGACCGGGTGGTGAACATTCGGGATGGAAGGATAAGCTCAGAAAGTTACTCCAGCCCAACCTTCCAGCGAGATGGTGACCGGGTGGAGGAGGAGTATCTGGTGGTCGACTGGGCCGGACGCATCCAGCTTCCTCAGGAGTTGTTGGAGCAGTTTCGGTTGGGAGGTCTGGCCAAGGCCTCTCTGGAAGACGGCGCGGTAACAATCAAGCCGGTTGGGGAACGGCCCAGACCCAACAGCGCTAATTTCCGAAGGGAGAACCCAGCGCCATGATGGGATTCCGGGAGTCCAGGCCCCGGCCGGAGAGCATCATCACCTCAGAAGATTTGACCAGGGTCTTCGGGAGCGGGGAGACGGCCGTCACCGCTGTTCACGGCGTGACTCTGAACGTGCCCAAAGGGGAGTTGATGGCAGTGGTTGGACGCTCCGGATCGGGCAAGACCACCCTCTTGAACCTGCTGTCGGGCTTGGACCGGCCCACCGCAGGCAAAGTTGTATTCCAGGGCGTGGACCTTTCCACGATGAGCGAGTCCGACTTGGTGGAGATGCGGCGGCGCAAGATTGCGTTCGTGTTTCAGTCTTTCGGCTTGATGCCGCTGCTGTCCGCTCAAGAAAACGTTGAGTTGCCGCTGCACATCAGTGGTGTTTCCTGGCGCGAGCGCCGTCGCCGGGCGATGGCCTCCCTGGATCTGGTGGGACTAGGTTCCCGGGCAAGGCACCGGCCCTTTGAGCTTTCCGGCGGCGAGCAGCAGCGGGTGTCTATCGCCCGGGCTCTGGTCACCGACCCGGAAGCTATCTTTGCCGATGAGCCTACGGGCGAGCTGGACACCACCACCGCAATGTCCATCGGGAGTATTCTTAAAGACGTCGTGAAAGAGAGCAGAGCGACTATTATGGTTGCCACCCACGACTTGACCCTAGCCGGTATATGCGACAGCGTGATACAGATCGTCGATGGAACTCTGGACGCTCCCTCACCCGACTTCCGACGCCCGGAATCTGATCCACGCGAATTTCGCCGCCCGGAGTCTGGTTAAATTCTATCCACACCGGGCCTCGGTAACTGAATCTCCATGACCTGCCGCGACGTATGTTTGGGTAACGCTGCCGGTCAACCTGGCAACGATTTCGCTGATGGGACTGTCTCGCAAACGATGAAATTCTTGAAAACTTTGTTTCTGACCGTATCGCTGGCTGCCGGAGTTGGCCTTTTGGGTGCGTGCGGTGGGGCCGGAGAGCCACTGCCCACGCCTTCAAAGCACGTAAGCGCCACCCCGATTCCTCGGTCCACATCAAATCCTTCGCCTAGCGAAACGCTATCACCTTCCAATACCCTTCCTTGATGAAGTCCGAGACCTTCTCGCCAATCATGATAGAGGTCCCGTTGGTGTTGGCCCGGATACAGTTCGACCAACTTACGTGCCCATGATGCGATTCCCACAACACTGATGCCAGAAGGTAATAAAAGTAGGGTATCGGAAGACGGAGTAGAGTCCAATCACCCAGCAACTAACTTTCCGGGCTTCTCGGTGGGTTCAAATAGGGTCGATCGTGTGGTTGAGGAGACTGGTTTAGCCCGACGATTAGAAAGTCTTATCAAACAAGACTAATTCCGGTATGTCAGGGTGTAGTGCAGTGGCTAGCGCACTTCGTTCTGGACCCCGAGGTC
>CAXEOX010000125.1:0-8586 GCA_963997925.1 uncultured bacterium
TTTAATAGCAACTCAGTAGAAGGCAACCGCCAGATCTGGGAGGTCATTCCATAGAGTAATTAAGATAGGCGACGGGCATATACACCGTAGGCATATTTCAGGCCCTGGCGACTATGCCAGGGCCTTTTATATTCGGATTTGCGAAGATGGCTAAGCCCAGGAGTTCCTGAGAGAGGTTTGAGGTGCTACTTAGAAGAAAGTGTCGCGAGAGGTCCTATCTCGAAGCAGTGAACGGACTCACAGTTGGAACGTCTTCTTCCAGATCCCAGGAGAGCCAGGCGCGTGGGTCATTATGTCCCGCATCCTGTTATTGTCCGGATAGATGTCACGTTGCTCCAGCCACTTTTCCGTCGCGGACACATTTTCATTTTCGAATTCGTACACCACGGCGTATTCAGGCTCTCCTCGAACAATCTTCCAGCGGCGGCCGCGGATGCACCCAGGTACTGTTTCGTAGTTGGGCACGTAGACACCGCTGTACCACTGGTTCCATTCGGCTTCGTTTTCAGGGGCGATGCTCATCCGGCCTATCTGCAGCGCCGGGGCCATGTCCGAACCGGCGATTTCATCGGTTAGTTCGGACGGGTAAATCATCTCATAGACGTTGCTGATGAGGTTGGAGCCGACCCCTCTAGGTCCGGCGCGAAGGCTCCTTTCTGTAGGCTGACGATTCTTAAAGGCATCGGTTTCGATAACCGCTGGACTTTCCAATTCGTAGCAAGCCAGATGCTTAGGGCCGCTGCTAACCGCCTCGTAACGGGCTGCGTTGAGAACACCGGGCACAGATAGGAGTTCAGCCAGGTGCTCCTCGTTGTAGTAGCCGTTGAATTCGGCCAGTTTATCGTCGGGCACGTCCACCCACACCATGAACAGGCCGGTCCCCTTTTTGTTTGCCACAATACCTCCTCATCAATCGAACGATGTTTGTTGACTACAGAGACCGTTAGGCCGGTCCTCTGAGTTGTGCTGACTCCAGTACCTGGGGATTCAAAACTCTGATAGATTCGCCGCTGATAAATGCGCGGATATCCTCCACCACTTGGGTATAGCGGACCCTGTAGCCATCCTCCGTGACATATCCCAGATGGGGAGTGATTACTGTGTTGGACAACCCCAAAAGGGGATGATTGGTTGGGAGCGGCTCAATGTCAAATGTATCAAGCCCAGCTCCTGCGATGGACCCGCTGGTTAATGCTTGAATCAGCGAGAGTTCGTCTACGATCGGTCCTCTGGATATGTTGATTAGGTAGGAAGTTGGCTTCATCAAGCTTAGCTCTTTGGCTCCCACCAACCCCCTAGTCCGGTCACTAAGCTGGACATGCACGGACAATACGTCGGACTCCTTAAACAAGGTGTCTTTGTCTACCAGAGTAGCGCCACACTCTGCCGCCCTCTCAGGCGTAAGATTCTGGCTCCAGGCGATGATGTTCATGCCTAAGGCAGCACCCACTTTCCCTACCAGGGAGCCGATATGTCCCAGCCCCAGCAAGCCCAAGGTTTTGTCCTTTAACCCGATCCCCACCGTTGTTCCCCAATTCCCTTCCCGGGTGAGCCGGTCTTCCTGCGGGATCCGCCGTGCTAGGGCTAATATGAGCCCCCAGGTGAGTTCGGTGGGGCCTTCTCCGACGCCACCTGTTCCAGTGACCACGATGCCTAGCTCGGTTGCCGCCGGTATATCAAATACCGCGTTGCCCATCCCTGCCGTGACTAGGAGGCGTAGTTCCGGCAATCTATCAAGTACTGAACGCGGAAAAGGAGTTCTCTCCCGCATCCCCATGACTACCTGGAAGTTCTTCAGCCGGTCCACCAATGCGTCTTCATCTGCGATATGGTCATGGAAAAACTGTACGTTGATACCAGGGGGTAATTGGGACCAGTCAGCCATCTGTTGGGCTACCGCTTGATAATCATCGAGGATCGCTACGTCCATGTGGACCATCTCCTTTAGGCAATATTTTAAGGGGATACCGCGCTGAGAATCACAGTATAGCCACGGGGTTGACTGGCGATCCAGTTTCCCCCACGACCTTTAAGGGCATACCGGGGCGGCGCAAGCCGCCCCGAACTGTGATTGCCTACCCGTCGATCCCGAGGAGTTTCGCCACCGTCCCTCCGAGAATCTTGATCTGGTCCTCTTCGCTTAGCCCGGGAATCGACATGACGTGGTCGACCGGAGCGGTGTTCCAGGGGAACGGGTAATCGGTCCCGAGGACCACGTGATCAATCCCAACCTCGGCGATCAGGTGCCGCATGCCCTCGGCAGTGAACATAATCGAGTCGAAATACAGTTGGCCGCCTCGGATATATTCGGTCGGCTTCTTTTTAGGCACGGGCCCGACCCGGTCCGGGAAGGTCGTTATTACCGCGTCAGAGCGGCTGGCATAGGACGGCAGGAAACCGCCGCCATGCGAGGCGCAGATCTTGAGGCCTGGAAAGAGGTCAAGCGTTCCTTCAAAAATCAGATGCGACAAGGCTATCGTTGTTTCCAGCGGATTGCCGATGGTGTTCGTCAAGAGACCACTCCCGCCCAACCGGCCGCTCGGTTCCAATTCGCGGGTGCCGAGCGGGTGCATGAAGACGAGCACACCCAGCTCTTCGCATTTGGCCCAGAACGGGTGAAACTTCGGGTTGGCGAGCTCCTCGCCGGCGACGCTGCCGCCAACACTGATGCCGCGAAAGCCGAGTGTCTTGACTGCGTGCTCTACCTGCTCAGTCGCGAGGTCAGGATATTGCAATGACGCAGTAGCGAAGGCGACGAACCGATCCGGCTGCGCCGCGCAGAACCCGGCCAAGGCTTCGTTCTGCATTCGGATCAATTCGACGACGGCATCCCGCTCAGCTCGATACCAGTAAGGATTTATGCTGAGCGCCTGGACATCGACTCCCGATCCATCCATCTGCGTCAGACGATCGCCGATATTGGACCACAGAAGACCCGGTGCCTCCAGTGAGTGATTGATCAGCTGAGCAGCCTCAGGGACGATGCAATGCGCATGGACATCCACCGTCTTGACTCGCTTGCCACTAATGACGACCTCGCGGCGGGCTTGCGCAGGCATCTGCCCCGAACCACCGCCCGCACCCGCACTGGCGTCAATCTCACAGTCGACAAAGGTCAAGCTCGGGCCGGTATTCATACTTCCGCTGATAGGCATTTACGTTCCTCTCATTCTTATGGTAGTTGTTACTGATCGCAGGAGTTATCAAAATCCTCGACCATTGTAACTGCTGAAGCGCTATGGACGACTGTTCAATCGCGATTCCGGAGCGTTTGGAAATATCCTTCGCCCACACGTTCGCCTGTCAAAAACCGTTCCGGAGTCCTGTGAGCCGTTTCGGAGGCGACTTTGACCCAGGCGATCAAGAGATGACCTGGTAGGAAAGTCAGCTGATTCACGAGTCGATTGGGCCGAGGTAATCTTCTATGATGGGCATGCGGACGCTGGGTATCGTGGTTCTCGCCGACGAGGCTTACTATATACCGAGATGTGATCTGAGTAATAGACCTGGCTAGTCCAACCTGGTTCCCCTCGTTAAGCAGGGGGCCGCTCAGACTCCAAGGATGGCCGGTTCAATCGATGACACTACTCGTGAATATCTGGCGTCCCAGGCAGGATTCGAATCCGCGACCCGCTGCTTAGAAGTCATTTGCCTCTGAGCGCTGTGATAACGTAGCCGGGGGCTTTTAAGAAACTTGTACAGTTATCGTCTGGTCAAATGGAATAAGAGCGTCCCCATTATCGCTGAATGCCTTCAGAGCCCTGCGTCAGTTCGCCATCCCAAAGAAGTCTGCCCATATCTCAACCTGATTGGTCATCATCTCCGAACCACGGACCACGGCAAGGCCCCGCTCCTGGGCGGAATGCAACATCGGAGTGATTTCAGGCACCATTACAACCTCCGCCACCAAAGCCGGCTTCGATATCCGGGAGACCTCGACGGGCATCGGGCCTTGTCCGTTAAGACCCAGAGAAGTAGCATTTACCACTATATCGAAACCTTCCGGATCGAACGAGGAATCAGACTTTACCACACAATCCGGAGCGGCACGGCGGACCGTTCCGGCCAGTTCGTCTGCCTTGGATGGGGTCCGGTTTGCGATCGCCAAGTACCCGACGCCCGCTAGAGCAATCGCCACAGCTATTGACCTGCCTACACCTCCCGCTCCGACCAGTAATACTCGGGTGTCGGAGTTGAGGACACGCTGCATCTCGATCGATCTAACCATGCCAACCCCGTCAAATGACTCGCCGATCAACCGGCCATCTTGATCGATGCGGACAGCGTTAACGACGCCGCATGCTCTGGCATTGGGTAGGATCTCATCACAGAGTTCGGCTGCCGCCGACTTGTGGGGGATGCTCACCATAAACCCCGAGAAATTACGGATGAGCCGAATCCCTGCGATGGCCTCCGCCAGGTGTTCCGGTGCAACGTGCAGAGGTAACATGACCGCATCTACCCCGCGGCTATTCATGAGTTCGTTTAGGGCGGTTGGCGCCCTAAGATGTTCAACCGGATCGCCGAACATGCCATAAAAACGCGTCTTGCCGCTGATCGGCGGACTACCTTGATTCATCGAGCGTCCCCTGTAGATCCCTTACTAGACTTTCCAGGCCAGCGACCGTCATATCCCATAGTAAGAGGCCCTGTCAATCTCTGACAGGGCCTCTTCATCTATGCTGCCGGCAGCACTGCCATCTCTCCGACACTATACCGGCAAGTCAGTCTCAGTCCTATCGGCGGGAAGGTCAATGTCACCGGCATTGGCGTTGAGACCGACCAATCTGAAGTAGCCCATTATGGTGGTGAACTCTGTGGTGCCTTGGTAGCCCAGTGCCGCCACCGCTGCGTCAAATGTTTCCTGGCTGACCTTGTTTTGTCCGGTCAACTCCACCCCATATCCCACTGCGGCCGCCACGTCTGGCTCCATTACCGGCAGGGGCTTCTTGTCCCTTATGGCATCCACCAGGGCGTCATCAAGACCAGCCCGACGGCCTGCGGCGGCGTGAGCGTTCCAGACATAACGGCAGTCTATCGACCGGGCAGCGATGATAGCGGCCAGTCTCCTGAATTTCTCAGGCAGTTCAGTGTCTGCCATCAAGAACGCCGATAGGCGATTAACCTGGGCCGCCATTTCCGGATTATGAATCATGACCGAGGATGGACCCACCTCCGGTGGCCGTCCTCTGATACCAGCGACCTCATCATAGGCTGCCTGCTGCTCCGGGGACAATTCTTCCCGATTCACGATGGGCATTCGTCTTGCCATACTACTTTTTCCTCTCGTTGGCCAGTCACAGCCGTTTAGATTCTTTCCATTCCATAGTGGAGTGTCCTCCACCAACTTCACCATTTCCTGGGCATGAGCGATGCGTAGGGACGCCGGGGCCCGGGCTAGCCTGATGGCTCGAGCCGAGTACCTGGAATCCCACGCTCGGGGTTATGTCACGGCCGGATTCCAGGAATATTTAGAGCTATACGGTAAATGCCGGTGATTGCCGTCATATAGAGGGTTCGACCATCCTCGTCCCCCCAAGCCAAATTGTGTTGTTGTTCGGGTCCCTTAATCACACCGAGAGCCTGTCCTTGGGGGGAGAGAATCCAAACGCCACCCGGCCCGCAGACATACAGGTGTCCCTCTTGATCGATCTTTATCCCGTCAATACCGTTCTCTCCCGGCGCCTCGGTCATGTCGTGGAAGACCTCTCCCGGCGAAAGAGTCCCGTCGACATTCACTAGGTATCGCATTACCACTTTCTTTTGACGGTCCCGATTGCCGACATAAAGATATTTCTCGTCTGGTGAAAAGGCGAGGCCCGTCGGGCCCGCCAGTTCATCGGTCAGGAGAACGACCTGGTCTTCATGGACCAGAAATACCCCGCTGAAAGGTAGTTCTCTCCGTGGATCGCTGAACGTTTGGGGAAGCCCAAACGGTGGGTCGGTAAAGTACAGAGATCCATCGGACTTGTACACCAAGTCGTGGGGACTGTTCAGACGCTTGTCCTGATATCGGTCCGCCATCACCACCACTTCACCACGGCCCGATGTCTGAATGATTCGGCGGTTACCCATCTCGCAAATGGTCAGTCGTCCTTCCGGGTCCAAGGTCAGGCCACTGGAACCAGGTTTGGTGTACTCTCCGATGTCGAAACCACGGTAGGCGCTTTTCGCCGGGAAGACGTTCACGGTACCATCAGGAGTCCAACGATAGATGGTGTTGGTATCAGGAGAGCTGAAAAACAAAAACCCAGCGTGTGACCAGACTGGGCCTTCAGTGAAGACAAAGTCACCAGCCACCTTTTCTAATCTGGTGTCTACTCGGACGATATCCTCCAATGCCGGATCGCTCCGAGAGATTTCAAACGGTACCTCCCCTGCAGCCCTTTCGAGATTTCCCGCGTAAAATTCCAGAGTCGCCGTGCGCATGAAGATGTAGTTCTCGGGGGAAGCGGATATTGGGCCGTTGATTCCAAAGACTGCAATCAGAAACTGCTGCCCTGGCCTCACGTTCCGGGCGAGGATAATGCGATTGGGCGAGTTAAACCCACCTACTACAGTCCCGCCAGCTTGTCCCACTGTCCTTGGCATCTCCCCGTTGACCCAAATCTCGGCATAGTCATCGATGACTACCTCATATACAACGGTAGACCCCGTAGGATTGAAGTTGCCGACCTTCTCGGGAATAGTGACGTTGATGCGATACCAGTTGAAGCAGACCTTGCCAGTGCTTCGACGACCATCTAGGTCAGTAGAGGCTACTGTTTCCCAACCCGAGTCATCAAAATCCAGACCCTGAGCATGGGGAACAATGTCGTAGGTCTGATTCGGAGGCCCGGTTGGATTACCGTCTTCACCTGGGCTGCGGAATTCAACGGTGACCACTTCGGCATCATGGTAACGCCACTGACCTTTGACCAACTCGACCCCGGCGTCGGCATTTAAGTCGACAATGGCATTGGGTAAGCCCGTGAATATGCCAGGAGGCCCAGGGAGTCTTGATGTTGTCATAAGCTACATCCTTCTTTGACCAGTGAGAATCGTGGAGCCGCATCTTTGCGGCGCCATCTGCGTCTATTGTGCTTTTTAGTCCTGCGGAGTGCCACCCAGTGTACCGGCAATTTGGCCGGCAGCTTTCGTTGCTGTCCCCGGACCGTGGTATGGGCTTAGGGGGTTGAAGGTCTTGGGAGACAGGACATCATTCGATACCTACATCGCGGGCACCGATGGCAGTGGCCGGTTAGTCGGAGTTGGAATCGAGGTAAAGTACACTGACATGGATATCGAGTTGGCAGATCCGAATCTCTTCGCGTGAAAGACCCCGGATCAATATACTGGGTAACCACCCGAGAGTCCGGCTTATATACTAACAGCGGGATGTTGTGGCGTCCCAGGCAGGATTCGAACCCGCGACCCGCTGCTTAGGAGAACGTGTCGCGAAAGGTCCTACCGGAAAGGGGTTCTCAGGCACGAATCTGGTCGGAAATCCGCCCGCAATTACTGCAAGGCAGGGTATCTGATTTTAAGGGTCTACGGAGCTTACTTGCCTGATTCTAACATACGTGCCCGACAGGCAATTATCTCCTAAAGCCTGTATAACACTCCATCAGGTTGGTGTCCTGGGACAATCACTATTCGCGGATAATGTCATAGGTCCAAAGGATGAAGCCGAATTTCATGGCGGCTACTATGAATTCCCCCCGGTTTATTGCTACCCCAAACCCGCAGAGCCCTCACACCTGGGCCGTCATCCAAAACCTGTCCTAAAAGCGCCTGGGCAGAGTGGGAGTCTCCCTGGCATAATTAACCCCGCCAGGGTGGGCCCAGTTCGGAGCAGTGGGCCGCAGGTACAAAAAGTCCTGCATTTGCCCGGCTCTAACCTCGAAGTCGTTTTGGAGGAAGACCATGCTAGATCTGATTATTAAAGGCGGACAGGTGGTAACTCCTTGGGGAGTTGGTGATTGGGAAGTGGCGGTGCAGGGGGAGAAAATCGTCGGGGTCGCTGCCCCAGGGACATTCACCGAAGAAGCGGGCCGCGTCGTTGACGCTTCAGGGAAGATTGTGGTTCCTGGAGGCATTGAGCCCCACGCCCATATCGCCGCGCCTTTCGTGGCCCAGGGCCAAAACCAGAGTACGGCGCCGCCCGATCAGGTCAGCCGCGCGGCCCTCTTTGGAGGCACCACCACTCTGTTGGACTTTGCGGTCCAGAATCCCGGCATCGACGTTAACCAGGCCATCGCCGAGCGCACTTCCGTCTGGCAGGGAAATTCTTACGCCGACTACTCGCATCATCTGATGCTCTCGGGTGAGATTGATTCCAACATCATGGGCCAGGTGAGCGAGGCGATTCAAGATGGCTTCGCATCCGTTAAGATTTTCACCACAAATGTACGTCCTCCCGCCACTCCAGGGCCAGGGAGAATGGTTCGTATGGGCCACCTTCACGATCTGATGGAGTTGATACAACGTCAGAATGCCATGCTCTTGGTCCATTCCGAGGACGACGACATGGTGATGAACATGTACCGCAAGCTTGGCGACGAAGAGCGCACCGTCTGGTGGAACATGCCGTTGGTGCACAATAAC
>CAXEOX010000126.1:0-8529 GCA_963997925.1 uncultured bacterium
ACCCCCACTCACTTCTTGCGCCTCTTCATCCGAATGAAGACTGATGGATGTCATATTGAATGTTCCGGGTTTGGAACAGTCGCCCTGGCTCACGTATCCACTACTCCCGAAAGACGCCAGCCCGCTGGTATATTCGACGATGGCTTGTCCCGACAACGGCTGACCCGTCGTGGGGTCGGCGTAAGTGCCGCCCGGAGCGAAGGTGGCGGCTATCTCAGCGGGATCCTGCAGGTTCCATGCGTCGAAATAGGCCTGCGCGACCTCTAACGGCTCCATCCATGTCCTCCTGAATCAACTTTTGCTGACAGTTGATGGCGCAGATTTAATCGAACCTTCCCCGTCCAGCGATGGACCAGAAGCCTTCCAGCTTGTCGCCGCGCACCGCTCGGACGTAGTCGTATTGGTTGAAGCATAGGCCCAGGTCGTAAGGAACCAGCCAAGCTTTGTCCCCGGCTTTGATGTTCTGGGCGGGACCGGTTTGCAGGTCCAGCACACCGTGCTCGGCGCTAAATCGGACGGCTTTGGCTCCGGCGACACCATCCAGCACCGCCATGCCCCGGTCGGGTCCGGTGGCTTTGTGCCCGGCATCCAACACCGCCGACTCACCAGTGGGGCGGCTGATGACCGCCGCCAGAATCTTGGCCGCCGGATTGAACTCAGGGCGCAACCGGCAATAGAGGTGGTCCATCAAAGGATAGGACCCTGCTTGAATCTCGGTTATACCTGCCATCCCGGCCGCGATGTCATAGTTGTGGGTGCCGCCTACGCTAACCACCGATACGGGAAGACCAGCTTTCTCGATAAGCTCTCTCGTGTCCAGCACTTGCTGGAGCACCCGCCACGATATGGCGTCTCTCTCTTGCCGGTCAGGGAAACTCGGACCGTCGCTTCCTTCCCCACTCGATGCAGGCAACGGAGCGATGGCCATGATTCCGTCGAATCGTAGCCCCGGAGATCGGGAAACAGCCTTTGACAACTCCACGGCTTCACCGCTCGGGGAAACTCCGCATCGTCCCAAACCAACGTCCAACTCGACGAGGACGCCCAAAGTAACGCCTTGGGCCGTCGCCGCCTGGGAGAGGTCAGAAACGTTCTGGGGATTGTCCACTGCCACACCGATTTTGTTGGACCCCGCCAGGGCGCAGAGACGGTTTATCTTAGAGCGTGTCACGATCTGGCTGGCCACCAGGATGTCGGTTATTCCGGCGTCGCTGAATACCTGCGCTTCGCCGACGGTGGTTACGCTGATTCCTCCCACCGTGTTGGCCGCTTGCAACTGCCGGTGGGCGATCTTGGGAGTTTGATGCCCGGTAACGTGGGGGCGTATCTTCGCAGTGGACTGGTCGAACCGGCTATGCAATGTCTCGATATTCCGGTCCATAACGTCCAAGTCCACCACCAATGCTGGGGTGTCCAGGTCCATCACCGGGGTGCCCGTAGGCTGAAAAACTGGCCGCTCCATTGAGCCCTCCCTTATTTCCGCTAAGCCTCTAACCGCATCCCGGCGATATTGGTTTTATGTAAACCGCCAGCGTCAGAGTTCCTGAAGAATACCATAAATGTAGCTTCGGGACAGTCTCAGCACTGTCCTCTCGATTCCGTTGGCCATTGCCCTTATTCTGTTAGTGGTGAGCCCTTCGTCAGGCTCACGGCGAACGGGCTTAGGATATGCCCTACTTAGTGGAGAGTCCGATTGCATTTCCCTCCTGCCGATGACACAATGACTAGCGCCGCCGCAGTGTCCCGCAAGCGGCCCCCAATCAGGAGGAGTTCTTGACCACCGAATCATCAAATAACGGTTCGCTGCCCGGATTGCTGGAAGGTGTCCGGGTCATCGACCTCACCCATTACCTTTCCGGTCCCTACTGCACCAAACTTATGGCGACCTTGGGCGCAGATGTTATAAAGATAGAGCGTCCCGGCACCGGAGACCCCATCCGCAAGTTCGGGCCGTTTCCTAAGGCCCTCACGCCATCCCCTCTCCCTGACGGAGAGGAGCCGCACGAGTCCGGGGCTTGGTTCCTGTACCTGAACACCTCTAAGAAGAGTTTAACGCTGGACCTTCATTCCGATGCAGGCAAAGACATTCTCAAGAGTTTGATTCCCTCCGCCCAGATCGTCGTGGAGAACTTCGCTCCGGGCACTTTGGACAAGCTGGGATTGGGCTATCCGGACCTACAGAAGCTGAATCCCGCTCTGGTGATGACGTCCATAACCAACTACGGACAGACCGGTCCCTACCGCGATTGGAAGGCCACCGAGCTTAACCTGTACGCAGCGGGCGGGCTGATGTACATCACCGGCGAACCTGAATCGGAGCCTCTTAAAGAAGGCGCGCCCCTGGCGCAACTTGGCGCCGGACAAACCGCTTTCGTCGCGACCATGGGCGCCTTGATGCATGCCGAAGATACGGGTCAAGGCCAGCACATCGACATGTCCATCGCCGATTACGCCACCAACATTCTGGAAAACGCGATGATGCAGTACAGCTACTCGGGAGAGGAGTACACCAGAGTGGGCAACCGGGGCTACGGGCGGGCGGCGTGGGGGATCTACCCCTGCCAGGACGGCTACGTGGGAATCATCTCCGGTCCTGACACCCGCTGGCCGGAGATTGCCGGAATCATGGAGCGGGAAGAGTTATCCGATCCTCGCTTCGCTTCCCGAAACGGCAGGTTGATAAACGCCGATGAAGTCGACGCTCTGATGCTTCCCTGGCTGCTGGACCACGACAAGGTCGATATTTTCAAAGCAGGTCAGGAGGCCGGATTGGGCTTCGGATTCGTCGCCACGATGGAAGACATTCTGGAGATGGAGCAGCTTACCGCCCGGGACTACTTCGTCGACATCGACCATGGAGAGGCTGGGACGTTCCGGTATCCTGGCGCGCCTATACGGGCGACGGTAACGACCTCCCCTCAATCCCCTCCTTCGCAAGGAGGGGAGGCTGCGGCGTCCCAGTCATCTCAGGTAGGGCAGGACAACTCGGCCCCCCTTACGAAGGGGGGACCACAGGGGGGTCGTCCCACCGGCAGCGCCCCCGACCACTGGGTCTACCACCGCGCCCCACACTTGGGTGAACACACCGAGGAGATATTAGGGGATGCGCTGGGACAATCATCCGGCGAGATTGCCCAGCTCCGGGATCAGGGGGTGATTTAGTTGACCACCAAACATCAGGCCAATAACGGGAATTCGAATCAGCCCCTCAAGAACTTCCGTGTCCTGGATCTTTCCCGCATCTGGGCCGGTCCCTACTGCACCAAGCTCATGGCCGACATGGGCGCGGAGATTATCAAGATGGAATCGCTGAGCGTGTACGATTCCCATCGCGGCCCCATCAACCCTGCTAGAGGCATCGCCGCTTACCCCGATTGCGAACCAGGTGACGAACCCTGGAATCGCAACGGTTGGTTCAACTGCTTGCACATGAGCAAATACGGCATCTCCTTGGAACTGACCACGGAGACGGGCCGCAAGGTCTTTGAACAACTGGTGGCCATCAGCGACGTGGTGATTGAAAACTTCCGGCAGGGCAGCCTGGAACGACTGGGATACAGCTACGAGACGTTGCGCCGCATCCGTCCCGATCTGATCTACGTTTCCATGCCCGCCTTCGGCAACAGCGGCCCCTGGCAGAAGTACCTGGCCTATGGAATCGGTCAGGAGCAGTTATCCGGGATGGCCCACATGACGGGATACCGGGGTGAAGGACCGATGAAATCGGGCATAAACCACGGCGACCCCATCACCGGCTCCCATGCCGCCGGGGTGCTGCTAGCCGCCCTGCGTTACCGGAAGCGCACCGGCAAGGGAATGTTCGTCGACGTGTCTCAGCAGGAATCGGCGGTATCGCTGATCGGGGCCGACGTGCTGGCCTACCAGATGACCGGCAAAGAGCCGGAACGCCGGGGCAATCGTTCACCCTACTTCGCCCCCCACAACAGCTATCAATGCGCTGGAGACGACCGTTGGGTGGCCATCGCCGCCACCAACGATGAAGAGTGGCGGCAGTTGGCCCAGCAAGTCGGTGGCCCGGAACTGGCGGGAGATTCCCGCTTCTCCACCCTGGCAGGCCGGATGGAACATGAAGACCACCTGGACGAACTGATATCCGGTTGGACGGCAGACAAAAAGGCCTACGACATCTGCCATCTGCTACAGAAAGAAGGCGTGCCTGCCTCCCCGGTCATGGGCGGCCCGGACCTGCTGGCGGATCCCCACTATGAAGCGAGGGGCACCTTTGTTCGCGTCAACCATGAGCAGGTGGGCGAAATGACCTACCCCGGCATCCCCTGGAAGATGTCGGCGACCCCCGGCGAAGTGCGCTGGGCCTCGCCCACCCTGGGCCAGCACAATCGCCAGATATACGGCGAACTGCTAGGCATCCCAGCCGAAGACATCGACGACCTGGAAACACAGGGTATAATCGGAACCAAGCCCACGGGATCGAGAATAATTTAGCAAGAAGCTGAACACTGATTGCTGATAGCTGGAAGATTAAATAACCGAGAGGTTCACAAATGGCCGACGAAGCACTATACGAGATTAGAGACGGCATCGCCTATATCACAATGAATCGTCCGGAGAAGATGAACGCCATCGACCCGGAGATGCGGCAGATTCTTTGGGACTCCTTTCAAGACGTAAAGAACAACCCGGAAGTCCGCTGCGCCATCGTAACGGGAAACGGACGGGCGTTCTCCACCGGGCACGACCTAGTGGCTATGGCCAATGCCAGGGCCAATGAAGGCCCCAGCACCGGCGATCTCTACGTTGTTCAGGCCAATATATGGAAGCCCATAATAGCCGCCATCAACGGAATCTGCCTAGCTCAAGGTTGCGGCATCGCCTTGGGCAGCGATATCCGGGTGGCCTCTTCGGAGGCTCAGTTCGGCTGGCCCCAGGCGAAACGGGGCCTATCGTCGGTCAGCGGCCCCGCCCTGCTTTCCCAGGTAGTGCCACGCAATATCGCTTTTGAGTTCCTGTTTACCGGCGACTTCGTGGACGCCCAACGGGCACTGGATCTGATGCTGGTCAACTATGTTGTGCCGCCGGAAGAGGTCATGCCCAAGGCTGAGGAACTAGCCCGCAAGATAACCGCCAACGCCCCCCTTTCCATTGCAGCCATCAAGGAAGTGTCCATCAAGGGAACTGAGATGGGGATGGAAGAGCGGGTGAACTACGCCCAAAAGAAGCGGGACGAAGTCTTGCTAACCGAGGACGCTAAAGAAGGCGTCAAAGCCTTCGCCGAGAAGCGCGCCCCTGTTTGGACGGGACGGTAGGGGCTGATCCACGAAAAATCCACTGACAATCGGGCGTTGTTCGACGAGCAGCGCCCGATTAGCATGATGCCGTGCTTGAACATCTAAAGACCTATTTCGGCTTCGACCGATTCCTGCCTCTTCAGGAAGAGATTATCAGCCGCGTTCTTTCCAAGAAGGACGCAATGGTGCTGATGCCAACCGGCGGCGGCAAGTCCCTTTGCTACCAGTTGCCGGCGGTGCTATTTTCCGGCGTGACAATCGTCGTCTCGCCCCTCATCGCCCTGATGAAGGACCAGGTTGACGGCCTTCTGGCTCATGGCATAGCCGCCGGGTTCATCAACAGTTCATTAACCGCCTCCCAGATTAACCGGGTCCAACAGATGACCCGGGATGGCGCCTTCAAGATTCTCTACGTGGCTCCGGAACGGCTGGCATTGCCCGGTTTCAAGGACTTCCTTGGCAGCGTGGACGTTAGCCTGTTCGCCATCGACGAAGCTCACTGCATATCGGAATGGGGCCACGAGTTCCGCCCGGACTACCGCAACCTAAGAACTCTACGTCAGGATTTCCCCACCGTGCCCATCGTGGCGCTGACCGCAACGGCCACTGAGCAAGTGCGCCGGGACATCGTCAACCAGTTAGGTCTCGGGCAAGCCCAGGTTTTTATCTCCAGCTTCAACCGGCCCAATCTCAATTACGCAGTCCAACCCAAGAGAAAGTCCTTCGATCAACTCCTGACCCTCTTGAATAAGCACAAGAACGAGCCGGTCATCATCTACCGCTTTTCCCGCAACAGCACCGAAGAGTTGGTGGATGACTTGGCGGAGGAAGGATTCAACGCTCTGGCTTACCATGCCGGGCTGGGGCCGGAAGTTCGCCGGGAGACTCAAGAAAAGTTCATCCGTGACAAAGTCCCAATCATCGTGGCGACTATCGCCTTCGGCATGGGCATCGACAAGCCTGACGTACGCATGGTGGTTCACTACGACCTACCCAAAACCTTGGAAGGCTACTACCAGGAAACCGGCCGTGCCGGGCGGGACGGTCTGCCCAGCGATTGCGTCCTCTTTTTCTCCAACCAAGACCGGCTGAAGCAAGAATATTTCATCCGCCAAATCTTAGATCAAGCAGAGCGGGAGAACGCCGAAAAGAAGCTTCGCCAGGTGATTGAGTTCGCCGAACTTTGGAATTGCCGCCGGAAATATCTGATCGAGTATCTGGGCGAGGGTTGGAGCGAGACATCCTGCGACGGTTGCGATAACTGTACGACTACCAGGGAGACAACTGACGCCACCGAAATCTCGCAGAAGATTCTCTCGGCGGTCATCCGCACCGGTAATCGCTTCGGAGCGCGCCATGTCGCTGACGTGCTTCTTGGCAAACGAACCAAGCAGATCGAGCGTTGGCAGCACGATGATTTGACGGTGTTTGGCATCGCGTCCGGCGTCACATCGGACGAACTCTTGCATTGGATCGATGCCCTGCTGGAGCGGCGATTCTTGGAGAAGGACAAAGGGAAGTACCCGACCCTGGCCACCACCAACGAAGGGCGGGAATTCCTAACCAGCGGTGGCCGGCTAGAGTTGACGGCTCCAAAACGCGATGCCGAGAGCCCAACCCGCAGTGTCCGTGAAGAAAGCACGCCATCGAACCCAGAGCTATTCGAGCAGTTGCGCGAACTACGCAAACAGATAGCCGACGAGAGATCGGTGCCGCCCTACGTTATATTCAGCAATGCAGCGCTCATGGAAATGTCCCGCCGCATCCCCCGTACTCTAGAGGCCTTCGGTAGCATCTCCGGCGTGGGGCGGGTGAAGCTGGAGCAGTTCAGCGGCCCATTCTTGGAAGTGATACAGGACTATGCTCTGGCTAACGGGATAGCGGAAACAGAGGTAGCTGTCCAGCGGACAAACCGTCCCAGGGAAAGGACCCGCCGTAGAGATCAGATCAGCGCAACACTGAACGAAACCAAAGAGCTTATCTCGCGGAAGATGTCCGTCGGCGAGATCGCGAAGCACCGCGGCCTGACCGGCAACACCATCCTCAACCATATCGTACGAATAGTCGATGGTGGCGAAAACCTAGACCTGGCTCACATGATGCCATCAGCGGATAGGGTCGCCAACATCAAGGCCGCCTTTCGACAAACCGACGGAGTGCTGCTGAGCCCGGTAAGGGAGTTGCTGGGGGAAGACTATTCGTACGAGGAATTGGGGCTGGTACGGATAGGGATGACTAATAACGGCTCTTAGTTCGGAGGCCAGATAGTGGGCTCCGCTTCTTCGTCAGGGTCAATCTCCGGTTGTTCCGGGGAACCACCCAGGAATTGGATGCCGTCGTTGTTAACGTAGAATGCCTGGCGGCCCTCCACGTATTTGCTGCCCCTCATCTTATAGATGCGCAGGGTCCGCAGGTCCGACGCCACCAACCGCTCCACCTCCAGGTAAATCACCACATCCGCCATGGCAAGCTCCGGCAGATCAAGGTCCCGGGGAAGAGAGTACTCGCCCACCAGAAGCCCCAGACAGTTGTTCTCCACCAGTTGGGCACTGCGAGTGCCCAGGAACCGCCAAAGTTGACCCCGGTTGGGCGATACGTCGCTGATTGCCCGGAAGCTGTCAATCGCCGCCACCCCGACTTTGTGGTCCTAGATCCGGCTACCGATGGCGTTGAGCAACCGGAGCAGAGTGTCGTCTTCGATGTCAGTGTCTAATTCCAGGACGTCTAGTTGGTCGAAGACTCCCGTTGGCCCCAGGAAATTCAGCCCGCTGTATCAGGCCCGCATCTTGGACACGGGCTGATGGGTGGTGGTGACCAGCATGGCGTTGCCGCTGGCCCGGGCCGCTTGGGCCAGCAAGTGGAAAGCTAATATGGACTTACCTGAGCCAGGGACCCCTGCGAGGACCACCAGGGATTGGGCCGGAAGGCCTCCACCTAATATTCTGTCCAGCCAGTCCAGACCGGTGCTCACCCTGGGAAGTGAAGGTTGTGCCATAGTTTCTCCGGTGGCAAGATGGGTCGTCGTTGAAGGGCCACCGACGCTTGGTGCCTAGTATAACAAGAACATTCTGGGGGGCTAAGTGCAAGACTGGAGAGGATTTGAGAGGATTGGTGATTTAGTGTTGGCCTCCAGCCCCCCATGGCACGTCATATCGGCGCTGTGGTTCGACAAGCTCACCACGAAACGAGCAAATCAGATCTCGCGACGAACGGGACTAACCCAATCCCACGACGAATAGGACTAATCCAAGCTCACCATGAA
>CAXEOX010000127.1:0-8381 GCA_963997925.1 uncultured bacterium
CCTTTGGCCACAGCGGCGCCGGCACGTCCATCGGATGGGCCGACTTTGATTCGGGGCTGGCCGTGGGCTACATCACCAACGGGTTCCGAGGCTCCGTCACTAACAACGCCAGACTGGCCGCCATCTCCCTAGCCGTTCGCGACGCCTGTATCTAAGCTGAGGCAGGGTCACTACCCCTAGCCGGTCCCGCCGCATTGAGAATCACGCCATGCTAAGCCAACATTTCTTGCAATCCAGTAACTACGTCGAAAGCCCTGAGCCCAAGCCGCTGACTGGTTTGTGTGCAGTCCAACCCTAGGATATCTGGCCTGACGTCCTGCTCTGGCCCTCCTAGCGAACCGGTTTCAGGCGAAGCACTCTCCAAAGCCGGACTCGGAATCACCAGCCTGCTATCCAAATCAAATACCTCTGCGACCGCACAGGCGAACTGGTACATGTTCATCCAATCGTCACCGGCGATGTGACAGATCCCAGGGTGATTGTTGGCCACAAGTTCCGTTATACCCTCTGTCAGATGCTCGACATATATCGGCGTACGGTAAGTATCAGCATTGCCAGCGTAAGTCTCATTATTTTTCAATCGGCCCATTATGATGGTAGCCAGATTCCGTCGGCCGGTTAACGGCCAGCCATACACCACGCTGGTCCGAACTATGCACCACTGGGCGGCTTCACGAGCAACTGCCAGCTCTGCCTGCCACTTGGTCCGGCCGTAATGAGTGTTTGGATCGGGGGAGTCATCCTCCCGGTAGTTCCCACGGTCACCGCTGAATACGTACTCGCTGGATAGAAAAATCAGCCGGGCATGGTGTTGGGTACAGAGCCGTGCCACTTGGGCGGCCCCGTCAACATTTACTTCTGTAGCCCATGCCGGAGCCTTCTCGACGGTTCCAACGTCCGCGATGGCGGCCAATAGCACCACCACATCGGGCCGCGCCTGCGAAAAAACCTGTTCCAGCCGTTGGTGATTGGTGATTTCCAGCCGGTACCAAGACTGGTCGATGTCCTGGGGAGTCCGAGCATTGTAAGTGCCGGTGACTTCATAATCGGAGTTCTGCCGGAGGCGGCGCGACAGGCAATGCCCGATAAATCCGCTGGCTCCGATAAGCAAGATTCTCATTAAGCTTGCCCCCTCCTCCATGTCATTAAGTCCGGTTCCCGGCGATGACCGCTACATCTTTCATGCGCTCCTCCGGGGCGGTTGTTGTAGAAACGATTTAACCATATTATGGACCCGCGATATTCGACGGATCTAACACGGTTCGCGAAAGGTGGAGGCCCGCTCTGCCTGATTCTTCGTCAGAATTCTTTACCTTTGAGCCATGTCCCATATAAGGAGGCACCCCGTGCTTAAGCGCATCAGAATCAACGCCAAGATTATCGTCGCCTTTCAAGATAATGAGCATCGCGTTCTCAGAGACGGATGCGTAGTCATCGACGGTAGTGAGATACAGCACGTCGGGAAAGACTACGACGGGACTGTTGACGCCGTCGTCGATGCAGGCGATCGTGTGGTCACGCCGGGCTTCATAAACACCCACTGTCACATGGCGGGCTCTCCCTTGGACAAATCCTTCATCGAAGATGTTGGGAGCCGCCAGTTCTACCTTTCAGGGCTACCAACCATGCTAAGAGCGAGGGCCGGTGCTATGACTGATGCGGACCGGAAGGCCTGCGTCGACTACTCGGTGGCGGAGCTTATCCGGACGGGCACGACAACGGTGATGGAGTTGGGCGGCATGGGAGACTATGTCGCCGATGCTGTTGAACAGGCTGGGTTGAGAGCCTACATAGGCAATATGTACGCCTCGGCCAGTTGGGTTTCTGACGGGAAGCAGGTTGGCTATGAATGGGACGAGGCAAAGGGACTAGAAGGCTTCAGGAATGCAGTCGAGCTCATCGGACGCATCGACGGGCGAGCCAACGGCCGCATCAGAGGATTCATCAGCCCGGCCCAGCTAGACAACTGCACCGAGGAACTGCTGCGCATCAGCAGTCAGGCTTCGGAGGAGATGCAGGTTCCTCTGGCTCTCCACACCAGTCAGGCGGTATTTGAGTTTCAAGAGATTGTCAGACGGCACGGATTGACTCCGGTTGAATGGTTGGAGTCGATCGACTTTCTTAGCGACAGGTGCATCCTTGGCCACGTTATGTACCCCGCGGGCCACAGTTGGGTCAACTTCGCGGGCGACGACCTTGCGATACTCGCGAAACACAAGGCTTCTGTCGCCCATGCGGCCTGGGTATTTGCCCGCCGTGGCGTTGCTATGGAGTCATTTCCCGCCTACCTGGGCGCTGGCGTGAACGTGTGCCTTGCAACAGACACCAGTCCCCAATCCATGATTGAGGCCATGCGCTGGTCTACAGTCGTAGGCAAAATCATGATTCGTCAGACGGAACTGTCCACTGCAGCCGACGCATTCAACGCCGCCACACTCAATGCGGCGAAGATGTTGCATCGAGATGACTTGGGGCGAATCTCGACGGGGGCAATGGCTGACCTTCTGTTCTGGGATGCCTCCTCGATGTTCATGGTTCCCCTGCGAGACCCCATCAAGAACATCGTATTCAACGCAACATCCCAAGACTTAAGAGACGTGATGGTTGATGGCGCCTGGGTTATGCGAGAGGGACAAGTTCTCAATGTCGATGAACGCGCGGTCAGCGAGGCGCTACAGCAGGCCGGCGAAAGAGTGTGGTCTTCGGTGAACCCAGAGGTTGCTGAGAGTGCCGACGAGCTGTCACCCCAGACCTTTCCGGACTTTGAATAGGGATAGATAAAAGCTGGCAGTAGCCTCTCGAAAGTAAAGCCATTGTTTTCAATGTCATCGGTTCAGGCTAGATACTCTATAACGGGGATGCTGTGAGGCAGATCGAACGAAGTTGTAGGAATGGGACCACCGAAATGACTTTTGTTTGATTCACACGCCAATACACCGTATCTACCAGTGGCCTGATTAGCGGTGGGCGTTATATTCCGACGACAGATGGACGTTGCGTTCAGGAATTGAGGCGGCATAGCCGTTCGGATATACTAACGGCGAATAGTGTTGGTTTGAATCAGTCGCTAGATTGATACTTTGGCTTGGTAGTTAAGTACCGATTCATCTATACCCCTATCCCTTCTCCCAAAGGGCTTCAAGCACGGCTCCCGGAGACATGGGCAGAGTATTCATCCGCACGCCTATGGCGTTGTAGATCGCGTTCGCGACGGCGGGAACTGGCGGGATTATCGAGACCTCCCCCACACCTCTAACGCCGGTGGGATGCCCCGGATTCGGCACCTCCACCAGTTGGGTGTCAATCATAGGCAGGTCGGTGCTGATTGGCATGCGGTAGTCCAGATAGCTGGTGTTCTGCATCTGGCCGTTATCATTGAAAAAGTACTCTTCGTTGAGGGCCCATCCCAGGCCCTGAACCGCTCCTCCCTGCAACTGGCTTTCCACGTAGCTGGGGTGAACTGCTGTGCCGGGGTCTTGTAGGGCGGTGTAACGCAGGATCTGAGTCTTGCCGGTTTCAGGGTCCACTTCCACGTCGACGATGTGCACCGCAAAGCCGGGGCTTTCACCACCCCAATTTCCAGCCGCGCGACCCACCACCGGGCCGCCCGTGGCGTTTGTCCGGGCGGCCAACTGTTTTATGGTGAGCTGGAGTTCCGGGTCCGATTTGTGGAAGAACTGGCTTTCGGACCAGTCCACATCGTCTTCGGAGACGTCCCAGATAAGAGCGGCCCGTTGCTTGAGTTGTCTCAACATGTCTTGGGCCGCTTCGTAGCAAGCCCAACCAGTCTTGTAAGTCGCACTGCTCCCGGCGGTGAAAGCCGTGAATCCGATCGAATCGGTGTCGCCGATGGAGGGGTGAACATCCATGACCGGGATGCCCAGTACTTCAGCCACATGCATGGACACGGCGGTCCTGCTACCGGCCAAGTCCGGAGAACCTTCAACCAGGCTGACCGTCCCGTCTTGGTTCAAGTTCAGCACAGCGGCCGATGGTCCGGATATGTTGGCGCACACCGCAGCGGCCACCCCTCTACCCCTATTTGGGCCGTCGAGTGGCGACTGATAATGAGGGTGGTCCTTGGCCGCCTGCAGAGTCTCCAAGAAACCTACTCTGCGGAAATCCTGGCCCGTGATTCGTCGAGTACCCTCTTTCGCTCCGTTCAGCAATCTGAACTCCAACGGATCCATGGACAATTTCTCACACAGTTCGTCGACCAAGGTCTCTCCAGCGAATCCGGCGGGCGGGCCTCCCGGTGCCCGGTAGGGAGAGCACTTGGGTTTGTTGACGACCACGTCGTAGGCTTCCACCCTTATATTCTTGATGTCGTACGGGCCGAACACTGTCGAAATCGCCAGGTTTATCGGAGCGCCTGGAAACGCGCCAGCCTCGTACACCATCGTTGCTTCCGCGGCGGTGATGCGGCCGTCCTTGGTTGCGCCAATCTTGGCGTGGATGTGGGCAGCCGAGGTAGGACCAGTCCCTTCAAATTCCTCGGCACGGGTCAGGGTTATCTTGACGGGGCGTCCTGTTTTTTTGGAAAGTAGGGCCGCCACGGGTTCGATGAAGACGTGTAACTTGCCACCGAAGCCGCCGCCAACCTCCATGGGCACCACTTTTATCTGTGAAACGGGCAGATCCAAAACCAAAGCAGTGAGGTCTCGCATGGAAAAATGGCCCTGGGAGCTGTCCCAGATGGTGATTCTGCCGTCCGGGTCCCAGCGGGCCGTGGCGGTGTGAGGTTCGATGTAGCCTTGATGCACTGTCTTGGTATGAAAGTCCCGCTCAACCACTACATCAGCCTCCGCAAACCCTTGTTCTGGGTCACCGAGCTCAAGGTCGAAGTGGCTAGCCACGTTGGAAGGGGTTGAATCCTCGGATTCGTCCAAGAGGCCTCCGGGCCGGAAAAACACACCCTCAGATAAGTACAACCTGGGGTGAAGGATGGGAGCGCCGGGTTCCATGGCCTCTTTGCCGTCTAATACAGATGGCAAAGGCTCAAAGTCCACCTGAATCAAGGCCAGAGCTTGCTCAGCAACATGAGGACTGTCGGCGGCGACGGCAGCGATGGCGTGTCCTTTGTAAAGGGCTTTGTCGGCGGCCAGCACGTTGTTGCTGAGAAACCTGGGGTTCAGCGCCGCTCCTTCGGCCACGTCGACCGGCCTGGCCGATAGCAAGGGAAGGTCTGCGGAAGTTACCACTGACTTTACGCCCGGCATCTCCAGAGCCCGGCTAGCGTCGATGGACTTGATAACGGCGTGAGCGTGAGGACTCCTGAGAATCTTGCCGTACAACATCCCAGTAAAGTTGACGTCTGCGCCGTACTTCGCTTGGCCAGTGACCTTATCCAGTCCGTCGTGACGAATTGGCCGAGTGCCCAAGACTTTGTAAGGAGCATCGCTTTGGGCTGACATGGCGTTCATGGTTCGGCTCCTTCACCCTGACAATCAATCAAAACCAACGTTGATATGTCTATTCGTGTAATTGAGAAATGGCTCAGCCATACGCCAACTAGGGGGGTTGAGGCCCCAGTTGGAGATATAAACGCCGACATCGGCAAGGGGGAGTTAGGCCGACGCGATCCACTCGACAGCGCGTTCCCCAATCATGAGGACCGTGGCGTGGCAACCACCTGACCTGGGAACCCTGGGCATCACCGAAGCGTCAACCACTGACAACCCTTGCACGCCCTTGACGCTGCAGTATTGATCTACGACGGCCATAGGATCGGAATCAGGCCCCATCTTGCAGGTGCATGACACGTGCCTGGCCGTTCCCACAGTTTGGCGGATATAGAGATCCAGAGCGTCGTCGTCGGCCAAAATGTCGTCTGTTGGGTGCAGCCGGTAATCGGCTACGTCTTTATACGCATCGGATTCCAGGAGATCGACAGCCATCCGTATGCCTTCCCGCACCCGGCGAACGTCATTTGGATGTCGGAGATAGCGATAGTTAAAGGTCGGCTGCACTGAGGGATCCGCAGACGCAAGCTTGACGAATCCTGCGCCGTCGGGCAGCCCGAGGGTACACGAGATTCGCCCCACCTGTTCGGGTGGAATCTCACCATTCAGGAACTTGGTCCGGAAACCAGGAACGCGCTCCGGTCGTTCGTCGACCATCGGAGTGGTCCTCATCAACATGTCATTGACTTCGCTCGACCCGTCGGAAGTGTAGTGCAAACCGAAGTGCACCGAATCGGCGCCACCGGCAAGGGTCATTCCATCTTTGACTTTGAAGGTAATCTGGGCGCTGAGGTGATTAAACAGGTTCTGTCCCACTCCGGGAAGCTCGTGAACGAGAGGTATCCCGAATTCCTCAAGTTGGTCCTTGGGACCGATCCCAGATAGCATGAGCAAGTGGGGCGACTTGATGGCCCCGGCACTCAATACAACCCGGTCCGCTTCGACATTAAAGACCTCTCCGCCGCTTTCGACCTCCACGCCAACGGCCTTCTTGCCCTCGAACAGAACCTTCCTGACGAAAACTTCTCCCCGCACCGTCAGGTTGAGACAATGGCGCATGGGAGCCAGATGAGATACCGCAGCGCTGATTCTCAATCCGTCCACGTTGTTCGAAGGCCACACGCCGACGCCTGCTGGGTTCGCTCCGTTGGTATCTTCTACTACGTGATAGCCCGCATCCAAACAAGCTGAGTGGAAGGCCTTTTGGATGTCCGGCCATTCACCCGTCTGGCGGCGCCGCACCGGCATGGGGCCATCCGTCCCATGGAAATCATCCCGAATGTCCAAATCACGCTCATATTTCCTGAAGAAGGGCAGTACTTTGGTATAGGACCATTCATCGTTGCCCATGGAAGCCCAAGCGTCGAAGTCCTCTGGCATGCCCCTTTGCATCGCCTGCCCGTTGATGGACGAGCCGCCTCCAATGACCTTTCCCTGGGCCACGTGCATCTCCCCTTGCTCCTCGGTCAGCGTTCCCCGCAGGGCCCAGTTGTGTTCCGAGTCCGGGGATTCCGCATAGCTTGTGTTGCCCCACTTTATCTCGTCCGGAGCATTAGCCGGATCCGGATAATCCGGCCCGGCTTCCAGCAACAGAACGGAGGTATTCGGGTATTCAGCCAATCTGCTGGCCAGCACCGAACCGGCCGCTCCGCCGCCGACAATAACAACGTCATATTTCATGGTTCCTCCCCATTTCGTGTTCCGATCTAGGCTTCTCAGGGACTTTTTCCGTGCCCGGAAATCAGGAGCCCGCATCGAAATGCTGACAAGTTTCTACCTAGGTCTTCTGTCCGAAGGCCGCAGAGGTTTAGGTTCCTATTTTCGCCGGTGCTTGCAACTTTGCGAGCAAATCATCGGTAGATTGGACATCGCCAAAAGTCACCAAAAACTTGCCCAGCGTGTGATTGTGCAAATCATCCGTCTGGTCGGCGTTGCCGTCTGAGACCATGACAGTGCGGTAGCCCCACATGGCGGCGTCACGTCCGGTCGATTCGCAACACGTGCTGGTGGCGACGCCGGTGATAATCAGCGTATCGATGCCCAACTCACGCAGCACACCATCGAATTCCGATGGGTACGGGATGAACGCCGAGTAGCGGTACTTGATCGCAATCTTGTCCTCGGGCAACACCTCGCAAGTGGAGTAGATCGGAAATCCGTCGCCGCTCGTCGCCAAAAGCGACTGACGCCTTGCCCATCCTTCGGCGCTCGTTGCTTCCTTACGGTTGGCCCAGTCCTGCGGGTCCGCAGCGAGTGCCTCGGTCTGTATCCAAATCACCGTACCGCCAGCCGTTCGCGTTGCCTGAGCCAGGCGGTTAATGTTGTGGACGATGGATTGCGCCTGCGCCGCACAACTCGACATACTGTCGGCGACGAAATAGTTCTGCATGTCCACAACGACGAGCGCTGTCTTACTTGCATCCAGCGTTTCATAGGCATTGAGCCGCCCGTTGCGCATCTGCTTCGCCTTGTCCACGAACCATGGATCGATGTTCAAGTTGTGCATGATTATCTCCTCGATAGAGAATCCGGTGCGAACTTGGATTGAGCTTGAGCCGGAGAGAGGTCTGTCCGCCAACATCCTTTCAGCTGTCTACAGCGGCGTAACGGCTCTTCCAGCGAAGCTCTCGGTGTGCCGCTGCGATTATACACGTCATGCGGCTGCAACTTGGAACCCCTCGCGAGGCCTCGTTAAGAGCGTCCTGTGGAGTCATGAAATGCCCCGGAAAACATTGATGGCATACCACTAAGTTGCTATACTGAGCGCCTTAGACTGGATCACTCGGCAAAGGGGACTACGCAATGGTAGTAGCGAGAGGGTAACTCTCCCCCGTCTCCGTCAATCATCCAACAACCGGCAAGCTCGATCTGATGCCCCTAGAGCATCAGCCCCTCCTTCCCTCCTTCCCTCCTTCCCTC
>CAXEOX010000128.1:0-8268 GCA_963997925.1 uncultured bacterium
GTCGGATAAGATGTCCATTCAGATCGAACTTCCTGTCACTCTCGAGTAATACTCAGATGAACCACTGAGGTGGGGTCGTTGTGACCAGTCACGCTGGTCTCTTACAGAACCGGTCAATTGGTGTAGGTGTCTGACTGGATAACCTCGTATCCACTCTTCAAGATGTCGTCTTCCGACCGGAGGGTGTTGGCCACATGGTCACGGGGCACAATCACGAAGTGGTACCGCCAGATGGGGCTATATCCTGGGTCTCCGGGTTTGGTGTCGTAGATGCCGTATTGTCCCGTGACCCTTTCCGGCCTCCCGTTGGGTCCTTCCATGCTGTATATCAGGACAAATTCCTTTCCGTATGCCTGTTTCTCAGGGTCGATGTGGACGATTCCCGCAGGCATGGCGAAAACCATCTCGCCGCGAACCCACCTGGGTCCAACCCGATGGCCGTGGGGGTTGGAAAAGGTCAACTGGGGTCATCAATCTCAACGGTTACATCGCCACTGTAATGTAGTCCACCTGACGAGTCACTAGCCATGATGCGCATCTCCTCAACCAGTTTTATCGTTGGTTTTCCGTCTCCGTCATCTCCGGAACCCCGACTCTTTAGACATCCTGTCCGTGCCGCATATGCGACCGCACGACCTCCGCCGGTCTTGAATCTTCTTCCGGTCCATCTGCAAGGGTTGCCCATCCGAGTCGAATGGGACCTTGAAGTCGAAGTCATGTGCCGTTGGACCGTTATCGTGCAAGTGCTCTAGCCGCTGAGCCCCCTGCGTCCGAGTCGGAGTTTCGTCATCCGGGATCCACCAGGCCACGAAAGCAGGCCAATCGCCTTTGACGAACCAGTCGTCGCGGTGTTTTAGCACCTCGGCGTGAAAACCATAGTAGGTGAAGGCGTAGACCGACTCAACGTCCTCCCACAGGGAAAGGGTGGCGGGGGCGTCCCGGTGCTCCCCGCTGGTAAGAAACCGGGGGCTGACCTCGCGGGTACCCCAGTCCGTTTCACGATCAGCGTGATCTCTCTTCCAACTATTGCCAGAGCGGTCTACAAATCCATCCGAGTTCTCGGCACTGGTATAGACGAATGGATTCCGGTCATGGAAGCCCTTGATCTGCTCGTGATCCCGCGGTTGCTGAAAGATGCCAAAGGTATAAAGGACCAGCTTTGCCATGGCGTCACCTCAGTTTTCCTTTCTACGGCCGGGATTCCGTGGGCAGGGGTAAGTTGGAGATTATCCCGTCGTCAGCCAGAGAAGTTATCTCCTCTTGAGACAACCCGGCAATCTCCTTTAGAATCTCCTCGTTATGCTCACCAAGGGCCGCCACGCTTTGGATACCCATGGCAACGCCCGGCATGCGGAACGGGCGCCCCGCGTATTTCCGGGGACCAGCCTGAGGCGCGTTGACGTTCTCGAATTCCTCGATGTATTCCCGTTCCTGAAGATGTGGGTTCGCCACCAAGTCTTCGGCGGTCAACACCGCACCGGCGGGAACGCCCCAACCTTGGAGGACGGTCATCAACTCTTGGCAGTCTTTGGTTTGGGTCCACTCCGACAAGTTTTCGCCCAGTTCATGCCGGTGGCGGTGGCGGCCGTGGGACGTGTCGAAGCGGCGCTCGGTGGCCCAGGACGGGTCGCCCATGGCTTTGCAAAGCCGCCGCCACTCTTCATCGGTGGATACGGCAATGGTTATCCAACGGTCCTCGCCCAGACAGGGGAAGACGTTGTGTGGCGCCTTCCAAAGATGGCCGCAACCCAGGCGAGACCGGGAGATTCCCCGTTGGGTTTCCAGAATAGCCGGGCCGATGGCCGACACGCCGGTTTCCTGCATGGTGAGGTCGATGCGCATGCCCTTGCCGGTCTTGTTACGCTGATACAGCGCCAGCAGCAGGGCGTAGGCAACGTTGTTGCCCACCGAGTGATCCATGTAGTTGTTGCTGGCCCGCCGTGACGGACCATCTTCGTAGCCGGTGAGATAGGACATGCCGCAGGAAGCATCGACGGTGCGGGCCCTGGAACCGGCCCTGCTCCACGATCCCGTGTAGCCAAAGGCGGTGGAACTCAGGGTGATGATACGTGGGTTCAGCTTGCTCAGGCTCTCATGGTCGAATCCGTACCGGGCCATGGTGCCGGGACGAAAGTTGTCGGTAACGATATCGCACTCTTGAACCAGCTTAAGAAAAACCTCTTTGCCCCGGGGATCGGCCACTTCCAGGCAGAGGCTCTGCTTGTTACGAGCACCGAAGTAGGCCAGATTGCCGCCTTCGTTCCACCATTCTTCGCTGGGTTTACCGCCGGGGAACGGCCCCGATTTGCGGTCCTGGAGGTGGACAACGCTTTCAACTCGAATCACCTGTGCTCCCAGGTCCGCCAGGAAAGAGGTTCCCCATGGCAGGGCGTGCACCTGCTCCAAAGTGAGAACGCGCACACCCTCAAGAATACGATTTTCAGGCATCAGTCTCTTCCGTTTTCGGGCCGGTCAAACAGTAACCGGACCGGAGATGGTTCGGGATCGGGCTAACTGGGATGCTTGCCGAACATAATCCAGCCGCCGCTGCTGGGCGTGACAAAGGCCGCAAGCGCCGTCTCTGCCTTCACCGTGACCTGTCGTGGTCCGGCGGTCCCTCGAAGCTGCTGGATACTATCCGTATACATCGCGGTCCGGGTACGGCCGTTCCCCAGGTTGCCGCCGCTGGAGCTGAAGGGATGCGGACCCTCTACCCGGATGTCACCGGCATAGAATGCGTAGGCGTCTCCCCGCTTCACGCCGTGCCACTGGAAGGCCTCCAGGTAGAACTGGGTCATCGTCGCGTAACCGTCGTAGGGGTTGAAGATGTCCACGTCGGCAGGGCCGAGGCCCGCGCCCTCGTACATCCTTTTAGCCGCCCGGTCGGTCCAATCCTCAATCTCGTCCAGGTCCGACTGAGTTGTCCGGGTAGGGAAGTTATGCTGCGAGTGGTTGAGCACGTACACGGGAGGCTGCTTCATGTCCCTGGCCCGTTCGGCCGTGGTGAACAGATATGCGGCCGAAGCGTTTACCGGACGGTCGCAGTCCCACAGGCGGAGGGGATTCAGGATGTACCGCGACGTCACATAGTCCTCAACGGTAAGCTGCTCCATCCCATGGCTGGCGTTGTAGCCCCAGGGAGTTAGCAGACCGTTCCGGTGCTGGTTTATCACGAAGGGAGCCAGGTCGTCGTGGGTACCACCGTATTTCAGACCATACTGGTTGTGGGGGAATATGTTTATGAAGTCGTTGCCCCCGTGGTTGCCCCAAGGCGCAACCCATTGGCGAGCGCCCTTGGCGTAGTCGTCGGCATTCTCTCCACCACGGCGGTAACGGCCTTCAAGGTTACCCGTGGGGTAGATAACCAGACAGGTGTTGCATTTGCCGTCGGCCACGGCTTGGGAGGCCAGGCCCACCATCTCGCCGATGGTCGGCACGCCGGTGGGAGCGAACTTGACGTTGGGTAACTCCATGACCTTGGCGAGCCATTCGCCGTTGATTAGGGTCAGTCCCAATTCCGAGTCGTAAGGCGGGTCGAAGTAGGGACGTGGCGCCCAGTTGGATGCGGTGCCGCCACTGCCGCCAGCTATATGGCTATCGCAGCAAACGATGCCGTCAATCTGGTCGGGAGTTACGCCCGCGTCCTCCATGGCAAGCTTGCAGGCGAGTATGGAGTAGGCTCCCAGGGATTGGTCCATGGACTTCTCATCCCAGCGCCGGTCAACGGGGGAATGACCGTATCCGGCCACCGCGACCTTGCCCCGGTGCTCCCATACTCCCAGACCGTCTTTATCTCTTCGCCATGAATATTGTTGTTGCGTAGCCATCATTCACCTATGTTTGAAAATGAATAAAAATGCCATTCTAGGGTACGGAATATTTAGCCGACAACCTTCCATTCGTGAATCAGTTGGTCCGGGGCGACTTCCTCGAACATAACCTCAACAGGGGATCCCACCGGGACTTCATAAGGAGGCACTCCCGGAAGGTTGGAGTAAAAATTAACGCTGGTATCCTCGTCCAGGGTAATCAACGCCAAGTTATAGGGCTGATCGGGCATGCGTCGGTTCAGGCGGCCGTCTTCGATAACGATGAACGTGGAGATGTGGCCCTTGCCTTCCACGTCTTTCCACTCCAGCTTTTCACCAGATCCGCAGAACTGGCAGGCCGGCTTCGGCGGGTATTGGAGCCTGTCGCAAGCGGTGCAGTGTTGCAATATCAGCTTTTTTTCGTTAACGCCGTCCCAGAATGTCTTGCTCAGATCGTCAGCGACTGGGATTATCTTGGGCATATTTCCTCACACATCTCTTGGTTGACCGTTGGCTTACAACCCCTGTCTATGAATCAGACAGTGGACCAACTGGGAAATAGTAACTCTGAGACTCTTTCCTGTCTACTACCGGCTACGCCGCTAAAGAATCACGTTCTTGTCCTTCAGAGCCACGATGTCATCCCAGGTATAGCCCAGCAGGTCGACGAGGGTCTCTTCCGTATTCTCGCCCAAGGCTGGCGCCATCTTCCTGGTGGACAACGGCGTCTTGCTATAGTTAACCGGCGTTTGCAGCCAGTTCGAAAGTCCTATCGCCGGGTGGTCGTATTGGACGATGTAATCGTTGGCCACGACCTGGGGGTCTGACGGCAGATCCAGATTGCGCTGTACCCGCTCCCATATAATGTCGCTGTTTCCTCTTAGAGACTCCTCCCACTCTGCACTTGTCCTGGTCAGGAAGTGGGCATCAAGCAATTCGACAAGCTCTCTCCGGTTCTCATAACGGCGCTCCATGGTGTTGAAGCGGGAATCGTCGATCAAATCGGGCCTACCAACAACACTACAGAACGGCAGCCAGTAGCGTTCCTGGCCCATGGAGAACGCTATCCACCGTCCATCGCCACACCGGTAATAATTCCATAGCACGTTGCCCGGTTGAGTCCGGTCGAACCGTTGGTATTCTTTCTCAACTAGCAACGAAATCTGGTTCTGCATCCCCCTGGCCCAAACCATGCTGCCAAGATGGGAGACATCTACTTTTTGCCCAAATCCGAACCGCTCTCTGGCCACGATGGCGCCGAGAATACCATAGGAGAGCATAACGGCTGCGCTCTGATCGGCAATGTCCAGCTGATGAGGTGTATCGTCCGGAGGTCCGATCCACCACAAGGCCCCTGACCTAGCTTCGGCGGTCAGCGCGAACGCTGGCTTGCCCGCATCGGGCCCCTTCGGACCGTAGCCGGAAGCCGATGCGTAAATTATGTTCTCGTTGTGCTTGATGAGGTCTTCATATCCCAGGCTCAGACGCTCGGCGACACCCTTCCTGAAGTTCTCCACGAAGATGTCGGACTTAACCGCCAGCTTGTACATTATCTCCACCCCTTCCGGGGTCTTGAGATTCACGGCGATGCCCAACTTCTGCCGGTTGAGCCCCTCGAAAAACGCGCTTGCCCCGTTGGGAAGGGTTGAATCCAGGCCTACAGAGCGACCGACGCTTCGGCCATGGTCCCCGTCAAGCGACTCCACCTTGATGACTTCCGCGCCCATATCGGCCAGCATCATCGTCGAAACCGGACCGAACTGCCACATGGTCCAGTCGATTACCCTCAGCCCATCCAGAGGCCCTTTAGATCCATCGGGTTGGCCGCTCATATCCTTCTCCCTTATCCAAGCAGGTGTCTATAACCGCTATGCCAGATCGACAGGTACCAACGTTACCAAAAAATCAGACCTGCTGGTAAGATACGTTGGCCCTAAGTGACGGCACATGGCGCAGGACAAGGTAGAAGTAACAGAACTATCTCTCCTGCAAAACGCTTCTTCAGGAGCGAGCCGCCAGGGAAATTAGGAGTATGACCGTGGCAACAGGCGGACTGCAAGAACGTATCGAAGCATTGGAAAATCGCATAGTGGAATTGGAAACCCAGGCCAATCAAAGGGGCAAGGACGCTGCCTATGTGTTTATCCACTCCAATTGGCACTTTATTCGCTGGTATTTGAACCGGCAGCGGGATATCAACGGTGAAGGTTCGGATATATATATCCGGGCGGCCAACGCAGAAAGGCTCATCGAATGGGAACTGTCCCGTAACTTGAGGGCGATTTATTTCGAGGATGACCCGATGGCCGTGGCATACCGGTGGCGCATCGAAGCTACCACCGTTCTACAAAGGAATGGCTACACTTTCTTCGACTAAATAGGCCGTCTAAATAAACCGGCGATCCGGTTAGCGTTATGTTGACCCTGTAGCTACGTTCCTGTACGATAGGCACGGCTACGATTCAGCCTGATTAGGCGTCCCGGGTCGTCCCGGTACGAAACAAAGTCGGCTACCGAGCCGCTGGATTCTAGAGCCGATCCTCAGGACTTGATGTCACAACGATAGTGGAGGTGGCCTGCGGTATGGAAGAAACCCCGCAGCGCGTGCTAGTAGTTACTCCCCATCCCGACGATGCCGAATTTTGGGCCGGTGGGACGATAGCCCGATGGGTTAAAGAAGGCGCAACAGTCCATTACGTACTTTGCACCGATGGCGATAAAGGCACCAGCGATCCTACGGTCAACCCTCAGGATCTCGCAGCCCAGCGTGAGCAAGAACAGCGCGATGCCGCAGCTGCGCTGGGAGCCGAAGCAGTCGTGGCATTACACCACTTGGACGGCGAACTAGAAGATACCAGCGATTTCCGTAAAGAGTTGGTCAGGCAGATCCGGCTGGTCCGCCCCGATGTCGTGATGTGTCCCGAGCCGTACCGCAAGAACCTGGCATGGCACCGCGACCACCGCATCTCCGGCCAAGTCGCTCTGGACGCCGTTTTCCCCTGTGCCAGGGACCATCTCCACTTCAAAGAGCTATGGCAGGACGAAGGGCTAGAGCCCCACAAAACCGGCACGGTCCTATTCTGGGGCACTGAGCTAGCGGATACGTTCATCGACATCGGTTCTTACATCGACGTAAAGGTCGAATCAGTGATGGCCCATCGCAGCCAGATGAACGGCAAGACGGTAGAGGGCATGAAGACGTTCATCCAGGATTGGGCCAGCAAGGCAGTGCCCGACGAGGATTACACCTACGGCGAAGCCTTCCGCAAGGTTACATTTAGGACGACTTAGGGCTTCTTAGGCCGCAAAATCGCTCTAGCAATTTCCCAGCGGCGGCTGGAGAGACCGAGTATCTTGCCCGGCATATCTACGCCCTTACACCATTCTCCCCAATCATCTGCCGCTTCCATAAGCCGAATGGCATGAGGACGCCCTACCCTCTGGAAAACCGCTATACGCCGCTCCCCGTGCCATTGCTCGGCCCTGATTCCAATCGGCTGTCGCAGGGTCCAGAGGAATACCCCTAATTTCTTGGTAAGGTCTGGCTTATTACGGAAAACGATCCTGGCTACAGGCTGCTGAGCACGTCGTTGGCTAGGGCTTTGCCCCGCCGGGCGTGGGGCAGGCCTATGTAGAATGTCAGGTGGTAGAACAGCTCTTTTACCTCGTCCTGACTCAGCCCTACTCGAATAGCGGCCCGGATGTAGTTACGCAGAGCCTGTTCATCACCTATCTCGGACAGAGCGGCCAAAGTGCAAATCATCCGCTGCTTCACATCCAGAAGCGGACGAGTCCAGACCGCACCCCAGAGATATTCCGTCAGATACCGCCTCCAGTCCTGATCCACCGAATCACTGCTTTCTTCCAAGCCGCCGGCGATGTGGTCTCCCATAATCAATTGCCGTTGGGCCACACCTCTATCGTAGAGTTCCTCTGAGTCCATGCTGGTATCGTGATGCCGGGTGGGGTTTATGGTAAGGCCCCGCCTCTTGAATACGCCGTAGCAGATGTGCAGCGCGGTATTAGCGATGGGCGCCCCTGTGTAGAAAAGCAGATGAATGGGAATCTCCACGATTTGTTCAGGGGAAAATCCCAGGTCCAGCCCAGCCTCGATATGTCCGTCCAGGTTATCGTCTCGGCGCAGGCAGGCAATGACGGCCAGGCTGCGCTGCTCTACGGTCAACTGAGGCCGTGACCAAAGGGAGCCCCAACAGGCTTCGCCAATGAACCGGGCCAAGTCCGGAGCAATCTCTTGCATCATCGCATTGCGGCGGGGAAGGCCATTTTCGTCGGTGCGGCCCAGGCGGGACAACGCGGGGAATCCTGCCTTAAGTCTCTCTTCTAAACTTACCATGTTTACCAAAACCTCCGGAATATTTTTTATGGTCGGGGAGAGTCACCTGGACACTCGTATCCAGCAGGGCCAAGCGCCCTGCCGAATCGGATAATCACCTATACT
>CAXEOX010000129.1:0-8017 GCA_963997925.1 uncultured bacterium
AAAAGCTGATTACTAACTCCAAAGACACAACCCACACAAAGGAGCGTAAAAATGACCTCGACGAAGAAAGACCCGGTCATAGTCGTACTGCAGCTAACCGGCGGCAACGACTATTTCAATACCGTGATTCCCTACAACGACCCTCTCTATGTCGACAACCGCCCGGCGGTCCACTACGAGCAGGACCAAATCATCAAGATTGACGATCAACTGGGCTTCATGCCCACCATGGGTCCCGTCAAGGATCTGTACGACCAAGGCAAGGTCGCAGTATTCCACGGCGTCGGGTATCCCGACTCCCCCAGGTCCCACTTCCGCTCCATGGACATCTGGCACACCTGTGAGCCGGACAAGGTTGGAACCGAAGGCTGGGCCGGACGTTTGGCCCGGGAACTCGACCCCAACAAAGAGAACGTACTGACCGCCATCAACTTCGGCCACGGACTTCCCCGGGCCTTGGTTGTTCCCGGCGTGCCCGTAGCCGCCATCTCCGACCTGAGTAACTATGGTGTGCTTACCGGCATCTCCGACGTGTCCCAGCGCAGCAAGGCTCTGGACCTGTTCCAACGGATGTATTCCCCGGCCATAGGCTCCGGAATGGTCACCGACTACCTGCGCTCCACCGGAATGGAAGCCATGGTCGGCGCCGACATCGTTAAGGTAGCGCCGGAGATGTACTCCTCCAGCGTTGAGTACCCCAACTCCCCCATCGCCGCCCATTTGAAGGACATCGCTCAGGTGCATTTGGCCGGTCTGGGAACCCGTATCTTCTACACCCAGCACGCCAGCTTCGACACCCACGCAGGCGAGGCGGCAGCCCATCCCAAGCTGTGGCAAGACGTTTCCGAGGGCATCGCCGCCTTCTTTGAAGACCTGCATGCCCACGGCGAGGGTGACAACGTAGTCATGTACCTGTTCTCCGAGTTCGGACGCCGGGTCCACGACAATGGCTCCGGAACCGACCACGGCGCCGCCGGAGTGGCTTTCGCCATCGGCGACAACGTTAAGGGTGGCATGTACGGCGAGTACCCGTCCCGGAAGGCTGAGGATCTGGAACAGGGCGACCTGGTTCCCAACTACGACTTCCGCGGCCTGTACACCACCCTGGTGGAGGACCACTTCGGTCTGGACGCCCAGCCGATAGTCAACGGCCAGTTCGAGAAGTTCGGCTTCCTGTAAGCCGGACCTCTCCGGACTCGGACCGGTATCCCGATAGGAGAATAGAGCATGGCAAGGATTACAACCGCCCCAGGGCGTTGCTGGCACTACAGCCATTATGTAGGCCGTCAGGGCACCGCGGGTCAGGGCTTTTCGGCCCCCATCGGCGTAGCCTTGGGCAAAGATGACACTTTGTACGTGGCCAACCGAAACAACCCTCGCGTCACCAAGGCCACGGTGGACCAAGAGTTCATCAAGGAGTTTGGCCGGGGCCTTCCGGAGCAAGTCGGCGCCCCGTTTCCATCTCGCCATATGTGGCTCACCTCAGTCGTCCTGGACAAAGACGAGAACGTCTACGTTGCGGACGAATGGCACAATTCCATCGTGGTCTATAACAGCGATGGCGATATCCTGAAGAATTGGGGAGAGCAGGGGGAAGGAGAAGGCAAACTTAACCGTCCCTCCGGCATGGTCTTCGACGCCGATGACAACCTTTGGATCGTCAATAGCGTTAACAGCCGCATTCAGAAGTTTACCAAGGACGGCCAGTACCTGGGCGGCTTCGGCAAACAAGGTAGTGGCGAAGGTGAACTGGATATGCCTTGGGGCATCACCCTCGACGACCAAGGCAATGTCTACATAGCCGACTGGAACAACAACCGCATACAAAAGTTCACTGTAGACGGGAAGCATCTGCTCACTTTCGGGTCCGGCAAACCGGCAGGGATCACTCCTGACGGCGGTACCCCTTACAGCCATCAATTTGATGCCCACATCGCCGTCAACCCCAAGGACCTCAACCACCCCACCGGGGTAGCTGTGGACGCCGACGGAGATGTCTACGTAGTGGATTGGATGAATGAGCGGGTAGTGATTTTCGACAACGAAGCGAAAACCATGGCAACGCTTCGCGGCGATGCCTCCGGTCTAAACAAATGGGCGGAACTGTCCATCGCAGCCAATCCAGACATGGAAAAGGCTCGGGATAGGGTCAGAAACCCGGAGGTTCAGAACTACTTCCGAATGCCAGTGTCCTGCATCTTCGACCGGACGAACAACCGGTTGATGGTGTGCGACACTCTGCGCAGCCGGATACAGATCTACAACAAGGACAGCAGCTACCAGGACCCACAGTTTAATCTGTAGCTGATTCCACTCAGGTTATCTTTCGCGCAATGACCGGCGTCCCGATTAAATCGGGACGCCGGTTTTTTCGTCGCTACTGGACCCGGTATTTCTCACACGCCGCTTCGTTCAGCTCCACTCCCAGCCCAGGAGCATCGGGAGCGACCAGATACCCGTCTTCCAGGCGTAGCTCCGAGTTCAAGATTGGCACGGAGCGAGGCATATATTCGACCAGGTAACCGGTGGGCGCCGCCGCCAGCAGATGCACGTGGGCTTCCGGTATGACATGGCCAGCCACCGGAATGCCCCGCGCTTCGGCCAGCGCCGCAATCTTCATCCACGTCGTGATTCCACCAACTCTCGCCAGGTCCATTATAGCGATGTCCACAGCGCCGGCCTCGAAGGTTTTCTGGAATGGATCCAAGCCGAACAGGTGTTCACCCGCGGCGATAGGCACGTCCAGGACATCAGTTAGATGAGCCAGACCGGACAGGTTCTGATGGGACATGGGGTCCTCAAGCCAGACGATGCCAGCCTCTTGCAACGCCCGGCCCGAAGCCACCGCTTGTCCCTCATTCCAGCTCTCCGTGGCGTCCACCATCACCTGTACCTCGGGTCCGACGGCTTCTTGGACCGCTTTTACCCGCTGTACCTCTCCCTCCGGCTTAGCTTCGTGTCCCAACCTCAGCTTCACCATGTTGTAACCTAGGGCAACGTGGTCTTGGGCGGAACGGGCCAGGTCGTCCAATGGTAGGCTGTACCACAGAGCGTCACTGGCGTAGGCTCGGACCCGGTCTTTGTGGCCGCCCAACAGGCGGTAGAGAGGTTGCCCCAATACCTTGCCCTTGGCGTCCCACATGGCGATGTCCAAGGGAGCGATGGCCATATTCACCAAGCCGCCAGGACCGGCCCAGCCACTTGCCCTTTCCAACTTCGCCCGGGCGGCCTCTATCTCCAGAACGTTCATCCCCACGAGCAACTGTCCCAACTCCTGACAAGTTTGAGCCATCGACTTGACCAGCGTTGGCCGCAGCACCACATCAAATCCGATGCCCTGCATCCCATCATCGGTAAATATCCGTGCTAAGACATGGAAATTGGAGCTAACCTGGTTGCCCGCCGCCGTGTATGCAGACTCCACCGGAGTTTCCAGAACCTCCACGGTAACGCGTTCAATATTCATAGATCCTAGTCTCGCCTCCCTATCAGCTTGCCCAATTCTACTCTATAAATAAATGGGGGTAACGCCTCACCTGGATATCCCGGTGCCCAGTCCAGGTCGCCGCCGTAAGTTTCTTATGGATTCCGGCCTTCGCCGGAATGACGGTTATGGAAGCAAAAATACCTCATCAAAAACCTCCGTTGCCCGTAACTGAAGGACCACCACATCATCCCAGTAAAATAGCTTTGGTCCAATATTGAATCTGCCGAGTTTCAGAGCTAGTCCGGTCTTGTGGTATCATCGCCGTTAGTCAGCCCAGCATAAGCAGCCAATATTTGCTACTCACAATAGACATAGGCAACACCAGCGTAACGCTAGGAGTTTTCGACGGCGATCGCCTGACGACCACCTTGCGGATCGCCACCGACGCCAGGAGGCTGGCCGATGAGTACGGCCTAGTGCTGACCGGCCTTCTGCGTCAACGGGGAATCGAAGTGTCCCAACTCGACGACGCCTGCATCTGTAGCGTGGTGCCACCGCTGACCGTCGTCTTCGATGAGGTATGCCAAGAGTTTTTCCATCTGACACCGCTGAACGTCTCCGTGGGCACCCGGACCGGGCTAAAGATTCTGTACGACAGCCCCAGGGACGTGGGCACCGACCGCATCGTGGACGCCGTAGCAGCCATCGAACTGTACGGAACTCCGTTGATTATCGTCGATATGGGAACAGCTACGGTGTTCGACGCCGTAACCAGGGATGGAGAATACCTCGGAGGAGCGATAGCGCCAGGAATCAGTCTGGCCGCCGAATCATTGTTCCTCAACACATCGCAGCTTCGCAGAGTGGAGCTTCTGGCCCCAAAAGCAGCCATCGGTCAGAACACAACCACCGCACTTCAATCAGGACTGGTACTTGGCTACTCTGGATTGGTGACCGGGATGGTGGAGCGGTTCAAGAATGAACTGGGCCGTGACGCCAAAGTGATAGGCACCGGAGGCCTGATTACCGTGATTGCGAAAGAGACGGGAATCTTCGACGAGATTAATGCCGACCTAACATTGGTTGGACTGCGATTGATTCACCAGATGAACCAGCAACGGTCTACACCTGCCGAACCGGTGGCTAAAGGAGATTAGGTTAACCGCCATGCCCGGACCATTAGAGAACAAGCGCGTGATTCTGGGAGTGACCGGCAGTATCGCCTGTTACAAAGCCCTAGACCTGGCCAGCAAGATGGTCCAGGCGGGGGCCTTGGTGGACACGGTGATGAGCTACGGCGCAACCCAGTTCGTCACGCCTCTGGCCTTCCGCAGTATTACTCACCGAGAGGTGGTTACCGACTTATTTGACACCAACTCAACCTACAGCATCGAGCATATCGAACTGGCTCAACAGGCTGATATAGTCGTGATTGCGCCTGCCACGGCCCACTGCATCGCCAAGCTGGCGGCAGGGCTGGCCGACGACCCGCTCACTACTACAATCTTAGCGACAACGGCCCCTCTCCTAGTGGCTCCAGCCATGGACGGGGGTATGTTCAGCCACCCCGCTACACAAGAGAATCTGGCCAAGCTCCGCCAGAGAGGCGTGATGATTGCCGGACCGGCTTCAGGAAGGCTCGCTTCAGGGTTGATCGGGACCGGCCGCCTATTGGAAACACCCGAGTTGCTCGGTCACATCGCTTATGCCTTGGGTAAAGACGGAGACCTGGCGGGAAAGACCATCGTGGTCAGCGCTGGGGGCACCATGGAGCCCATAGACCCGGTTCGGGTTATCACCAACCACTCCTCAGGCAAGATGGGCTATGCGTTGGCCGAAGCGGGCCGTGACCGGGGCGCCAAGGTCATTCTGGTGGCGGCTCCCACCGGTCTGCCCGACCCCGCCCTGGTCGAGGTTGTAGCCGTCAAAACAGCCCAGGAGATGTGTGACGCCGTACTGGAGAGGGTAAAAGGAGCGGATGCCCTGATAATGGCTGCCGCCGTCGCCGACTACCGTCCCACCACGGAAGCGGATCAAAAGATAAAGAAAGCCAGCGCCGATCTAACCATCGACCTGGCCAAGACAACAGATATTCTGGAAGCCGCCACCGGCGATTTCGTGAAAGTGGGCTTCTCCGCCGAGACTCAGAACCTAGTCTCCAACGCCAAGATTAAGGTGGGGAGCAAGAACCTGGACTTGATCGTGGCCAATGACGTCACCGACCCAGACAGTGGCTTCGGAATCGACACCAACAAAGTCACGCTGATAGACCGGGACCTCAACGTAGAAGAACTCCCCGTGCTGACCAAATATGAGGTCGGCCACCGCATCCTGGACCGGGTGAGCAAGCTGTTAGGTAGCTAGACAGACGGTATCGTCCCCCTTACGGCGGGGAACCACAGGGGGCTTAGTATTCCGAGGCGACGACCTCCCTATATTCCCTCCTTCGTAAGGAGGGGACTTTTTGTGGGTCTAGCCGGAGACAGCCTCTTTGAACCGGCGGATGGCCTCTATGTGCGCGTCCGGGCCTTTGATGCCAGATCTCATGGTGTTCACCGACAGGTGGGTGGCTCCGGCTTCGTCCCAAGCGGAGGCGGACTTGTTCCAAGCGTCTTCGTCGCCATCTCCGAAATTGATGCGTCCCTCTATTCCGATGGCGGAAGGGTCTCGTCCAGCTTCTACAGCGTATTCACGCATCTGGGCTATCTTGTCCTGTCCTTCGCTATCCGGCTGAAACTGGGGAAACCAACCATCGCCCAGTTGGCCGATGCGGCGAATTACGCGGTCGGCTCCGCCACCGAACCAGATGGGAATGGTCTGCTGAACGGGACGGGGGTTGATGCCGGCGTGGGTAACTCGATGATACCGGCCGATGAAATCGACCGTGTCCTTGGTCCACAGTTCCCGCAGTAGTTTGACCTGCTCCTCACTCCTCCGGCCCCGGTTGCGGAAATTCTCTCCCAACGCCTCGTACTCCACGTGGTTCCAACCGATGCCAACGCCCAATCGGAGACGTCCGCCCGTAAGCACATCGACTTCCGCAGCCTGCTTTGCCACCAAGGCGGTCTGACGTTGGCCAAGAATCAATACGCCCGTAGTCATCTGAATCGTCTCGGTTAACGCCGCCAGATAGCCGAACAGCACGAAGGGTTCGTGAAACAGGTCTGTGTGCTGGTACGGACGGTCCCAATTGCCATGCTGACTGGCATCCGCGCCTAGAACGTGGTCAAAGACCAGCAGATGCTGGTAACCCATGGCCTCGGCGGCCTGGGCGTAATCGCGCACCCCAATGGGGTCCGCGCCAATCTCGGTCTGGGGGAATACAGCGCCTAGTTGCATGTCTGCCTCCTAGTCATCGTCGTTGCGGCCGCGCCGGAATAGAGTACTACGTTTTGTCCCGGGAGGACTTTCTACCGGCTCTTGAAGAAAATCCTGAAATAGCGTTAGGGATGCTTCCTGGTCTGGCGAACATGGTACGTAGCGCCGACCAGTGGATAGCCCAACTTCTCTAGGTTGCCAACCGGTCCGGTAAGTACCCCAAGCTGACGGCACCGCAATTCAAGGCACGGTAGACTAAGCTTGCCCCAGATGGAGCGAACCCCACCGTGCCTGTAACCTGGGTTAACTACCGGAGGCGGACGAAGCTATCCCGTAGCTCTCCAGAAGCTCTTGGATGCCCAGGGCAACTTGGCGCTTTAGCTTACCTGAAGTGTTGCGCTGGCGGTCCAGCGTTTGGAAAACCTGGGGATCAAAGGGCCGCCAGGAAGTCCGCAACTCTTTAAGAGCGCCTTCTTCTCGCTCAGCGGCTTCCACCATCAGTTCACCCAGAGGGCGAAGGAAGGTGGCTCTGGGCAAGTCACGCACATCGCCACTTAGCTCGGAAGCGCGTATGGCAAATCCGCCTAGGGCTTGGACGGCTTTGGTCCGGTTGCAGCCGCCCTCGGTGCTGCGCCAGCCGTCGTAATCGCCATGGAAAGCGGCCCATTCTTCATTCAGGGCCGTGTATTGGGTGACAAAGGCCTCTATGGCGTTGCGGCTGTCTGAGGAAACCGACTCTAAAGCCGAGGCCAACTCCAGCCCTGCTTGACGCCGGGCTGCGTTGGCATCAACCACTTCAACGTCGAAGAAATCGAACAGAGTCGGTTCGCCGGTGGCCGGTGCCTCTCCGTTCCCTTCCTCTCCATTCGGTATAGCCCCCCTTAGCAGACGGAGAGCCAAGTCTTCGTCTTCAACGGCATTCGCCAGAAGCAAGGCCGCCCTATCGGTTGACGGAGTGGAGGGCAAGTCCCGTATGGCCAGTACTACATCTGTAAACTCATTCACCAAGTCTCCAAGGCGGTCTGCGGCCTCTTCGGAGGTAAGACCACCCTGGACAGTGCGGAACGAGTCGTAGTTACGATGGAACCGGTCCCAGTCAGAGCTGGCCGATTGGACAGCAGCGTCGAAGTCGTCAACCTTGTCCTTGGCTGCGGGCGTGGTCTGCTGTTGTAGATCGCTCAGTTGGTCGGCTACTCTTTTTTGGATGGCCGAAGCGGCGGAGCGAGCAACAGCGACTCCTTCAAAAACTGAAGATTCATCTTGTTCGCTGGC
>CAXEOX010000130.1:0-8004 GCA_963997925.1 uncultured bacterium
GATGATGCTGTCCCGACAGGCGTTGGATCAGTTGGGCTAGAGGACGGCGGTTGGACAATGCGTCGTAATGCGGCCGCCTGTTGAGAGGACGATGGGGATCAGAGAGCTTCCTGGGGCTGTATGTTCAGGAGAGCTTGTCGCAACATGTCCATGGTGACCGGCTTGCCCAGCACTAGATCCACGCCCTGAGGTTTTTCGTCGGTCCCCATCATGTTTCCCAGCCCGGTTAACATTATCACGGGCTGGTCAGAGACGAGTTCTTTGATGGCGTCTGCCAGTTGGTCTCCGTTCATGTCGGGCATCGCCCGGTCGGTCAGTACAAGGTCGCATTTTTCTTGCCGGAACTTATCGAGTCCCTCGCCGCCGCTGGCAGCCAAATCAACAGAGTGGCCCAAAGCGCGCAACATTCGCCCCAGGGAGCGTAGTGTCGCCGCATCGTCGTCCACGGCTAGGATGCGCAATGCGTCGGAAGCTTCTGTGTCCTGAGGAAGTTGGGAGTCTGTGGGCACGTGTGTATCAGATGGAAGGCGGATAGTGAAGGTTGTACCCTTGTCTAGCTCGCTCGCAACGTCGATCGTGCCGTGGCTCCGCTGGATGATTCCGTAGACCATCGCCAAACCCAATCCAGTTCCACGCTCCCCCTTGGTGGTGAAGAAGGGGTCTAAACAACGCTGGCAGACCTCCTCCGTCATACCAACCCCGTGTCGCTCACCTCGATAGCGACCATTTCGCCGTCGGCTTTCGTGTGAAAGTTGATGGTTCCACCCTGGGGCATCGCATCCGCTGCGTTCATGATTAGATTGGTCAGAACTTCCCGCAGTTCGGACTCATTCATGGAGACGGTTGGCACGTCCTCCAAAACCGTATCGACATCTATTGCCCGGCCTTCCGCTTGGGCCTGAACTCTCCAATGAGGCCGCGTTAGATTTATGCTGCTTTCTATAACCTCATTTACGTTGATGTCCTCGACATCTTCTTCGGCTTGCCCTCCGCGGTAGAACCCCCGCAACCGCCTGACGACGTTCGCTGCATCAAGGGCGGATGTGCGTATCGTCTTGAGGGAGTCGATCAACTCTTCCCGGTCGTCCAGCATCTCCGGCGCTTCGAGCAACAGTTCGGCGCTGCCCAAGATTGGCGACAGCGCATTGTTGAAATCGTGGGCTACGCCGCTGGCCATCTGTCCCATCGCCAGCATCCTTTCCTGTTGCACCAGTTGCTGTTGCATGGTCCGCAGCTCTTCCAGGGTTTCCGCAAGGAGAAGTTCCGCCGACCTACGCTCCCCGATTTCCGATGTGAGCCTGAGGTTGGTTTCTCTTAGCTCTTCGACCCGTTCTGCCACCCTGGCTTCAAGTCCTATGTTGGACAACCTAAGGTCGCTCTGTTGTTGAGAAATAGTCCTCGAACCGTTCAACAGAATGGCGATCAATGCGAAGGACAGAACCAAGAACCCGATGCCAGCATTGGCTTCAAGCCTTTCGGTGAACACCAAGCCGATAACTAGGACGATGGTAAAGATTATTACGAAGCAGGCGATGGAAAACTGAAATAGCAGGCTGGTCGAATATTCTTTCATGCGTTTCACCCAATGCCCCTGCGTGATTGAGTTACCTGTGGGCCAGCCTCGTTACTGATGATCTCGGATGCCTTCGTTTGAACCCGATGGGATAGAGCGCGTGAATAACTACGGGAGTTATCCTTACAGTGGCATTCCATGTTCCGATGTCCTTGGGACCGGCATGTCTCTTGTTTCGGGTCCATGATATTATGCCGCTTTTGTCTCCGTGACGGGTAGTGGATGGTCAGACGTAATCAACTCAACAAAGATGCACTATGCAGATGTGTATTCGCTTAGTCCGGCCGCCGGGCAACCGGAGCCCCATCTATGATGCCCTTGGAAAACTCGGCAAGGCTCTCAAGTCCGGAATCGATATCCGAAACTGCTTGCTGGAGGCCGCCAAATGCTTGCGGAGTTTCTTCCTCTCGCCTCATGAGAGACTGGACAAGGGAATTCAGGGCAGTGAGCACACTCCTGTTCTGGCCGAGCCTCAGGTTAAGCTCGGTTACCAGATTTCCAGATGCACGCGGTACGCCCTATTCTCTAGAACAAGGGCGCGGCGTAACAACGCCTTTTCTATCCGGTAGACCAATAGAGATATGGGTACCGGTTTGGCCAGATAATCGTCGGCCCCTTGCCGCATAGCGAAGGTCGCGGTCTCCAGATCGTCATTGCCACTTACCGTAGTGATGGCCATATCCGGGAAGCTCTTGGAAAGCGTTGCCAATAGCGACACCCCGGTCTTCCCAGGCATGGAAATGTCCAGCAGGACGAGATCGAATTCCTCTACTCGCAGGAGGTTATTGGCCTCGTCGGCGCTCCCGGCGGTATCGCAACTATAGCCGTTTCGGGATAATCCCTTCGCAAAAATATCCCGTAAGGGTGCTTCGTCGTCCACAATTAGGATCCGCTGGGATTCCTGTGCCATTGTTAACCTCCAACAAAAGGGCCGCGTGCGGGCGCAGGAGAAACTGGAATCTATCCATCACATCTCCAGGAGCAAACTGGCCGTAAGACCGCATACTCTGAAACGGTTCTTCACAACTACGTGTATATCTTCAAATGATAGATTTTTGACAGATTTTGTCAATTCGTAGAACTACGAAGCGGCTGCACTGTCTGATTGGCGGGGCTAGACTCTGAACTAGGGTGCGGATAGAATCATAAACGGTCAGCCAAGCGTCATACGAAACCGGCGTACCCATGATGGGCCACCGCGCTCGATTCCCCCACGCTGGCTGGAAGTGCCTCCAGCGTCGCTGTTCGGCCAGTCGAACGATCTAGTTCGCCGGGACCGGCTGGGCACATGCCGTTAGCCGGGGCTATATCAATATTTTCACTCTTTAGATCTCTGAGGTTATTTTGTCCATGAACTGTCCTAACTGCAACACGGAAAACCGGCCAAGCGCCAAGTTTTGCGACCAGTGCGCTAGCCCAGTAAGCGATTCAACTAGCACGGAAACGAACGGGCCGGAGAAACGGGGGCCGTTGGACGGCATCAAGGTGCTCGACTGGACGATGTGGCAGTTCGGCCCGGTGTCGACCATGATGCTGGGTGACTTGGGCGCAGACGTTATCAAAGTAGAGTCGTTGGACGGGGACCATGGACGCCAGTTCAGGCGGGTGGCCGGAGCGTCGTCCCAACTTCCCGGAGGGCTTAACGCCTATTTCGAATCCTTGAACCGCCAAAAGAGAAGCATCGCCTTGGACCTCAAGAACCCGAAGGGAGTTGAGATTCTGCATCGACTGGTAGCCCAATCCGATGTGTTCGTCCAGAACTTCCGCCAGGGCGTCGCCGAGCGCTTGGGCATGGGTTACGAGGATCTTATCAAGCACAATCCGAAGCTTATATATGGGGCCGCCACGGGATACGGTCCCATCGGTCCGGATTCGGACCAACCCGCTTTCGCCCTGACTGGAGAAGCTAGGTCCGGTTCTTTGTTCTGGGGTGGGCCTGATGATGGCAAGCCTTACAATCTGGGTGGAATCGCCGATCAAATGGCTGGAGTGATGCTTTCCTACGGCATCTTGGGGGCGCTTGTCGCCAGGGAGAGAAAGGGAGTCGGCCAAAAAGTCGATGTGTCTCATCTGGGCAGCCTGATGTGGCTGGGTGGGAACCGCTACGGCATCGCGCTGATATCCAAGAACGTTCCCCGTCGCCAGGATCGCACTGCAGTCCTTAATCCCCTGTGGAATTTCTATAGGTGTGAAGACGATCGGTGGATAGCTTTCTCCATGAACCAGAGTGACCGCTACTGGCCCCCCTTCTGCAAGGCGATCGGCCATCGGGAACTGATAGACGACCCCCGGTTCAACGGCATGGAACGTCGCGCCGAGAATAGGGTGGAGTTGGTTCGTCTCTTGGATGGGATATTCGAATCCAAGCCTCGGGATGCATGGGAAGGGATGTTCGCTGGCAATGGGGACATCATCTGGACGCGGGTTCAGGACGTATTCGATCTCCCTGACGATCCTCAGGTCATCGCCAACAACTACATCGTAGACTACGACCACCCGGTTCTGGGGCCTTCAAAGTGGATACAGACTCCGGTTGGCTACAGCTCAACACCCGTCGCCGCCGTAAAGGCGGCTCCCGCCCACGGAGCGAACACGGAGGAGATTCTCATCGAGTCTCTGGGTTGCTCTTGGGAGGACATCAGCAAGTTGCAGGAAGAGGGAGTCATTCTTTAGGTTCGTGTGAGTGGGGATTGGGGAGGGCTGTCCGGTTGATTTGAGCGTAAACGATGATGTCTTCCCTCAAGGCAATGGAGCAACCGGGTTGACGCGCTGTGGTTCGACAAGCTCACCACGAACGGAACTTACCCTCGGGAATCCACTCCCCTACCGTTCGTCCTGAGCCTGTCGAAGGACCGCGCCGGGGCAACGTTACATAACCGAGTATCCGCCGTCCACCGCCACCACTGCGCCGGTCACGTAGTCGGAGGCACGGCTGGAAAGAAAAACCACTGTGCCTTGCAACTCCTCCGGTTCTCCCCAACGCCCGAAGGGGATGCGGCGGCTGATTAGGTCGTAGCGGTCCGGTTGGGTCGCTGGTACCGGGGCGGTCAGTTCGGTCATGAACCAGCCGGGTAGGATGGCGTTGGACTGGATGTTGTCCTTTGCCCAGGCGACGGCTAGGCTTTTGGAAAGCTGCACCAGGCCTCCCTTGCTGGAGGAGTAGGGGGCACCGCTGCCGCCGCCGCCGAACACGGAGAACATGGAGCCGATGTTGACTATCTTGCCGCCGCCCTGGCTCTTCATGTGGGGATAGACGGCTTTGGAGGCCAGGAAGGCGGCCCGCAGATTAACGTCCATCACTTGGTCCCATTCGTCCGCCGCCAAGTCCTGGGGTTCCTTGCGGAAGGTCATGCCAGCGTTGTTCACCAGGATATCCACCCGGCCGTAGGCTTCAATGGTTTGAGTCACCATTCCGATGATGTCGGCTTCCTGGCTGACATCCGTGCTCACGCCGGTAGCTTTGACTCCCAGATCCTGGATCTGGCTCAACGCCTCGGATGTTTTTTCGGCGTTTCGAGCCGCCACGACGATGTTTGCGCCGGCCCCAGCCAGCCCCAAGGCCATGCCCAATCCTAAACCGCCGTTGCCGCCGGTTACGATGGCTACTTTACCGCTCAGGTCAAATAGGTCCGATGGTTTCATGTACGCCTCTGGTCTGGATAGAAATGTTCTTTACGTACTTCAGTGAATGTTAGGTTCTTAGACGTCCCGGAAGTATCTGCTCATGCTTTCATGCAGTTCGTAGCCCGCAGCCGTCCAGAACCCGGTGGCCCAGGGATGGTCCTTCTCTACCAGGGCGGTGATTCGGTGGCAGCCTTGCTCGGCCATCCACTTCTCCGCCGTGTCCACCAGCATCCGGGCCACTCCCCGGCGGCGAACTTCCGGCGATACGGCCAGCCGGTAGAACTCGCCGCGCCTACCGTCCCAAGTACCGATGATGGTCCCCATGATCCGGCCCTCGGATTCCGCCACCAGGAACAACGCAGCACTATGGTGTATTGCCGCTTGGACTTCTTCCAAGCTGTCGGTGGGGCTGAGTACGACATCGCCGGCCTGCTGCCATAGACTCAGAACGACCTGGCCCTCATCCTCGCCGCATTCCCGGATGATTATCTCGTCTGCCATCCTAGAGTATCCCTCCCCAGTGAGTCAGTCTCTAGGGCTCTCGCAGATTATATACGAACTCCAGGTCGCTGATGGCCGTCCTGACGTTGGCTTCACGAGCGTTAATCTCATCCAGCATGTCGTTGGCTTGTTTAAGGGCGGTCGAATTTCTGAACCTTGCGTTGATGGCCTGCACCAGGAGATTTTCCATGTCGCTGATGCCGCCCAGCATGTTGTTGGCTTCGTTCTGGTTGGGTTGGGCTCTTCCCTCGTCTGCTATGTTCGACTGAAATTCGTTCCTGCCCGAGTTGATCTCGGCAATCATGGCATTGGCCTGATCTAGCTTGGCGGAATCATTGGATCGGGCATATTTCAGCTCAAGCGTTAACCATAGGATGTACGTATCGAGGTAAGCCGACCCTTGGAGTTGAAGAGATTGCAGCCTGGCAGGCGGTGTCAGAGCGTCCATTTCATTCAGCAGTGACGCCGCGTCGGATACAAGAATTTCTCCGGTGGTGATTCTTTGAGATGAAGACCCGTCGTTCTGAAGCGATTGGGACCGGCGGGCTGAAATGTCGTCTATGCTGCTGACGATATCGGACACAAGCCTCAGATAAACTTCTTCTTCCTGCTGCGCAAGTTCGAGTGTGAGGAATCGAATGTACTGGTCCAGAAGCAAGCTCCTGGGAATGGATCGGCTTCAAGCTTGGTGGAGCTGGCGCGTCGTTTAGTAGCTGTACCAATGCCTCTGCGTCTGACACCAGTCCTTGCTTGGTGGTTACCCGCTGGGAGGGAGCCGAGCCGCCCCGGATATCGGCGGTCCTGGTTTTGGAGATGGAATCTACCGAGCTGATGACATCCCCTGAGAACACCAGGTATGCTTGATCCACCAGATGTTCCAGTTCCAGTGTAAGCAGCGTGACGAACCTCTCCATGAAACGCACGGCGTCGTCCTGCAGGGGCTGTAGTTCCGGTGGCGGGATCAGTTTTCCGGCTTGTGTTGATAGCTCTTTCGCATCGGCGGCTAAGCCCTTCTTAGTTGCTACTCGTTCCTCGGCGGGCGCTCCGCTGGCGAGATCTTCAGACCTAAGGTCTCCGATTGCAGCTTTGGCCGACATGATTTCGTTGAGGCTTTGGGTGTATCGGGAGACCTGGCTTTGCTTCGGGTCTTCCCAACTCTGCAACCATCCGGTGAAACGTTCCTCGAAAGTCGAGTATTGGATCCCAACAATCTCTACGAATGCTTCGGGCAGGGTTGCGCCTGTCCCCATCCTCTTCATGATGTCTATGGGCGCAGTGTTCCCGTAAGTGTTGGCCAGGTACCGCACGGCCATGTGGGATTGGGCGTATTGCAGGCTTATGTGGGGTTTTTCAGTTTGGCTGTTCCAGGTTTTCTGACTCTCCAGGCCAGTTAGCGGCAGCAAGGTGCCAGACCGGGCCGCGCTTTCTGCCAGACCGATGCTTCGGTACATCGGGTGCATGGTGGCATTGGCGCGTTCGCCAGCGGCGTTGAGTAAGTACTCGAAATAAGTTGCGCTGCCTTCGTTGAGCCACGCCGGCAAGTCCACCGGGCCGATGGTTTCCGATAGGGCCAGGTGGACGTACTCGTGGGTGAGCAACCGCTGGATGCCTGTCAGAAGAGAGTCGGTGTGCATGTACACGCCGGAGTCGTCACCGCCGCTATGGTAATAACAATCGGCAAAGCCCAGCTGGGAGCCGCTGCTCTCGCTTACCTGTTTCAGAAGATCCAGGTTGTCGACCAGATAAATGTTCGGCGTTTGGTCACCCCGAAGTCCGGCGAGTTCGAGTAATTCGTCCGTCACCAACTTCAGGTGACCTTGAAGGTCGACTGTAAGTGCGCCGGGAACATTATCAGTGTAGTAAATGTTGGAAACGGAGCCTTGGTATAGACGGAAATCGACGCCAATCGTCTTGGAGCCTGTCGGCGTTACCGGCAATCGGATTACGGAGTAGGCCATGTTGGTGGCCGTGTCCCCTCTGGTTATCTGGACCTTCCAGATTCCCGCTTGGTCCTTGGTGCCTATACGGAGCCAACTGGCCTGGCCTTGGTCATCGGCGTACAGACTGCGCTTAGTCACCGGATTCTCATTTACGTCGGTGAGGTAGCTTTCGTATTCGGTGACCCATTCCGCAGGCTGTCCGTTAGGGTCGAATAACTGGACGGCCACCTTTTCCCACGGGTCCAGCCCCTGCAAAGTGAAAAGAGCATCGCGCCCGGAATAGGGCTCGGCAAGCTCGATCGTAAGCGACAGTTCCTTGGGAACCGGCGTGCCTTCGGGAACCGGCGTGGCAGTGGGTACAGACGT
>CAXEOX010000131.1:0-7995 GCA_963997925.1 uncultured bacterium
AACGCTTCCATGGAAAAGTCGCTGGATTGGCAAAGATCGATAATCAACTTCTCGTAGTCGGCGATGGTCTTTACCATGGCGGGGATCTCGTGGGCGATCCCGAAGGGTATGGATGTCACGCCGTGCTTGTCGCCGTGAAGCAGGTCGCCGGTCTTCACGGTCAGTCCGCCGACGGTCACCGGGATGCCAATCTCGACGAGGTGAACGTAGGCGTGGGATACTGATACCTCTTTAGCGAAGAAGCGGAACCCCAGGTCATGAGCCTCATCCAAATCTCGCACCGTGCCATCCGTTGCCACACCCACGGCGCCCAATGCCTTGTGAATGTTGCCCTGAACCTCGCCCCAATACGCTCCCATGGGCGGGGTGTCGATGTCGTGTAGGACGATGAATCGGGGCTCAGGTACCGACGCTATCAGGTCCCACCAGTCTTCCCGGGACACGTTGCGACCTTCTTGCCGGACGGCGCTGATGACGCCGGTAACCGCATATCCCACCACCGGGGGCAGGTCCTGAAAAACACCTTTGATCTCCGGCAGCATGAACCCTTCGTTCTTGGGCTGGATATTGAAGCCTTCGATGGCGTTGCAGATGCTAGGGCAATCTATTTCACTGAGTGTTTTGAGAAGTTCGGGACTGATTGTCTGGTACAAGAGTCACCTCCTAGTTTATGGCGTATATGGTTGTTGTTTGATGTGCTTGGTTGGTATTGGGTGGAAATCCCCCCGATATCTTTCTAAGAACCATTGTTGGTCTCGCTCCCTTTCGTAAGGGGGGTGGGGGTCCCTACTCCGGTGTCACCAATGACTCGGCTTCTTCGCCGGACAGCAGCTTCGCGATGTTGTAATAGGCGAAGTCCGCGGCCCGCTGGGACGACTCCTCGCCGGGGCCGGCCATGTGTGGCGTGATGACCACGTTGTCCAGTCCGAAGAGGGGGTTGTCTACCGGGGTTGGCTCCACTTCTAGAACGTCCAGTCCGGCCCCAAGAATCTTCCGCTGGGACAATGCCCGATGCAGCGCTGCTTCGTCGACCACCGGGCCGCGGCAGCAGTTAACCAGGTAGGCGTCGGGTTTCATCAACTCCAGTTCGCGGTCGGAAATCATTCCCCGGGTCCGCCGGGTCAGGGGAACGTGCAGGGTGACGATGTCCGACTCCCTTAGCAGGTCGTCAAGCTCCACTCGTTGCACGTTCAGGTCGTCTTGTACTTCTTGGGGAACGTCTATAACGTCGTAGAAGATGGTCTTGGTGTCGAACCCTTTGAGCCGCTTGGCAACCTGCTTGCCGATGCGTCCCAACCCGACGATTCCGATCGTTTTGTCGGTGATTTCCCTTACCCGGTATTTGTCCATGCCGGACCGCCAAACTTTCTGGGACATCGTCTCTTCGTACTGGTGCCACAGGTTCGTGGTGAGGCTAATCATCATGGCGATGGTGTGTTCTGAGACAGCGATGGCGTTGGCCCCGCCGTTGTTGGCCACCAGGATACCCATCTCCAGTATCGTCGCCAGGTCCAGCATGTCGTAACCGGCGCTGAGAGTCTGGATTATCTTGACGTTGGGGCATTGCTTGAGGACATCCACCGAAACCTTGCTGGTAATCATGGCGGATACATCACGGCACAGCACCGCTTGCTCATCGTCGGATAGGCTGGGATCCACTAAGATAATCTCTACATCGTCCGGCGCTTCGCCGAGCATGAAGTCGGCGCGTTCGCCGGGGGGGCTGAAAACGGCCACTTTTGCAGTGGGCATAGCTAAATCCTCCTGAATTTGCGACCTAACATAACGGGCTGAGTTCGGGTGCATTATAGCTTCAGAGGAGGCGGTGTGAAAAGAGGTTGCGGAGTGTCTATTGCCTGGGTGGGGAGAGGAAGGTATATTCGGTAGCATCTTGCTGGAACCTTAGAGGGAGGACGAGCTTGCCTGACTTAGCTCTGGGCGATGTTAAAGTCCTGGACTTGACCAACTTGGTCGCCGGTCCCTACTGCACCAAGCTGCTCGCCGACTACGGTGCGGACGTAATCAAGGTGGAGATCCCTGGCCTTGGTGACGGCGCGCGCCGGTTGGGGCCGTTCCCCGGCGACATGCCTCACCGCGAGAAGAGCGGTCTTTTTCTACACCTGAACACCAACAAGCAAAGCATCACCCTGGATCTGCAGACCGAGGCAGCTGGAATCGTAATCCGAGAGCTCATCAGGGAAGCTGACATCTTGGTCGAGAGCTTTCGTCCGGGCACGATGGCCCAGTTGGGCATGGCCTACGAATCTCTCCGCTCGATCAACCCGACCCTAGTGATGACCTCCATCTCCAACTTCGGCCAGACTGGCCCCTATCGGGATTACCGATTGACCGACGTGATGGTCTACGGGATGGGGGGCGAGATGTACTCCACCGGCATAGCCGAGCGAGAGCCGGTCAAGCTGGGCGTGAACGTGTTGCTCTACCAGGCCGGGGCCACCGCATCCGTTGCGACTATGGGCGCGCTGTTCGCCGCCAGGGAGCAAGGGATCGGCCAACACGTCGACGTGTCCATCATGGAAACCCAGGCAGGGTCCATCGACCGGAGGATGAGTACGCTGATCGGCTTCCAGTACACTGGCGAAATTACCGGCAGAAACCCACATGGCAGCGGGGCCGGGTATCCCTTTGGGGCAACTCCATGCAGCGACGGCTACTTTGAGGTGTCGGCGGGCCGTGGATATTTCCCCAGAGCCGTCAGCATGTTGGGATCTCCGGCTGAACTGGATGATCCTAAGTGGTACGCACCCGGCGCCCAGATGGACATGGAACTGAAGCAGGAGTTCGATACGATGCTGATGATCTGGTCGCTGGAGCGCACCAAGTCAGAAGCGTGGGCTATCGCTCAAGAATCTCGAGTCCTGAGCGCGCCACTGAACACCATGGGGGATCTGGCGGTCGACCCGGAGTTCAACCGGCGTGGCGCGTTCGTCGAGATAGAGCATCCGGTGGCTGGAACGCTGAAATACCCGGCGCGACCTTTCATCATGAACGACTGTCCCTGGTCGATCCGTCGGCCCGCTCCCTTGCTAGGTGAACACAACTCAGAAGTGTTGAGCCGATTGGGTTATCGCGCTGAGGATGTAGTGCGTCTTCGGCAGCAGGGGGTTATCTAGAGCAGACATGCCGAAATTACCGCTGGAAGGAATCCGAGTACTTGACATAACTGTTGTATGGGCCGGACCTTACTGCACCCAGTTTCTGGGCGATCTGGGAGCGGAAGTTATAAGGATAGAGTCCCTCAATACATTCGTGCCCCTGGGCCGGGGACCAATGGCCCACCCGACCGAGGAAACTCTTAGGGAGATGTCGCCCTGGACCGGGGGCACTCCTGACCGGCAGCCCGGAGCCCGCGCCTGGAACCGGTATCCCATCTTCAACGCCCACGCTCGGAACAAGCTGGGCATGACCCTGGATTTTTTGAGACCGGGTGGGATGGACATCTTCAAACGCCTGCTTAAGATTAGCGACGTTCTGGTGGAGAACAACCCCACCGAAACCATGGAGCGTCTGGGTATCTCTTACCAGCTTCTTCAAGGACAGAATCCCGGCATCATAATGCTGCGGATGCCCGCCTACGGTAACGACGGCGCTTACCAGAACCACCGGGCCTATGGTCTGCACATCGAGGGAGTCATCGGCCACACGCTGCAGCGGGGATACGCCGACATGGATCCATCGGCCAATACGTCGGTTCTGATGTCCGACGCCGCGGCAGGCACCCAGGGGGCCTTCGCGGTGATGGCCGCATTGCATCACCGGAAACGTACGGGCAGAGGACAACTCATCGAGTTATCCCAAGCGGAGAACACGATGTCGTTCCTGGGCCAGTCCTTCATGGACCATTCGATGAACGGCCGCAACGCCGCCACGTTAGGCAACCGCCACCCCTACGCCGTCCAAGGATGCTATCCCTGCAAGGGGGAGGATCGGTGGGCAACTATCACCATCTTTGACGATAATGATTGGACTGCTTTCAAGCAAGCATTGGGCAACCCCGACTGGTGCCGGGAAGAAAAGTTCTCCGATTCGATCTCGCGATACCATTACCATGATGATCTCGACCGACACATCGGAGAGTGGACCCAGCGATTCGACTCCTACGAGGTAATGCAGTTACTGCAAAACGTTGGTATCGCCGCTGGTCCGGTCATGGACCAACGGGACGCCTACGCTGACCCTCATCTCAACCAGCGAGAGTTTTTTGAAGTCGTCCACCAAGAGGATACAGGGACTCACGTCTACCCAGGCATCGCGTACAAAATGTCCGAGACTCCTATAAAAACCAGGCGAGGTCCCGTGCGTTTGGGTGAAGACAACGAATACGTGTACAAGACCCTGCTGAACTGCACCGACGAGGAGTACTCCGAGTTGGAAGCCCAAGGCCACATCGGGATGGACTATCCGGAGGAGATACCTTAAGGACACATCTAACTGACGCCTGGGACATCTAATCAACACCTTGGTGTGGAGTCGGTGGATTTTTTAAGGGAACCTTTGGGCTGGGAAGAACGTATGTCCTGTTATGACCTGGCAAGTGATTAACATTACCCACCTGAAGTAGTCTGCAGGCCTTTTTCTATTGCTTTTCATAGCTGCATGCGGCACCTCCGCTCCATCGCAGAGTGTTTCTTCGATACCGGGCGCGTCCTCACCATCCCAGCTAGCTCAGGCCCCCGTTGTGATGAATGAATCGCCGGTTGCAGCCATCACACCATCGCTTGACCACTCGACGACGGATAATCCTTCTGGGATACGGGATCTGGATGTCCATTCCGCCAGCATCGAGGCTACGCTTAAATCGGTGGTCCTAACTCCTACGCTGGACCCTCCTAGCGGACCCCGACAATCCCTACTCCAACCCTTGCCGTGATACAGCTAGATAGGCCGACTCTAACCGTTGTATCGGACCCGACGGCGGTAGTGGATCAACCCGCACCGACTCCAACTCCTGATCCTAACGCACCGGCTCTCCAAGACATTGAAGCCAAACTGGGCGAGAATCCATCGCTGAGCGAAGTAACACCGATACCCACGACTTTCCCTGCACCGATAGAAGCGTCCCTGCCTCCCACGGATGTCCCCATATCAGTTGCCGTTGAGGAAGTCATTGACCCCGAAGAAACTTCTGCGGCGGATGGCGGCGCACACCGGTTCGTATCGCCCAGCGCATCGGGCGGGGAAGTATCGCTGGATGAATACTTGGAGCGAGGCAACGTCGTTCTAGTGTTTTACCGGGCCTTCTGGTGAATCTATTGCCGTGCGCAACTGGTGCAGTTGCAAGGCGACTACGAGGAAATCACCGGACTACAAACTGACATAATCGCCATCAGCACCGATGATCTTTCCCAAGCTTCTTACGTTGCCGAAAGCTTGCGTCTGGATTTTCCAATCCTGTACGACCCGGCACGGATGTGGTGCGGGAATATGCTGTCTACAATCTTTGGGAAGATGGTATGGCCACCCCGTCCACATTCGTGCTCGATCGAACGGGCAAGATTCGTTGGCAGCACATCGGCAAGACCGTCTATGACCGGCCTTCAAATGAGGAAATCATTGACCAACTGAAGAAATTGCGGAAGGGGTAGGCCTTTACCCATCCTCAGGGAACAGTTCTGAAATTTCCCGGTCCAGCCGCTCTTTCTGTGTCTCCATAGCCTCTCCGGGGGCGGGCGGGGTCCATCCGGCGGCGCTGCGGCTTAGTTCCTCGTATGAATCGGTGGAACCGTACTCCCGGGTGTGGATGACTACTGGCATCGGCAGGGCGTGGCCGAAGATAAGGGCTTGCTGCTTCGGCTCCAGGCGGGCTAGAACCGTTCTGAGTTGCCGGCTGCCGGGCGTTCCCTCCAGCACTGCTTCGATGTCTCTTTCGTTGTCCAGCAGGCAGGTCAACCGTGTGCCGACCTGGCTCATGACCTCGGAGTCGATGCCGCTGGGTCGTTGGTCGATGACCATTAGTGTGACGTTGTATTTGCGCAGTTCCCGGGCGATGGTCCCGAATATGGTGTGGGAAGCCACCGATTGGCTGAGGAACTTGTGGGCCTCTTCGATGACAATCACGAGAGGTCTGGGATCCCGGCCCTGTCCGCCTTCCGCTTCCTCTTTCCGGTCCACGTATTGGTTGTGGATGCGCCGGGTCAGTAGGTTGCTGACCAACATGTAGGCTGTCAGGTCTCGGCCGTACTTCCCGAATTCCAGAACCACGTGCCGGCCTTGGTCCAGATGCTCAACGACACGGTTGGCAGCGTCTTGGCCGGCGGATTCCACCAGGAAGTCGAAGCGTTTCAACCGGTTCAGCCGGTTGTACAGGGATGCCAGTGCATTGGGCTGTACCTGAATCTCATTGGCCATCTCGAAGATCGAATCTCGACCGTCTAAGGCCAGGAACTTGGACATCCATTGCCGCTGGCCGAATTTCTGCTGCAGGTTGAAGGCGGCGGAGGCGGCTACTTCGGACAGGTTTAATGTCTCCCGCAACATCTCAATATCTTCAGGTTCTATCTCACCGTAGCCGATGCGCACGACTTCATCAAAAGGAGATTGCCTTCGGCGGGAACTATCTTCGTCCAGGGTAAACGTGGAGACCTGGGCCGGGAATAGCTGCTTCAATCCCTTGGCGAACCGGTTGTTCTCCGGGTCGGCAGCGCCCCATCCATATTCGCTGTGCATATCGAAGATCAGCGTGGAAGCCTGGCCTTGTTGCAAGATGCCAACCAGGAGCAGCCTAGTCAGGAAAGTCTTGCCGGTGCCGCTCTTGCCGAACACGCCGATGGACCGCTTCACCATCTCATCTAGGTCCACGCACAGCTTGTGCTCCATGTCCAAGGGGCTGCCGATCCAGAAATGGCGTTGGTCCTCTTTTCCGAACACGGCTTCGACATCGCGCTGGGATGCCACGTAGGCCCGTGAGAAATGGGGCGGGATAGTCTTGGCCGCGGAGGGGCCTTGCTGGTCGTCGCCCATGACTGCCGGCATTATCAGGTTGGGGAGCACCGAAATGGTTCCGTAGGCCACGGTGCCGGACATCACCTGGGCGATGAACGGGTTATCCACCGGCGGCGGAGTGTGCTTCAGTCTGGGGTCGGTGGTCCCGAGGCTAACGTCGGTGACCACCCCGAAGAAGTTGTTGTTGTCTCCCCGAATGGTTACGAAGGCCCCGACTTTGACCTCCTCCACTGATGCCGACGGGTCCAAGCGAACCTCAACTCCTTGGCTTAGCGATCCGTCCAACACCATCCCTAGAGCAGCGCCCCGAGACTCCATCAGAGGATCAGCGACCGGACCTGAAGTTTCGCCGTTCTGATTTGGACCGCCGGTCATGGGGACACCTTCTTGAGGATGGAATTTAGCCGGGGCAAATCGCCAGCCAGTTCGGCGGCCAAGGCTTTCCCCGCTCGAAGCATGAAGGCTTCCGGGTCGGTTTGGGTTACCGCCGCCCCTCGCAAGCAGGCACTGAGGACTTCATCGGCCATCGGCGGACCGGAGTTGAGCAACAGGCGCAACAGGTCGAGTTGCAACGTAAAGCGGGCTACCTCTTGGGCGTCGCAGGTGTACACGAAGGAATGAACCGGGGGCGGCAGGCCGGGTAAGTATTGGCGATCGGTATCCTGCTCACGGTGTCCTGCGATCAAAGCTTCGAATCGGGAAGTCAGGAGGCGGGTAAGTTGGGGGTTGTCGCGAAAGACTTCTTCTTCGGTTTCGACATTCTCTCCACGAGCTAACACCGGCCGGGATGAGTCCAGAGGTTCGGTCGCAACCCGGCAGACCACCCCGTAGACTTTCGGTGACCCGGTGCGCACGATGCAGCCCAGAGGTGGAGCGTCGTAGAGGTTATAGCATTGGGCGGTGAAGGATGCCGAATTGGCCTCTACCACCTCGCCGACCCGCCTCGGCGGTCTGCCGTCTAGCGTCATTTCCGTCCCTACCTCTTCATCTACCCGAATTTCGCGGCTGGTATGCTTTTCGTGGGTCTGGTTG
>CAXEOX010000132.1:0-7936 GCA_963997925.1 uncultured bacterium
GCGAACTTCCAGATGGACAACGCGGTCTTGCCGTAGATCCACTCCAAGTCGTCCGCGCTGGCAAAGGGCATATGCTCCTGAGGATAGTTCAGGGCGTTGCTGTATCCTTCCCTTAAACTGACCGGAGGGTAGTCGCTGCCCCAAGTCATCCGCTGGGGACCGAAAGCGTCGTAGGCCATGTCCATGAAGGGCGGGATGTCCTTGTACGGATATGGCGGCGGGCAAATCTCTCCGATGCCGTGAATCTTTACGTAGGTGTTGGGGAACTTGGCCAGATTTAGCATCTGCCGGAATTGGGTATAGGGTGGTTCAGGCTTCTGAGTCTCCCCAACCGCCCAGACCCCAACTCCGCCAAGGTGCTCTATAACAATCTTCAGGCTGGGTAGAGCCTCCACCAGATCCCAGAATTCATGGGACGCGAAGACGTCCGTCGGCCCGCCCACGCTGACCGACATGCCCAGCTCCTCGGCTTTGCGCCAGATGGCTAGGGGATCGTCGCCGGGAGAGCGCTGGAAGTTCCGTAATCGTATCGATTCGGCTCCTTCGCCGGACCATCTCTCCAAGTCGTCCAGGGCCACCGGACTGTCCACGTCCACCCGGCAGACCACGGAAAACTTCCCCGGGAATCGGCGCATGGACTCTATGACGTAGGTGTTATCGGTTGTAGTGGACGATTGCACCAGGACTGTTTTCTCGACCTGGTTATGTTGCATCTGGGCCAGCAGAATCTCCACCGGCTCGTACATGTGCAAGGCGATGTGGACGTGGCTGTCGACGATTAACAAAGCGATGTTCCTCCGGCAATGAGATTAGCTTAGACATCCCGTAGGGGCACGGCTGGCCGTGCCCCTACATCGCAACAAGTCATTCATGCGGGTGGGTGGAGCAATTCCCCTTTTATGGCCCGCCATAGATATAGAGCCGCCCGGAAGGCGATGAACGACTTTTCCAGGTCAATCACTTGGCGGGCTTCAAACTCCGGGGTAGCTTTTCCGAACCGCACCGTCCAAGCTTCGGTGACCGGCTTTCCGGTCATCTCCGCCAAGGCGTTGGCATAGGCGGCAACTTGCAAAGCGTATTCGGGATATAGGCCATTGCTGGTTTTCCAGTCCAAGGCCACCAAGCTACCGTCACGGTAAGCGATGGCGTCCATGGCTCCGGCGTAGCGGTACTTGTCGGAGAAGACCATGGTCTCGGTCAGGTGGAGATCCAGGTTGGCATCGCGCCGCCATTCGGTGAAGTTGTTGACCACCAACTCCATCTCGGGCGGGATCTGGGGCTCAAGACCCTGAACGATCTGATCAATGGCCACGTGGGCCTGAGTGCCGAAGTCGGCAGCCTGGTCCCTGACCTGTTCCGGACGGCGGCGGGCTTCGGAGATGACCTGGGAGATCCATTCCGGGGTGATAGCCTCTTGGGTGCCGGAGCGCTTCTTCAATGCTGTCTCCACCGATTCCAGCGCCATGTTCCTGGCCCAAGGCACCAAGGCTGGCTTGTTGATGACGTCCAATACGGTGGTTACAGAAGGAAACAGTTCGTCGTATCCTTCCACCCGGTAGTGGCGACCGCCGGGCGCTCCGTCGACTCTAGTGATGGAGGGAGTATCTAGTAGCATCGTTTCTTCACCAGCCTCACCGTCGTACTCAATCTTACTCAGCGCCGGAAAAACAGAGCATTCCGGCGAAGTGTCCATCAAGGCTTTTTAGCCAACTAAGATATAATAGCAGACCTGTGGCGCCGTCCTGGCAATCGTCCGGCGCTCAGCGAGCATTCCATGAAGGAGTGGAAAAACAGGCTGCTAGGCAGACCTGTTACATTTTTACAAAACCAGCGGGGAATCACCGGGCTAGAGACTGCCATCGTTCTCATCGCCTTCGTGGTAGTAGCCTCGGTATTCGCCTTCGCTGTTCTCAACACGGGACTTTTGAGCTCGGAAAAGAGTAAAGAAGCCACCCTCGGAGGTCTGGAGGAGACGTCTGCAACGCTGAGCCTCCGGGGGCAGGTCATAGCCGTCGCCAATACCGGCACGACATCTGTCGATACCGTGAAGTTCACCATAGCGCCAGCTTCTACCGCCTCGGAAACCGTAGACCTCTCCAACACTGGCACCGTGATAACCTACCTCGATGAGAACCAAGGCATCAATCGTGGAAACCCTCAGAGTTTCGATGGCGATGCCGACACCGCCGAGTGTTCCTGGTCCTCAAGTTGGTTGATTGGTTCGGGAGACATCGTTGATCCCGGTGAACAGGTGGAGATTACACTCACTCTTACTGATCTGACGCCCCTGTTGGCTGAGAAGATAGAATTCACCGTCCAAGTTAAGCCCAACAAGGGCGCCGTGGTAATCGTAAACCGTGTTATGCCTGGCGAACTGAAGGGCGTGATGGAGCTCAATTAGCCTGACTCAGGGCAAGTTCACCAGACGGCCTTAGTTGGCTACCGAAAACTTTCGGGTTGGGGAAACAGGGATAGCAACGGCGACACGGTGGTCAGCGTGCTCATGTCGATGCTGTCGATAGTCGTGCGGCCGCACATGCCCATCGTCGCATCCAGTTCGTCCCTCAGCATCTCCAACACGGCTAGAACTCCGTCTTCCCCGTCCACCGCCAGACCCCAGAACAAAGGCCGGCCAATCAGCACTGCGCGGGCTCCCAGAGCCATGGCCTTGAAGATGTCGGTACCCCTCCGGATACCACCATCCATGTAGACTTCTATGCGCCCGTCTACGGCTTCCACCACTTCCGGCAGAACCTCGATGGTCGCTAGCGTAGTATCCAGGTATCTGGCTCCGTGGTTGGAGACAATCACGCCCTTGGCCCCGTGCTCGGCGCTTTGCCTGCCGTCCTCTCCGGCCATTATCCCTTTCACGACCAAGGGCAGCTTGGTGTTTGACGCCAGCCAGTCCAGGTCGTCCCAGGTGGCGGCGGGGTCGCGGATGTCGCTGGGACCCGCCGGGGCGTCGGCGCCGAACTTCCAGGTGTGGGTGGATAGGTCGAGGTGGGCGTAGTTGGGAGACACGGGGCCGACATAGTTATTCCTTAGGTTGCGCTCGCGTTTGGGCTTAATCTTGGCATCTAAAGTAACAACCAAGGCCGAATATCCTGCGTCCTCGGCGCGTTTAGCCATATCCAGGGTCAGTTCCCGGTCCTTGAAGAAATAGTACTGGAACCACAAAGGACCGGTGGCTACCTCGGCGACATCTTCCATGGTGCGGGATGCGTGGGAACTCAAGGCCATCAGAGTGTCCATCCTGCCGGCGGCCTTGGCGGTCGCTAGTTCGGCATCGGGATGGGCGGCGCTGTGATTCCCGGCCGGGGCCATGATGACCGGGAAGGAAATCTTGTTGCCCAACACCGTGGTGCTAAGGTCGCGTTCGCTCACGTCCACCATCATCCGAGGTTTCATCATGATGGAATCGAAAACTGCTCGGGTCCGCCGCAGAGTTATCTCGTCGGTGGCGGCTCCGGCGATGAAGTCGTAGTCTCCTTGGTCGATCCGCTGCTTGGCAATCTCTTCGTATTCGTAGATATTTACCGGGTTCGTGGTCATGATATTCACCTCAAAAGAGCGGGAATTGGGAATCCGGTATCAGGCTGTGACTCCCAGGAAGGAGCGCGTTGCCTCGATAAATTCATAGGGTTTGTCGACGGTCACCACGTGGCCTGCGTCGGGGATGTCCACCGACGTGAACTGCTTACCCCGCTGCTTCATCTGTTCGATGGTTTCATCGGCGACCAGACCGCTTTCAGCACCCCGAACTTCCAAGATGGGGCAAGTGATTGAGTCGATCGCCTTCCAATAGCGGTCCCAAAGCTTGGTGTCGCTCTGGTCGGGCAGCGGAATGTTGAATAGAGAAGAGTCAGCCTTCCAGGTCCACTTGCCGTCTTCCCGCTGGTGCATCTTGTCCTCTGCGTCCTTTCTCAGGCCGGCGTTGGAGGCCCAGGGGTTGTATTGGCGCATCCAAGCGATTGCTTCGTCCAGGCTGGGGAACTCCAAGGGAGTGACGGGACGGGAGGCCGCCCGCTCCTGCCATCCAGGGCTGGGTTGGGGGCTGATGTCCACGATGATGATGCGCTCCACCCGGTCTTGATGGTCCGGAGTGTAGAGCAAGGAATGCCAGCCACCCATGGAAAGCCCGGCCAGGACGAACTTGGACAAGCCCAAAGCGTCAACAAAGCTTGCTAGGTCCTCCACGAACCGGTCCCTTGCGTAGCCGGTGCTGGCCCATTGGCTGCCACCGTGCCCCCGCTGGTCCACGGCTAGTACGTGGTAGTGGGGGGACATCGCTTCCGCGAATTCGTCCCAGATGTGGGCTTGGCCGGTGTGTCCGTGCAGGCAGACTAAAGGGGGTTTCCCAGACGTGCCCCAGTCCAGGTACCGTAGCTTAACGCCGTTCACCGTTACGAACTTTTCTTCTGCTTTTACTGTAGTCATTTTTCTACTCCGTGCTTGTTGAATTAGCTGATTGGACGGAACGCTTCGCCACCCATATATGTGGCGATGGGGCGGTTGCCGGAATAGTAGTACGTAATAGCCTCGTCGTCCAGTGTTGAGCCAAGACCGGTGTTGATGAGCCTAGATGTCGCCGCTGCGGTCGCTCAGGAGATCGATTCCGGGTTTAGATGGACTGTGCTATTTAGGTACAGGACCTCAAAGCGTCCGTCACCGTCCATGTAAAAACGGGAGATTGCCGTGTTGTGATGGCGGTAGTACATGTGCCCCTCGGATATCTGGCCGAATATAGCATTTAACAGGGCGTTCATAAATGCCCCATGGGTAATTATGGCCACCCGATCTTCCGTCTTCGCCATTTCCCTCAACTGCTCCGAGACCTTGGTTGCCCTGACCAATAGAGAGGCCGGGTCTTCATGGTCTTTGTTCCACCATCCAGTCTCATCGAAACTCGTCGGCAGAACGTAATCGGGGAATTCGGCTAGAATCTCGGACCTGGTTCTTCCCGGGTAGCCAACCAGCCCCTCGTCGCCGCCGTGGTTCAGGAACATCCCGCCCTCTTCGTGGATATCCACCCAGATCCGGGGAGCCAAGCCTGATGCCCGGCTTACCGGTTGAACGGTTTGCAAACTGCGGTACATGGGACTGGTGAACAGCGATGTGATGCCAAGCCCATGACGCAACTCATACTTGGTGTTTCCGGTGGTCTCGCGGGACAGTTCTTGGTTCTCGCCTCTCGCCACGTATTCCCCGAGCATCTCCGCTTGCCGTTCGCCCAAGTCTGTTAGCGGCGGGTCTACTGACCGGTCGCGGATATTCGCCAAGGCGTTGTTCCCTGACTGACCGTGCCGAATGATAAATAACTCCATTTAATAAGTCCGCCTTTATATAGGTTAACGAGGGCACTTACCTCTTAGACAAGTAGCCTCTCGCTTAGGTTTCGGGAAATTGGGGAATATTTTTCCGGGCGAATCGCTCCATGGTGGCCAGGACTGTATCCACGGTTTCTTCGTGTAGTTCGGGGATGCTGTAGAACGTGTCCATCACCAGGTGGGTAACTCCAGCCGACGCAAAGCGGTTTATCCCCTCAATTACGCTGCTTTCAGTGCCGACCAGTGGCCAATCAGAGTGGGCTGCGCCATCCAGAATCTTCATGGGATGGCGGGCGGCGATCTGAATCTTGCTGGGGTCTCGGCCCGCCCTTTCCGCCAACCGATGCAGACGGGGCGCTCCTTCTTCCAGCAGTTCGAAGCTGGGGCGGGAGGGATGCCAGGCATCGCCGTATTCGGCTGCCCGGCGGATGGACCTTCGGCTGCCACCGCCGATCCAGAACGGAGGATGGGGACGCTGCACCGGCTGAGGAAACGAGTTGATTCCGGAGAAATTAAAGTGCTTCCCCTCAAAGTTGGGCTGGTCAGCGGTCCAAACGTGCTGGAGGACCTGTATCACCTCGTCGGCAACTGACCCGCGCTCCTCCCATGGTGCTCCCAAGGCACGGTATTCCTGCTCTGCGGAGCCAACTCCCACCCCCAGTATCAGACGGCCATTTGAAAGCTGATCCACGGTGGCGGCAACCTGGGCCATATGCAACGGGTTTCGGAAGGGCATGATGATGATGCTGGTGCCCAGGGTGATTTGCTTGGTGACGGCCGCAGCGTACCCCAGGACTGTAAAAGGGTCGAAGTAGCCCAAGCCGAACCGCTCCACGTCTTGATCGGGCACTGCGGTATGTTCGCTGACCCACACGGAGTCAAACCCCATGGACTCGGCTTCTTGGGCCACCCTTATGATTCCTTCGGCTGAAGCCACTTGGCGGTAGTGGGGCAACATAACTCCGAACTTCATATGCCGATTCTCCTATCGTCAGGAATGGATGGATGGCCGGTCACGGCACGACGTCTTTATCGCTTACACGGTCATTATAAGCAGACCGAGGCTGTAAGGCACTACTTCAACGAACCTGGACAGGCATCGGCCCGACACCGGAGGAAACCGAGACAGAAACAGGGACGAAACCCGTGTACCTTGAGGGTATGCCGGCTATGCGAATGAGGGTGGACTTCCTTGATTTCCCGCAGCTGGAAACTACAATGTAGCCTTGGTTTTATCGACTGCAAAAGCGGAGGGAAAGCGAGATGAAGTTCGTGATGCCGAGTAAGAGTCTTTTGGTGGTTGCAGTAGCAGTGGGTATACTGGCCGCGCTTCCGATGTTCGTCGTTCTCGCAGCCCAAGGCCAAATCACCGAGGTGAACCCGTCTGGAATATCCAGCGTTCAAGGCATTGTAAGCGTTGGGGACCCCGACGATTCCAGGGACCTGAAGATAGTAGCGAAGGCGTCTTGGAAAGTGATAAACGGGCAAGGACAGGAAAGAGCCGTAAAGGCAAGTTTTTATTTCAGTGCCGCTGACACGGAAGGCAAAGGATCGCCGGTGTTCGAATGCCGAGAGGAAGGTGGGTCTTTGTCTCGTTTAGTCGAGGACTGCGTCGGGAAACTAGACGGTGCAGAAGAGGATTTAGCTGGCCTAGGTCCCAAGATAATATCATTCGGACCGGCGGCTGAAGGGACAATCGGAGCATTTAACTTGGGCGCAAGCCATTATCCCGGTAGCGGCACACTCTGAGGCTGATTCTCTACTCCGGCCCAGGCTATTAAGATCCATGGACTCGCCGTAACGGTCACTCGCGCCGGGGGATAGTTCCGTCCCACTCGCTCAGCGGCGCACACTGCCAACGCCAGTTGGCATCCTGGGGGGCTACTTCCGGAATCTCTAGGCGCCCGTTGGCCCACCGTAATGCATCCCAAGCCCCGATGTCCTTCGGAGCCCAAGGGAACAGCCGGGCGAGAACCCTGGCGCAGATCTCCTCAGGCGGCTGGAAGTCCACCCCAAAGCCGGCTGTTATGTCTAAGGTGTGAATCAGAATCTCGTCGCAGGACATTCCTGCGAACCCGCTGGGATCCGCCATGCCGGACGGATGGAAAGCCCGGGCCGACGCCGGAGCGGCGCGAAGTACATGCTCCAAGATTGCTGCGTTCACTTGTACGGACAGCAACGTCTCCCCAGCCGTAAGCTGATCTTCTCCGCCACGGAGCCTGGGCAACCTATCTTGAGCTTGGACCGCTAGCTGGGACGCATAGAATAGCTGGGCGCTGGGGATGTGTTCCAGAGTTTGGCGGCAAGACCAATCCAGCCCGCTGGCCAGGATGGACCAATCCCGGTCCACCAGACCGGCAAGCGCCTCGTGGCAGGCCGCTGCTGAAGCCCGCACATCGTCGGGTCCCACTATTTCATTCATGATTTAAGCTCCTCTGTTTGATGTCCGAATAGTCGTCGGGCCTACAGAATAGGTTCCGGAACGGTTTTCATGGGAATACCACAAAAACCAAAGGCCCTCGAAACTAGTCAAGGGCCTATTGCAAGCTGAATATGAAAAGTTGGTGCCGGGAGAGGGACTCGAACCCACACACCTTTTAAAGTAGCGG
>CAXEOX010000133.1:0-7875 GCA_963997925.1 uncultured bacterium
AGTTGCCTACTACAATAGGATGCGTCGAATCGTGGTAGAAAAACCGGTCTAGTTGTAACTCCGGCGCGGGATTACTTTTCTTTGACGAACATGGCTAGGATGGTCTGGGCAATCTCATCGGCGTTGCGGCCCATGGAGGCCATGGCGGGTAGCAATCCCAGAGAAATCTCGGGGTCTTCAGACACCGCCGTCAGGAACACGGGCCGTGGCAGATAGTAACAGGTCATCGGTTCTATGGCGGTCACGGTAGCCGAGCGCGGCAATCCGTCGATCAGCCCAATCTCCCCGAAGGACTCTCCTTGGGCCAGAGTTGCCAGGTCTACGGCCAGATCGCCGCTGGCAGCCGGTTTGGTTACCTGGGCCATCCCGGACTTGATGATGTAGAGCCCGTCGGTGGGCTCGTTTTCCTTGATGACGTGGCCGGTAGGGAGGGCGACTAGATGTATCCTGGACGCCAGTTTCTGTAGAACTTCCCGACTAAGGTGCTTAAACAACTGCACGTTGGCGAGGAAGTTCGCCTTGTCCTCGATACTGGACACGAATCTTGGCCGGACCTGACCGTCGCCTCTGACGCTGGTTGCCTGGACCTCTGGCGCCGGTGACGCTTCCGGTTCCGATTGCGCTGCCGGCTCTGGTTCGCGTTCCGGTTCGAACACCGGCTCCGTATAGCAGTTGGGACAATTCATGACCCCGGAACTTTCGCACTCGGGGCATATCTCGTCGCCGGATCTGCCAATCTTTCCCAGTCCTCGGCATTTTGAGCAGACCACGGTGCTACTGTCCTGACATACAGTGCAATTTGGCATTACAACCTGTCCATCTTATCTGTCTCTGTAGATCCCGCCGGATCAGTCGATTTACCCGTGGGGTAAAGGGCGGGATATCAGGTCTTTTATCCGATCAGTCATGTCCGATTGGTCGTAGGCGTTCAGCAGATTGATGCGGTTCCGGTTGGGGTCTCCGCCGTGCCAATATTCGTAGACTTCCTGGCGCATGCCGAAGGAGGAGACGGCCAAGTCGTGGGCCATTCGGAACAGCCTGGACTTGTACTCAACGTCCACTCCCTTGCCGCGCATGTACCTTTCTAAGTCGCGGCGAAGCTCGGGATTGGCCAAGTCTTTTTCGCTGGGCTGCATAATCAATCCGGAACCCGATATCTCCCGTAGGAGTTCAATCATCCGAGCTGATGTCTGGGCGAAGTAGATATTCATCCCCGTCATTGGCCCCAGGGACATCAGCCCACCTTCGGTCATGAATGAGGTGTGTTCCAGACCGTCCATGGCATGCCGCCACATCTCGGTGTAGGTAACCATCTCACCCAGTTTGGCCGACACCTCCCGGTACTCTTTCACTCCTATCGCTTCCGCTACCATGGTGGCGACCCCGGTCATGAGCTTCATTCGCTCGTGGATCCGGCAGAGATTAGACCATCCCATAAAGTTGATGCCGCCGCCGAACCGCTGGAGCAACGGGGCGGCCTCGTAAAGCATGAAAACCCGCTCCCAGGGCACCAGGACATTTTCGAAGAAGAGCATCGAGTCCTGTTCGTCATACAACCTACCCAGAGGGTGGCCGTATGAACCGGGCCATTGAGAAACCGGTTCGCGGCAGAGAATCTTCATGCCGGGACTGTTGGTGGGGATGGAGAAGGCTAGCACGAACCGGGGGTCTGCCCGCCTGACGAATGTTGCGGAGAGAGAAACATAGGTCTCGTTGCTGATGGGAGCGGCGGTGGCCAGTTGCTTAGCACCGGTGACGATGATGCCGTCCTTGGTTTCCTCCACCACATGCAGGGCGACTTCCTCTTCGAGGGCGGCTCGTTGCTGGTTCTGGGGCTGTTCGCTACGATCCACCTGGGGGTCCCCCAAAGCGTGGGTCAGGAAAAGGTCGTTCTCAGTGCAGAAGCGCTGGTAGTTGACTATATTCTCGCCAAAGTCGCAATGCGGGTTTTTCACTGCGCTAAGGGCATCCTTGGTGTTGTACAGCGTGATGATGTGGGGCGCCAAGATGTCGGGGCTGCGGCCCAGTTGCCCCCATGACTGCTCATTCCAGAGTTCGCTGTTCCGGCGTTTCTTTTTCAAGTCGTCCATGGACCGTGGCAAGAGCCAGGACAGACTACAACGGTTCCCGGTCTCCGGGGAGATAAAAGTCATCTCGTCTTTATATTCGTCGCTCACTTGGAGGTCATATATACGGGCTAGTTCGTGGACCATGCCGGTTAGAGCTGGATGGGTAGTTACATCTTGGACCCTTTCGCCGTCCAGCCAAACTTCACGGTTGTCTCTGAGGCTTTCGATGAACCGGGCACCGGTCATTGCTCCGAGAGCGGAAGTAGCGTCCAGAGCCATGGGGTCCCTCCTTACTGGCTGGGCCGGGCGGTGTGGACAAGCCCGGAAACCGCAGCTGAAAACTGAAAGTTAAGTCCTGGGCCGACTGCCATTGATATACCGATAGCATAGGATCGTATAATCATATGCGTCCGATTATCCTATCGCAAGAATCGCTCCACCCGGAAAAGGCCGTCGAATTTACTTATAATCCGGGCTGAAACTCTTGAGGCTGTAACTGGAAGCCTGTGTTAACATATGCGATGGTTCCTCTCTGCGTAGGCAGCCGGTCCTCTTTCCATCCCAATAGCGAACCCGGAGCGTAGACCTACGGCACATCGCGACTCGTATAGCTTGCGGGGGAATCTGAGGGCGAATCCATGAGACCATATTCACCACATCGTGGTGGGACACGCGAGCCGTCTTTGCGACTGACTCTATTCAAATCAGGACGTAGGACCGAGAAGATATAAACATATGACCGAAGATACAACTTTGTCTTCAGTGGGCATTTTCCAGGATATTCCGGAAGAACCTGCTGCGGATTCACGCCAGGGAATCCAGGAACTCCTTTCCGACGGCGCGATTAACGGAGCGAACGGGGAGGCGAAGAACGTGGGTTCCTGGTCGAAAGACTATCAGGAACTGACCGGGCTAGTTAGGCAAAAAGGCCTACTTGCGAAACAACCCCGGTATTATGCCGCCAACTTTCTAATCACCCTGAGTATGATGGGCTTTGGTATCGCTATCCTGGCGGTGACCGATGCTCTTTGGGTGCATCTGCTTGACGCCGTTCTTCTTTCAACGGTGTTCGCACGGCTTGCGTTTCTAGGCCACGATGTGGGGCACCGGCAGATATTCCGGTCGGCTAGACGGAACGACATGACGGGTCTGGGAATCGCGCTTCTGCTGGGTATGGAGCGGACTTGGTGGGTTGAAAAGCACAACCGGCATCACAGCAATCCGAATCAGATGGGCATGGACCCGGACATGGACATTCCGGTTCTGGCTTTTTCCCAAGATGATGCCCGGTCTAAACGAGGCCTCTACCGCCTCATAGTCCGCTACCAGGTTTGGCTGTTCTATCCCATGTTGTCCATGGAGGGCATGCTTGGGTTGAGATTGGCGGGTTTCATATACCTGCTGCACAATAAGGGCAAGTATCCAGGCATTGAGCAGTTGCTGTTCGCCGGACACTTCGTGATTTACTTCGGTCTGCTGTTCTACCTACTGCCCACCTGGCATGCCGTTGGTTTCATCGTGATTCACCAATTGCTGTTCGGCCTGCACATGGGCGCTGTTTTCGCCCCCAACCACAAGGGGATGCCCGTATTAGAGAAGGGTAGCGAGATTGACTATTTGACCCAGCAGGTGGTCACGGCCAGGAACATCAAGGCGAGTCCATTCATTGATTTCATGTACGGTGGGCTCAACTACCAGATCGAGCACCACCTCTTCCCCAACATGCCTCGCAACCGGTTGGGCGAAGCCCAGGAAATAGTGCGGGCGTTCTGCCTGGAGCGGTCCCTGCCTTACCATGAAACCGGCGTGTTCAAGTCCCATCGGGAGATTCTGGGGTACTTCAACGAGACGAGCGCACCGCTGAGGAAGAGTTAGTCCCGTTCGTCCTGAGCCCCGATTGGCATCGGAGCCTTGACAGAGCCGGATCTGCAGTAAGACCGGGTGCGCTAGGCTGCTTAGTGTCAGCCTCCCCGCTTCTTCCCGGTCTTTTCTTCAAATAGCTGCCAGGTCCGATCATTGAATGGATAGTACTTGCCCGGAGAGCATTTCTCCACTGCCAATTGGGCCTTTATCACTTCCTCAACCTCTTCCCGTTCGTGGGCGATCTGAATCACCTCGTCCACGATGGCATGAGGAACCACCACTGCTCCGTCATCATCGCCCACTACGGCGTCGCCGGGGCGGACCAAGACTCCTCCGCATTGGATCGCATCGTTGACCTGCCATGGCCAGAACTCGGCGGGCCCCTGCTTGGCGGTGGTGCTGGCGCTGTAGACGGGGAATCCGTATTCCTTCAGCGACACACTGTCCCTGGCCCCTCCGTCGGTTACCAACCCGCCCACTCCCCGCTGCATCAGCCGGAAGAACTTAATGTCGCCGCCGATGGAACTGTAGGTCCACCGCATGGCGTCGATGACCAGTACCTCGCCGGGGCCGCACAACTCAAAAGCCACGTATTCTGCCGATTGGTCGCCTTTGGGCTTGTCGTCAACCAGGTCGGGACGGTGTGGGACGAATCTAAGGGTGACGGCCCGGCCCGCCATCTTCTGGCCTAATTGGAGGGGGCGTGAACCTTCCACGTATCCCATGGGCCAGTTTTTCACCCACAGGGCATCAATCAAAGTTTGGGTGGGGATTCCTTTCAATACTTCCAAAGTTGCATCGGAGATGGGTGGCAGGTCTGACATTTTCTTACCTCGTCTTGAAAGTCTAGTAATTGGTTGTGGGGGAGGGGAAATCCCCCCAACCCCCTTTTACGAAAGTGGGGCTTTTCTGGTGCTACTCTGATAATAGGTCTGTTAGCTGGGGGGATGTCATGGACCAACGGGCGCATGGAGTTCTCCCAGCCGGTTTGGTTATTCATATAGACGAAGATAATCGCCCAATAATATGAGCTAAGTCCGTCATCTATTGCCTCGCCTCTTGCATCGGAATCTTAGAATAATCCCACTACTAATTCCCCCCTTTCGTAAAGGGGGCTAGGGGATTTCCCCTACTCCCGCGTTAGGTCAGACAGTAGGCGCATAGAGTCTCCCCAGCCTATGCGGTCCTCGATTTACTCGGAGCGAGGTTCGCCATGCATTACGCCGCCCCTCGCACCGGCATCGTGGAACATTCCGCAACTAACTCCCCCTTTCGTAAAGGGGACCGGGGGGATTTACTCCGGCACCAATTCCGCCAGCCGGGGCATGACGTCTTGGGCCAGCAGGCGCATGGAGTTTTCCCAGCCGGTCTGGTCGTCCATGTAATCGTAGATTAGGGTGAGCAGAGTGCCGAAGCCTCCGGACATCTGGTAAAGGTTTCTCAGTTTCTTCTCGACCGTGTCTGGCGAGCCGATGAGCCACAAGTGTTCGGCCATGTATTCGGGGCTGACCGATGAGTCCGGCATATCCGGGTCATGTTTGAAGACTTTTAGCAGGTCGAAAGCGTCGAACAAGGGCAGCAGGTAGTCCCGCCACACCCGGCCCAGCATACCGTTGACGCTCCGCTCGTAGGCTTCGTCGTCGCTTCCCGCCACGAAAACGTCCCGCACAATTCGCCATTCCCGGCGGGATGGCGTTTTGCCGGTGCGGGCGGCGCCCTCTTCCACCGAGTCCCAATGACTGGCGATGTATTCGTTGTTCAAGCCTAGGCTCATGGGGATGAAGCCTCGTTCGCCGGCAATCTTCAAGGTTTCAGATCCGATGCTGACGGACGCCACGCCGATGGGTGGATGGGGTTTCTGGTAGGGGGTTAGGAAGTACTTGAGGGTGCCGTACATGGTGTCGGGAAGGTTGACGTTCCAGAATTTACCCTTGTATTCGAAGGGACCCTTGTTCTCCCAAATCTTCAAGATTATGTCAAGCGATTCCCGGGTCATCTCCCGGTGCTCGCCTGCGTTGCCGTCGACGTCGAAAAGTGTGTAGTCGCTGGGCAGTCCGCCGGAGCCGATGCCGAACATGAACCGGCCTTGGGCCAGATGGTCCAGGTAGGCCACCCGGTGCGCCAGTTCCGCCGGGTGGTGGTAAGGTAGCAGATGGACCCCGGTGGCCAGCTTGATGTTCTTAGTCCTCATCAATGCCTGGGCAATCATTATGTCTGGCGCTGGGATCGGTTCCCATGGACTGGTGAAATGTTCTCCGATCCAGGCTTCGTCGTAGCCAAGGTCGTCGGCCAGGGACAAGCAGTCCAAGTCCCATTGATGAGCTTGGAACAACTCTCGTTCCGGTGGATGCGAGGGCATCATAAACATTCCGTATCTCATAGCATCCTCCTGTATGGCTCGGTGCCAGCGTACGGGGTAGAAATCCCCCCAACGTCCCTTTACCAAAGGGGGGACTCATGGATACTACTCCGGGTCCGTCACCCCGTCTAGCCATAGCTTTCCTGATGTCCACGCTGGGGTTACACTCTTGAGGGTTCCGCTGAATGACGCGACCGGAATCGATATTTGAAGGAGGACCGTTAGATGCATCGGCTGTCCCGGAACAAGACTAGTTGAACCAGGAAAAAGAAACGGACGCTCTCCAAAGTCCAAGGCAAGGGATATTCTACGGATGGTGGCTGACCGGTATCGCCGCCTTTGTCATGGTTATCGGCACCGTGCCCATCTTCCAGGGCATGACGGCTTGGTTCGTGGTGCTGGAGCAGCAGTTTGGATGGAACCGCGCCCAGCTGTCTTTAGCATTCTCGCTTACTCGGGCAGAGGGGACCGTTATGGGGCCCGTTGCCGGATATCTGGTGGACAAAGTTGGCCCCCGTCGTATGGTCTTGAGCGGCTTGTTGGTTATGGGCGTTGGGTTCTTGTTGTTCAGCCGCGTAAACAATCTGTGGCAATTCTATGGAGCGTTTGTGTTGGCGAGTATGGGGGCAGGGTTCGGCACCTGGCTTCCCATGATGACGGTGTTGAATCACTGGTTTCAAAAGAAACGCTCCTTGGCCATGTCCCTAGCGATGGAGGGATTCGCCTTGGGCGGCGTTTTCGTGATACCGGTTCTGGCCTGGTCTATCGACCCCGAAGAGCCGGACCGGTTGGGATGGCGGGCAACCGCAGCCATCATAGGACTGGGATTGATTGTACTGGCGGGGCCGGTTTCTAGGTTGGTTCGAAACCGTCCTGAAGAGTATGGGGAAGTCCCAGATGGGCGAAGAAACAGTCAACTGGAATCCGAGGCAACGGGATCCAACCAAGGGGACCAGGCGGACGGGGACTACACCTGGCAGGAGGCGGTCCGCACCCGCGCTTTTTGGCTGATTACCATGGGCCACGCGGGTACTTCAATAGTTGTCGTTACGCTGACGGTACACCTAGGCCCGATGCTCACCGACCAGGGGTACTCACTACAGATGGTGGCTTGGGTGGTGTCTACCTATACCGCTGTGGGGGCTGTATTCACACTGATAGGCGGCTACATCGGTGACCGGGTGCCCATCCACTTGGCCTTGTTCATATTCTCAATCGTCCAGTCCGTGGCGGTGGTGATTCTGCTGGCGGCGGACACTGTCCCATTGATGTTTCTGTTCGCCGTGGTGATGGGTGTCGGGTTTGGTGGGCGTGCGCCGATGACCACGGCCATACGGGGAGTCTATTTTGGGAGGCGTGCCTTCGCCAGTATCACCGGCGTCTCCATGATTCCGATGAACGTGCTGATGCTGGCGTTTCCGCTGTTTGCGGGCATCATGTTCGACCGAGTGGGGGACTATATGATTCCGTTCTCGGCACTGGCCGTGACCAGTTTTGTTGGGTCAACGATGTTTTTGCTGTTGGGGAAGCCTGCGCTGAAGGCGGGATAGGTTTAGGGCGGATAAATACCCCCCATCCTAACCT
>CAXEOX010000134.1:0-7799 GCA_963997925.1 uncultured bacterium
ATCAAGAAACTGCCGCCCTTCTGTTCGGGTTGGGGTGCGCCGAGCTTGCTACCGTGGAAAGGCAAAGACTATCCGAGGCGGTGAGCTGCCTGCGCCGTGCTTTTGATTACTACGCCGAAGCAGGAGAAGTGGACCGCGCTGTGGCGGTAGCGCAATACCCATTGCCGCCGGCAACCGGTCTGCTGGCCGGAGCAGCTCAGCTCGCACTCCAAGCGTTGGGCCTGGTCGAGCCCGGTTCCCATGACGAAGGGCGCCTTCTGTCTCAATACTCCAGAACCGCTTACTTTGGAGAACACGGCTTTGAGACTGCCCAGGATGCCTACACCCGCGCCCTGGCCATTGCTCAGCGGGAGAACGATTCGGAACTCGAATTGCGCACCTTGGTCAATGGCTCTTACGTAGAGACCTTTCACGGCAACTTTCAAGAAGCAACGGAGATGAGCTTACGAGGATTGGATCTGGCCCGCCGCGTGGATAACCCTCGGGTAGAGCTAGGCGCGTATCAGTGGGCTACCTTCGTCCGACTGATGATCCGCGACCTCCAGGGAGCGAAGTCTAACCTAGAGAGCTTTCGGGACTTGGCAGAAAAGCTCCGGGACCGCAACTGGTTGGCCACCGCCTATTTTCTGAGTGCGCAGTCGTCAATCTACGAAGGCGATTGGGAAGCAGCTCGCCATTTTTCCGACCGGGGCCTGGCGGGCCTGTCCATGGACTGCCGATGCCTGGCAACTCGTATGCAGGTGGAGTTTGAACGGGGCGAATTCGACCAGAGTGAGGCATATCCGGACCGCATTCTCGACGCCATGCGGCTCACGCCTTCTGGCCCAAACGTGGAATACACAATCGCGGCCGTGGGAATAGCGCTGGCCGCAGGGGTTAGTGGCGCCCCTCGCCATTTCGAGGTTGCCGAAGCCGCAGCAGATGTTATTCTCACTGCGGCCAATTCCCCTAATTTGCTCATGTGGTGGGCCAGGGCCAGCCTGGGTTTATTGGCGGTGCAACGAGGAGATTTCGCTGCCGCGGCAGACCACTACGATTCTCTCGCATCTAGCCGAGGGACAGCGATGAGAGGATTTTCGTTGGTTTTGGACCGCCTTCTTGGGCTTCTCGCTCAAACCATGGACAACCCAGACTTGGCAGTCGAGCACTTCGAGGACGCCCTGGCCTTCTGCCGCAAAGCTTCCTTGCGGACGGAACTGGCCTGGACATGCTGCGACTACGCCGACACGCTGAGAGAGCGCGATGCTGAGGGTGACCGTGCCAAGGCCATCAGCCTGCTGGACGAATCTCTGGCCATCTCCAGCGAACTGGGCATGCGGCCCTTGATGGAGCGGGTGTTGTCCCGGCGGGAGATACTTAAGGCCTAAAACGTTTGAGAGCGAAAACTAATTGACGTCAACCCTTAGGCTAGTGCGGAGCTCCGGGAAGTTCTTCAGGCCTGCCCGATGCGAAGAAGGAGTACACCATGCGTATCGCCATCATGGGGTCCGGCGGCTTGGGAGGATACTGCGGGTCGATGCTGGCCAGGGTAGGGGAAGACGTGACGTTCATCGCCCGGGGTGGCCATCTGGAGGCGATAAGGTCCGAAGGACTAACCGTGAAACTCCCCTCCGGTGAAGAGTTCAACCTTGACGCCAAAGCTACTAGAGATCCCGGCGAGATTGGGCCAGTGGATCTAGTTTGGTTATGCGTTAAGACCTACGATACCGACGCCGCAGCGGAGCAGATCCGTCCCATGGTTGGTCCGGAAACCATGATTGTTTCGATTCAAAACGGGGTAGATAACGAGAAGAGGATCGAGGGAATTTTCGGCCCCGGGCATTTCGTTCCCGGCGTCAGCTATGTTAATGGATTGATTGAGAAGCCAGGAGTGATTTTCGTCAGATTCGCTGGCATGACTTCCTTCGGTGAGATAAACGGCAGCGTGACCTCTCGAATCGAGCAACTGGTGGGTTCCCTCCAACAAGCTGGGGTCGAAGTAGAGTCCCGCACCGACATGCCGAGTTTCTTATGGGACAAGTGTGTAGTGATTTGTGGGGTCGGTGGCGCCGAGATTCTCGCCAGGCAGCCCATGGGGCCGGACATTGCTACTCCAGAGACAACAGACTTGATGATCAGGCTTCTACGGGAAGGCGTAGCCGTTGCTCAAGGGATGGGAATCGATCTGTCGCCGGAGTTACCGGACAAACTGATCGAGCTCGCCCATAATCGTATTCCGCCCACTCACCGCACTTCGATGTTCGAAGACCTCCTAGAAGGCAAGCGTCTGGAGGTGGAGGCTCTAAATGGCACAGTGGTTTGCCTGGGAAGCGAGCATCGCGTCGAAACTCCTCTCCATTTTGCCGTCTACGCTGCCCTGAAACCCTACGTAAACGGTGGATTGGCGACGCTGTGATTGCCCAGCGTTTGTGGCGGGTCTCAAAAGGCCAACTCCAAACCGTGCCGGACCCGTAATCAAAAATAACCAGGTATCCGGCACGCTGAGCATCCTTCGCTGTTAGCGTGCCATTACCTGGCATCAGATCGTTGAAGCGTGTAATAGGTTTACGGAGAAGGTTAGTCTGAGGAGGGGAGCTTGCGGGCTTCCTGTAGCTCCATCTCGGCTTCGCAGCAGAGAATGGCTCCTTCGCCGCCTTTGGTGCACAGAACGCTGCTGCCGCACTTCTCGCAGGTGTATCGTTTTCCTAGTTCGTTTGCCATGACAGGGTCCTCCTAAAGGGCCGGGTGGCGGATCTATCTGGTGGTCCGCAGCTGGGCAATGGTTGTTACTTCTGGGCCATAGGTTGGCTGCAGCAGTTAACCGCGCCGTCGCCGCCCTTGGTCACAATGAATTCAGATCCGCACTTTTCGCAGAAATAGCGTTTTCCTGTTTGGTTGGCCATCTGTTTCGTCCCCTTTGGTTAAAAAGCTTGATTTGTGCCTACATTATAGCCAAGAGAATTGCCACGTTCAACATGGTACACCCGAAGTTACTCCGGGGTTGGCTGTTGGCCTTGGAAAATCAGGCAGATTCTTCGGTAGGCGTTCCGGGTTTGAACCGGACCAGAAAGCTGGCCTCGCCAAGAGGTTGGCCGTCGAAAAGAATCGCGGCGGTGTGCTCCCCGGCCTGTTGAACCGGGATCCTGAACAGCTTGATCCATCGCTGGAAAAGAATCCCCTCTTCCCAATCGATACGTTGGGGCGGCGGCGGATCCAGAGGGGAACCGGGCGCTTTGATGGCGACCAGTAGAAAATGAGGACCGGCAGACGCTCCGCCGATACAGAATGCCAGTTGAACGTCAACCTCGGTAAGGAAGGGTTTTTCTTGGCTGATAGGCTCGGTGGGCAAGGGAAGATCCACCAGGTCGATTATTCCCTTCAGGACCAGATCGCCCTGGGGTCCCTCGTCAGTGTCCCGGCAGAACAGGGCGTATTTTAAATAAGGCTCGCTGTGGTCGGTTGCCAAACAGGCTGCTCCTTTCTCGGGACGGTGAGATGAAGATTCCCAATTCTAACATGCCGGTTCAATCAGCCGAGCAGGGGCGAAAGACGCTTCCTCCTTTTCCCGGCACTGCCCATTGTAAAACAGGGCGACAATTGAGACACTAGGCGGTGAATCTGCCCGGCTCAAATCGTTCTAAGGAGGCAGTCCGCCATGGCATTGACCGAAGACAAGTTTAACCAGGGTATGACATCCCAGCAGTGGATCGACCAGATCAAGGTTAACAAGCAGCCAATCCTCGACATCTACAACGCAGTCAGCGTCCCAGACAAATTCAAGACCCAGTTCGACGGCCTATCCGAACCCTTTAAGTTGGCAGTGTTCACCGCCGATTGGTGCGGCGACGCCGTCAGCACGACTCCGGTGATAATGCGTTTGGCGGAGAGCACGCCGGGGCTCTCTATCCAGATTTTTAACCGGGACGACGAACTGGAATTGACTAACAGCTTCCTGCCGGAAAACCGAGCGGGGACCGTGCCGGTGTTCATCGTGATGGATTCGTCCATGAACGAGATAGCCCGCTTCATTGAGACGGCCGGCGAGTTGGTTCCCGCCCTGGATGCCATGGATGAAGCCATCGCCCAGGAGATTGCCGGGGAAGCCGAGGAGAACAAGCGGGCTGCGGGACGAGGCAAGCGCATGAGCTTCCGCGTGTCTCACGCCCAGGAATGGGGCGAGGTTATCCTCGACGCCTTCGGCCGCACCGTGACGGAGGGTTTAGAATCGTCCGCCGCCCAGCGCCCCGCCGTGGGCGGCACCAAATGGCCGCCGGAAGACTAGCCTCCGATTCAACCTCAGAGGGCACGGAGCTAACGGAGATTTAGCTTGATTTCTTTGTGCCCTCTGCGCTCTCCGTGGTGATTCGTAACCCTCGCACTAAAGGTTGTTGATATGCCAGACGGAATCATCGACATGCAAGACATGGGCGTTATTTTCTCGGTGACAGACCTTATGGGCATACACCGTGAGTCAGTCTCGGTGGAATTGACCAAGGAAGACCCCGGCTTGATTAATAAATCTGACAGGGGAATCATCGAGATTACGATACCGGAAACCGGCACCGTGGAAGAGTTCGCCCAGCGCCTCCGGTCTGAGCTAGAAGGCCTGGGTTACGAGGAACAAGAGATGGACGAAGAAGACGACGAAGATGAGGATTGACGCGCCAAGACTCTAGACCTCCTACTCCAGCGCGGGTGCGGAGTCTTGAATCGGAAGGTAGCCTTGCGATGTAGGGGCAGGTTTCAAACCTGCCCCTACGGTTGTCCGGCGTTTTGTTACTGCAAGAAGCTCTAATACCCCGGCGTTCGCCACTCAAACCCTAGCTGGGCCCAACGGACGAAGATTGCTCCGCCCGGTGCGGCTATCGGGCCGTTCATGGCCAGTAGGGCGATGGTATGTTCAGCGCCCGGTTGGGGCTCGGCACTGACCACGACTCGCTGGGGCACGTTGAAACCCTGGACAGCGCCCCGGTCCCGGTTGCACTCGCCGTCTATCCACAACTCCCCGTAGTCGTCGATGCAGGTTTCGAACAAGCATCGGCTCTCCCGGATGTCCTGTCCATTCACCGTCTCCGGGAGGGTAATCTTGATGCGGTACCAGGCAAAGGTCAGTCCTTTGGAGTGCCACCTGGCTAGGTCGTTGGTCGCCTCCCATCCAGAATCGTCATAGTCGGCTAACCGTGCGGGGCTTCCGGCAAGCTGGGATACCAGGCCTTCGTTGGGCTCGCCGGGGACCAATCCGGGGGCGAACCGCCATTGGGCTTTAACGAGGCTCAGATCCGCGGGGTCCATTAGGTCTATAGTTGCTCTGGGCATTCAACCACTCCTTTTCATTCGATTGAGATTCCGGGCTAGATGCCCACAATCTTGATACCGGCATGAACCTTGTAGATCCGGTTGATGTTGACCAGCATGGGCGTGATTTGTTCAACGTACTTGGAGTTGGCCAAGCTGCCTCCGTCCACGGGGCGCAGGCTAGGAATCTTGCTTACCAAGTCCATGACCATCTTTTTCGGTTCGGCATGGTCGGAGCAAACGATGACGTCCCCGTCCATGACGGTGTCCGGATGTTGCAGTTCTTCCGCGCTGATGTTCTGGAAAGCAGAAACGACCAGGGAATCCGGAAGCAACTCTTGGGCTTCCTCGGCGGCCGATCCGGCATCTACCTCGACGGCGCTGGCTCCTCTGCCACGCTGGAAGCTCATGGGGGCGATGACGTCCACAATCACCTTTCCGGCAAGCTCATTCTTAAGCGCTTCAAGGGTGGCGCGTTGGCCTTCGTAAGGGAAAGCTAGGAAGACTACGTCGGCTGCGGCGGCGGCCCCGGCATTGTCGGCGCCGCTGATCTGGGCTCCGGGGGCCAGTAAGAGCAGTTCTTCCGCTGCGGTGGCGGCTCGGGCGGCATCCCTGGATCCGATGATTGCCTGCTCGCCTGCTGCGGCCAGCCGTAGCGCTAAGCCCTTGCCCTCAGGTCCGGTGCCCCCTAGAAAAGCTAGCATACCCACTCCTTAGTCTTACTCATAGTGACGTGTCACGCCCTACTATATCGGGTGGACCCGAGATAAGAAAGAGGCTCGGCGAGTCTGATTGACCGCCTAGGACCGGAAGGATATGATTGCCCAGGACCGCCCTGGCCACCGTAGATGTGCCGGTGCGTTTTAACACGAAATCGCAGAGGAGGTACCGGCGTCGATGGTTGACCTGAAGCACTCCGCGGCCATCGTTGGTATCCATGAGCACGTAACCCGCTACGCTCCGGACAAGAGCGAGTTGCAGATCCAGGGCGAGAGCGTCATCAAAGCCCTGGAGGATGCCGGGCTGACGAAGAAGGATGTTGACGGTCTGCTCACCGCCTCCAGTTCCTCACGCAATACCGGCCTGAACCTGGCCGACTACCTGGACATGTACCCTAGCTTCGTCGACAACACCACCGTTGGCGGAGGGTCTTTCGAATTCCATCTCGCCCACGCCCTCAACGCCATCGTCGCCGGACGGCTAAACTGCGCCGTAATCACTTACAGCAGCACGGCTCGCTCCGGAAGTGTCTCCGTGGGCACCGGGGGTGTGGCTCGCTTCGGCCATCCCAGGCTTGAGCCTTCCCCAGATAGCTTTGAAGAGTTGTACGGACTGACCACGGTGGGTCTGTACGCCATGATAGCCCAGCGCCATATGCACTTGTACGGCACCACCTCGGAACAGCTTGCTGAGGTGGCTGTCGCAGTGCGTCACCATGCGTCGATGAATCCCGAAGCCCTGTTCCGGAACCCCATCACCGTGGAAGACGTAGTCAACTCCCGAGTGATTTCCTCGCCTCTGCACCTGCCGGACTGCTGCGTGATTACCGATGGCGGTGGAGCCGTCGTGGTAGCCTCGGCGGAGGTCGCCCGCAACTGCCGCCATCAACCGGTTTGGGTCTTGGGCGCAGGAGAAGCGGTGGCCCATCAGGGAGCGGGGAAACGGGATCTGATGTACATCGCCGCTGCCCAGAGCCATAAGCCGGCCTTCGAGATGGCCGGTGTCACCCACAAAGACATCGACATGGCTATGATTTACGACTCGTTCACCATCACCGTTCTGGAAACGCTGGAGGACCTGGGTTTCTGTAAGAAAGGCGAGGGTGGAGATTTTGTCTCCGGCGGCAGGTTGAAGATTGGCGGAGAACTTCCGATCAATACCGATGGCGGGGGCCTCTCTTCCAACCACCCGGGAATGAGGGGAATCTTCCTGCTGCTGGAGGCCACTCGTCAGCTTAGGCACCAGTTTGAAGGGACTCCGAGACAGGTTGCCGATTGCAACATAGCTCTATGTCACGGCACCGGTGGCGCGTTGGGCAGCCGGCACAGCGGTGGGACCGTGATTTTGGGGAGGGACTAACAGATGCCCGAATGGAATAAGCCCTTGCCGACGATTTCCGGTGAGACAAAGCCGTACTGGGATAACTGCCGGCGCGGCCGGTTATTGATTCAGAAGTGTGACAGTTGCGGGGAGTACCAGTTCTATCCGCGGGGCATCTGCGCCAACTGTTGGTCCAATGACATTCAGTGGATCACCTCCAGCGGTAAGGGAACCGTCTGGACATTTACGGTGACCTATCAGAACGGAACGCCGGGATTCGCCGAAGATGTTCCTTACGTCCTGGCCTTGGTGGAGTTGGAAGAAGGGGTACGCATGTTCACCAACATCGTTGAATGCGATCCCAGGAGCGTCACCATCGGCATGCCGGTGGAGGTCACTTTCATCCAGGCGACCAACCAAATCTCTGTCCCGTACTTCAAACCTGTCGGTTAGCCACCTTCAGGACTGGTTAATCTCTGGAGAAC
>CAXEOX010000135.1:0-7773 GCA_963997925.1 uncultured bacterium
AGTTCGAGGCGCTGGCTGAAGGCGCAAGACTGGCGTCCGAAAGGTTGAAGTAGAGAATTCACCGCGGCAACGTTCTGGTAACTATCTTGATGAGGAGTCAATCATGATTAAGTCATTCTCTGCTCTGTACGCCGGACATGTTCTGGAAGGCGAGGGCATCGGTTTTAGCGGCACACCCCATGATGACCGTTGGTACTCCAATGAGCGACTTTCCCAAGCCTTCGACATCGCCCGGGAGTCGGCCATATTGATGGATGACTTAGGCTACGACATTCTTTGGATGGCTGAGCACCACTTTCAACGGGAAGGCTATGAGTGTATCCCCAATCTGCTGATTCTCAGCCAGTATCTAGCCCAGCACACCAAGCGCATCAAGTTCGGCTGCGGTTTCAACGTGCTCCCCATGTGGCACCCCATACGTCTGGCCGAAGACTACGCGATGGTGGACATCCTCACCAAAGGCCGGGTGATTTTCGGGGTTGGCCGGGGCTACCACACCCGAGAGGTGGAATCCTTTGGCGCTCCGCTCATCGACGCCGATGCCAACCGGGAGCTTTTTGAAGAGCAGTTCGAGATTATCATGAAGGCCTTTAACCAGGAGTCCTTTTCCCACCAAGGCAAGCATTACACCATCCCGCCGGAGGTTCCTTACCGTGGCTACCATCTGAAGGACGTAACCCTCGTCCCCAGGCCAGCCAACCTGCCGGTGGAGACATGGCAGCCCATCGTCAGCGGAACCGATCGTGCCCTGAATTTCATGGCCAAATGGGACATCAAGGGGATAATCCTGGGCACCGGCGAGGAATACGTTGATGACTGGGTCCACCGGTATCAGGAAGCCAATGCCCGAGTCGGTAGAGACTTGACCCTGGGAGAGAGCCTTGGGCTGGGCCTTTGGTGCTACATCGACGACACCCGAGAGAAGGCTGAGAAGGCCTTGGAGCCTTTGTTTGAGGAGCACGTCAAGTTTGCCGCTCCGTTGGGGATGCTGCGCTACAGCGACGAGCAGATGGATGAGACCGGCCCAGGAGGCGCGTCGCGGCACATCGCCGCAGGAAGCAACTTCAGGGAGGTAATTGAGAAGAAGGCCTGGTTCGCCGGGAATCCGGAAGAGATCATTGCCTACCTCAAAGAGGTGGAGGAGAAATATCCCGGCCTGGAGCAAATCATGCTGGGATTCCCCATGGGCTCCACTGCGGACCAGTTCAAAGAACAAATCACCCGCTTCGCCAAAGAGGTCATGCCCGCCTTCGTACCGCAGAAGGTTAAGGAGTAGGGGCCGGCGAAGCTTTCTAAAACCATGCCGTTGTAACGTTACCGTCTTCCTTGCATCAAACTAGGGACGTACCCTCCGTTTCGAGGTGGAAAGTGGCGTTACCGGTATCTTATGAATAGGTTCTACTCGGTCTTTGCATTCGTTGCCATCGCACTGATCGGCTGCTCAGTTGCTGGGGCGGCGATTCCCACTCGGGAACCCCCAACCGCCGCCCCGGAGATTCTGGAGACCCCGGAGGCCACTGAGTTACCCAGAGAGGTCATCACCCTGACCATCTCCCTCTTCCTACTGGTGGACGACAATGAGGAGCATGACCCGCAGATCTCCACCCACCGCACGGAAGCTGAATTGAGAGAGATCCTCCAAGGGATGAATGAGATCTGGAGTCAGGCAGACATCCGGCTGGAATTGGAAACGGTCGATACGGTGGAAGTTCCGGAAGTGATTCTCCAAGGGATGATGGCCGGGGACCTGCGCCCCTTTTTCCGTGAAGTGGGCGGCGGTATCACCATTCCCCAGACCTCAACGATAAATGGGTTCTATCTCCGCAGAGTTGGCGGCCCCAACGGCATCAATCCTTTTCGGTCCCGCACCTACTTCGTGATTGACGAACCTTCGGTGTTCGACCGGCGGGTCAGCAGTCATGAAGTTGGGCACATGCTGGGGTTGCACCACGTTTTGGGTGACGCCGGACGGTTGCTGTTCTCGGGAACCAACGGCATGACCCTGACCGAGGACGAAGCGACGGTTGCCCGGTACTTCGCTCGTGGGATACTTCAGGGGCTTAGGTAGGAAGGATGTTCTAGGATCCCGGCTCCATGGTCACTTCTAACTCGAAGATACCCGTCTGGTTGGTATTTGAGTTGGAGATGAAGAAGGCAACCGTGTCCGGGATTCCGTCACCGTCCCCAGCCCGGTCCAGAAGCAACCGGAACTGGGCAAGGGGATAAGAATCGTTGAGAGACCTCTGGAGCGTTTCGGCCAGGCCGCACTGGAACGGGCCGCTGGGCGAGGTAGCAAACTCACATCCAGCGCCGCCGTCATGGGCCTCAAGATTCCACAACGCGGAGGAAAACTTGGAGTAGCGAATCTCTTCAGCCCGCAATGTTCCCAAGTCTTTGAATGGCGTTCCACGAACCGAGGCTCTGTCCGAACGAAGCACGGCGGAGACTACTTTCCCAGCAGGCAAGGCGCTTAGGTCAAAAGTTAGGAAAATCTGGACACCGTCGCCGTCAGGAAAACGAGGGTTTAGATTGTCCCCGGCGAATAGTCCAGTGCCCATTCCTTGAAAACCTCGGGGCGTATGGCCTTCCATCGCCCCGCCCTGATTCCGTAGCATAAAGACGTTACTTGCGTCCGCCTGTTCGGCTGAAGCAGCTTGCTGGCTTGGGGGTTGTGGGGAGGGGGCAGACCGCGTAAGGGAAGCGGTTGGGACCGTTTGACCGTAGGCAATCGCCAACAACGAGAGAATGGTCAGAACTATCAGAAGGGACCGGCTTGGAACTGCCGGGATAAATCTCAAGTGCGCCTACCCGCTGTGGCGCCGCGAGATTTACCCTGGTGAGGACATTGGGCGCCACTGGACGGTTAGATGCTTAACCGGCGAAACTAGGTCTTTGAAGGGATCATGGACTGGCTAACCCCTATTGGGTGCCATCAAGCAGGTGACATGCTTAAAATCCTGAACCAGACGATATCCTCGGCTCGGCCACCGCAGAGTCAAGGAATCAAGTATCACATTTGACCAGGCGAAAACCCCGCTAGCTACAAAAACGGGTTATTCAAGCAATCTTTGCTTGAGCTGGTCGATCGTTGCATCGGATATGCCGTTAGCCCGGACGTAGCCTTCGACTCCGCCGTGTGCATCACGAATCCCACCTAGCACTTGTTCCATCAGACCAGAGGGGACTTCGAAGGATCTGGGTGACCGATGCTCATTGCCCGGCCTGCTACGTAGCCTTTCTCCCAATGTATCGATGATTTGATTGGTTAGATAGAAGTCTTCGAAGATCTGCTGTTCGTCTACGCCCAGCAGGCTTAGGACCATGGCAGATAAGATGCCGGTGCGGTCTTTACCCGCGGTGCAGTGGAACATCGCTGGGCTGTTGGATGATTGGGCAAGCACCGTCAGGGCCTCGACGATGCGAGCTCCCGAATTGGTTATGGTCCATTGATACGCTGCGGCCAATCTTTCTATTGGGTCTTCCCCAAGCCCAGGCGGGGTCATGTCCCATCCTTCGAGAAAGGGCACGTTTGCGTACCGGACAGGCGAACTCGGCTGAGGCCAGCGTTCGGACTCCAGGGCGTCTTCGGGGTTCCGTAGATCAATCACCACGGCGACGCCGAGGTCTGACGCCACGTAAGCAGCGTCGGCCTCGGTCAAGAATTGCGGGTTATCGGCCCGGAACAGCGTCCGGTATTTCACGGTTCGGTTGTCTTGAGCTTGATATCCGCCCAGATCCCGAAAATTGAAGCAACCTTCAAGGGGAATGAACCGTTGTGGTTCACCGATATTCATTTGCAATCCCTCGACGCAGAATTCTACTGATTGGCCAGTGGCACCGTGGCGGTGACGCAGGGTATGTCGCCGAAGGTGCCGGTCGTGTGGCCGGAGCCGGTGACGTCTTCCACCAAGCGGGCATCGCCGGGTCCAAAGACGTGCTTCGATCCGTCTTTCAGGCCGATCTCCAGTTGTCCGGAACAGATGATTACAAACTGACGACGAGGGGCGCAATGGTAGTCGGAGTAATTGCCCACCGCTGCTTCACGGAACGTGATGTTGGTGGTTGCCTGCGCTGCGGTCCAGTCCGGAGTCTTGGTCAGGTCAATGTCCTCGATCTGGGATACGCCTTGGGAGTTTGTGAAAAGTCGATATGTACCCATTGCAGATTCATCTCCATATTAGGTCTAGATTGAGATTCGCTATTATAGCCTAATGCCGTAGACGCCGGAGGATTATCTCCCGCTGAAGCTATCGGTTGGTTCACGCGCCGTGGATCGAGTTTCTAAGGTCCGGCGCTGGAGAGAAAATCGACCAAGGAAGCCACGGCGGCCTCGAAGACTCGGTCCTCCTCCAAACCCCGGAAATCGATGACCTTTCCCTGTTTCAGAACGGCGCACAGCCCATCATCCTTGTCGTCGAACATATTGTCCGCCGCCAGTGAGGCTAGGTCTCTGGATTCGGGGCCCATGCTCCCAGCCAATTCCGACATGTACCGCCTGGTTTGAGGGCTTTGCAGGGACGACTCGGTGCATAGCAGGACCAGTTTGTCGAAGTAGGCCGTATGGGATAGAACCGTTTCACCCGCCTGCAGGCTTGTTTCGTCGTCCGGCGCTATGCTCCAACAGGGAATCTGGGCTGCTTGCAGGCTAGCCCTGAGCCGGTCAGCCAAGGGATGGTCTTCCATAGAGCCGATGGTCAACACCGTTGGGAAAGTCCGGCTCACACCCGTCATAGAGTCCTGGGCTTCGAGGAGCGGTGCGGCTACGCCGGCGTCCTCCAAGAACTTCCTGGGTATTCGTCCTCCGGACCTGGCGAGAGTGTCCAAGCCGATGGTGCTGGGTCCGGTGTGGCGGGCAAGATCCAGAGCGATGGTCCAGCTCAAGTCGCAGCTGACGATGTTGGAAAACCCGAATACGGCGCGGTAAAACGTGGCGCTCTCAAGATTGGTCTTAAAGAAGGAAGCCCCCCGCAGGTCTGCTCCAGTGAGATCGGCCTGCTTCAAGATAGTTGAGGACAGAATCGCTTCCCGCAGATTCGCGCCGGTCAGGTCTGCGCCGGTTAGGTCTGCCGAGGAAAGATCCGCTCTGGAAAGATTGGCCCCTTCCAGGTTGGCGAATGTCATGTCGGTGGAGGAAAGGTCGGCCCCGGTCAAGTCCGCAGCGCGCAGGGTGCTTCTGGAAAGATTGCTGCGGGTTAGAACGCAACGGGCCATGTTGGCTCTGGTTAGGACTGCGTGGGAGAGATTGGAGCGCGAAAGATGAGCCGAGTTTAGATTGATGCCTTCCATCGCCGCCATGCGGAGGTTGCTGTTGGTCAGGTCTACGCCGTTCAGTTCGTCGAAGGCTAGGTCGACGGCGCCCAGCTTGGCACGGCTTAAGATTGCTCCCGAAAGGTCGAGTTTCGGTCGGCCATAAACCAACTCCCTTTCAAACGTCTCGCTGGCGGCGCGGTCCCCGAGTTGATAGTTCAAGGTGGAGTAGGTAGGGGCCGAGGGAATCACGTGGTTCAATTCCCGCCATCGGGCGATTGCGTTTCCTCCGGATTTGGCCAGCGCTACATGTTCAGGAACAGCCAAAGAGTTCTCCTGTGGGTTAAGCCGGCTTTGCTTCGCAAGAGGCGAAGCCGTTTTTTCGCTTTAACTTAGTCGTCTAGGTGTACGGTGGCGGTTACGCGGGGCACATCGCCTACCACTCTCGTGGTGTGGCCATGGCCGGTCAGGTCTTCAGCCAAATTTACGTCTCCCGCACCTAGGCGGTAAACGGTGCCGTCGGCCAACCCAATCTCGGCCTCTCCGGACAGGGTAATGATGTACTGGCGCCGGGGCGCGATATGCCAGTCGCTGAAACGTCCGGGGGGCGATGCGCGGAACACTATCCCCTTGGCGTTGTGGAGTTCGGTCCAGGCCGGATGGGTGGTGGGGTCAATCTCTTCGATGTGAGATTGTCCGTCATCGCCTGTAAATAGCCTTATGGATCCCATGGATAAGCCTCCTTGGAATTAACTTGAGTTGAACTCTAGCGATAGATTATAGCCTAACCTGGCAGCCGTGGCTCTAAGAACGGCGTATCTAGTCAAAATTGGGGTCTATGCTCCAGTCAAAGGTGGGTGCGGGTGAAAGAGTTCTGGTTCCTATCACTGGACGTATTCCTTCCGGCGTAATATTCTTCGGTCAAGATTTAAAGTGAGATTGCGGCCCAGGAGGGAAGCCTCTTACCGGGCCGGATATTTGACCAGGGAGGCGATGATGCCCTTCGGAGATAATGACTGGCTGGCGTTGACTCAGGAAGAAACTTTGGAGCCGGAGATTCCCATCTGCGACCCTCACCATCACATGTGGGACCGCCGCCCGGCGCGTATCCCGTACCAGAATTACATGCTGGACCAGCTGTACGCCGACCTGAACAGCGGCCACAACGTAAGGTCCACGGTATTCATCGAGACCAGGGCCATGTACCGGGTGGATGGCCCGGAAGAGATGCGTCCGGTGGGTGAAGTGGAGTTTGTTCAGGGTATGGCCGCCGCTGGAGCTACCGGCCTTTATGGACCGGCGCACGCCGCCGCCTCTATCGTTGGACACGCCAACCTTAACCTGGGAGACGGGGCTGCGCCGGTGCTGGAAGCGTTACAGACCGCCAGTCCCAACCGGTTTCGCGGGATCCGGCACGGCCTCACCTGGGACCCGGACCCCCGCATTCCAAACGGAACCTACGACCGGCAGGGGCAGTTAGCCGAGGACGGATTTCGAGCCGGGGCGCGAGTTTTGGCTCGCATGGGACTGTCTTTCGACGCCTGGCTATACTTCCCCCAATTGCCCGAGTTGGCGGAGTTCGCCAAGGCGATTCCGGACTTGACCATCATCCTCAACCATATCGGTGGGATGCTGAGGGTCGGTCCCTACGCCAATAAGGACGAGGAAGTATTGCCTACCTGGCGAGAGGGCCTCGCCGCCGTAGCCCAGTGCCCAAACGTCTACGTTAAGTTGGGAGGGATCGGCCAGCCTCGCACCGGCTACGACTGGTCGACCAGAGACATACCCATCGGTTCTGAAGAATTAGCCCAAACCATGGCTCCATACATGAATTACGTCATTGAGCAGTTCGGACCCAACCGGTGCATGTTTGAAAGCAACTTCCCGCCGGACAAAGTAGGCCATTCCTACAACATACTGTTCAACGCCTTCAAACGCCTGTCGAAAGGCTACTCGGCGACGGAGCGGGCCGACATGTTCCACGATACCGCCGTGCGAGCGTACCGGGTGGAGTACTAGACTCGGTACGACGCATCGATACTGTTCTATCCGCCTAGAATGATACGACTCGATCGTACCCAACATAGGCGTTGGCGGCGTCCACCGACGTGCCAAAGCCGCTGTTCTTGCCTGGGAAGTCGTCTTCCGTGACCCCAAGGGCCCGGCCGCTAGGTTCTCAAACGGAGATTCTGACGTTATGGGCGACAAGGAAGTCCATCAACTCCTTGAGTGGCGGTACGCCGATGCCTTGTACTTGGGCAGCGATAGGGTCCTTGAATAACCTAGTCGCCTCTAGCATGAGGATGATGCCGGTCTCATGCCCCGCTTCTATAACGCCCTTCGCCTCCACGGGATGTGATTGATACCGCCACCGGTGACGACAACTGTCCAACATCAGATCTATGAGCGAGAAGGGCCTTACAGCGTGTCCTCTAACTCGCGCGGATCTTCATGCCCGAGACTGGTTTTGATTTCCTCGAACTTTTGGAGAGTGATGTCGCCACGGGCGCAGCGGCGTTCGGCGAC
>CAXEOX010000136.1:0-7671 GCA_963997925.1 uncultured bacterium
GAGACGTTCCGACATGTCCTCAGACAATGACTTCCCTAACTCGGCCTCGTACATCAGCCACATATCTGTTTCTGAAAGGCCGGTCGATCCTTGGGCAACCTCTTCGGGAGACATCTCTAGACCCTGTTCCTTGAGCAGAAACGATACAACTTCGCTACTGATACGCTCAGTATCGACCAGCACGCCATCGCAATCGACGATTACGAGATCATAAGTCATCACTATTTAAAATTCACTCCAATATTCCGCATACGAGTTCTGGCCTCCAAGCCCAATGCGCCGGGCGCAGCTAGCCGCAGCGCAAGTTCGTCCATCACCGGCCCAAACCCACCAAGCCAGCCAGAACGCTCATATCGCTGAAGGTTTGGACGCCCAGCTTCTCCAAGCCCCAAAGGTCTTCATGGGGGCAGTACCCCAGCACGGTCATTCCCGCAGCCAGACCCGCTTCAGCACCCAGCCGACTGTCTTCTATGACTGCGCACCGGCTCGGAGATACGCCCATTCGCTGGGCGGCTAGGAGATATATGTCGGGTGCAGGTTTGCCATGAGCGACTTGAGAAATGCCAAAGACGTGATTCCCGAAATAACCCGCCAACCCCGTAACACCAAGAGTAACCTCCATCCGCTCCAGAGTCCCGTTGGAGGCGACACAAACAGGCATCCCAGCGGCTACCAGGTGACCTACGGCCTCAACCGCACCGGGCATAGCCTGCAGATAGATCCGGTATCTCTCCTCTTCCATACTCAAGTGGCGGTCCAATATGTCGACAGGCAAAGGGCTACCCAAATCAGCTTGGAACATCTCCCACATGACAGCATCGGCAAGACCGGTCGATCTTCTGGCGACCTCTTCCGGGGATACTTGGAGACCGGATTCATTGAGCAAGAAGGAGACAACTTCGTCTCTGATGGGCTCCGTATCCACCAGAACGCCATCGCAGTCGAAAATAACCAGGTCATAGGTCGTCATTCTATTAGGTATGCTCCAATAATCTAGATTTAATGGTCGAACCGGTTTCTCTTAGGCTATGGTTCTCCCGGCAGGAATGGCGCGGACTCGGGCGGGCATCTGTAGCCGGTGGCTTGTTCGTAAGCGTAGGCGAGCTTGACCATCTCCGGGTCGCTGAAGGGACGTCCGAGGAAGGTTATCCCCACGGGAAGTCCCGCGGAAGTGAATCCCGCCGGAACCGAGATTGACGGGACGTGGACCAAGTAGGTATTTATGTGGGTTGTGCCCCGCATGTCGTAGTAGGGCTCCCCTAGTCCTTCGCTGATCAGCGTAGGCTGATGCTCCACTGTTTTGTGAACGATAGCATCCGCCTGGAGATCCGCCATGATTTTCATGACGCTGAACATGAGTTCTTCTCGGGCCAGCAGATATTCGGCATAAGCCGCCGGACCGGTCAGCGCGGTTCCGGCGTACTTGGATACGTGGACCTTGGCGTAATCCGGCGACTGCATCATTGCTTCCCGAGTTGGGTAAGGTGGGTTCTCACTACGCCCGTAGTACAGATTCCAAGCCTCTTCAAGACGGCCGTCGCTCGCCCTTTTCGCCAGAAGTTCGGCCAATCTAGGTATCTCGGGCAGGGGGATGACGATTGCCCCGGCGCTTTCCAACTCTTTAACAGCCCGGTCGAAGACCTGGGAGACCAACCGAAAATCGTCGGAGTCCGGCTCGGAATGAAAACCCATCGATTGAGTCATAACGCCGATCCGGGCGCCCTTCAAACCTTCTCCGTCAAGTGAATCTGTGAAAGTCTCCGGCGCTTGGCCCACGCCGAAAGACGTCATCGGATCATCGGGGTCGTAGCCGACGATTACGTCCAGCATCTTTGCCAGGTCGGTGACAGACCGGGTCAACGGGCCCAAAGACCCCGGCTGACCAGGCCAGCCAGCATAGACACCGCTCCGGCTGACCAGTCCTGCGGTCGGCCTGATCCCGGTGACACCGTTCCAGGCAGCCGGCCTCCGGATAGACGCGAAGCCCTCTTGGCCGATGGCGACCGCGCCCAGATTTGCCGATACACTTGCGCCGGGACCTCCCGAAGAGCCGCCGGGAGTCCGGGCTAGGTCATAAGGGTTCTTGGTTGATCCGAACAGAGACCCGTGAGTGTCGCCACGCCCCAACTCACCGAGGGTCGCCTTGCACAGGATAACCGCTCCAGCTTTCCTCAACTTGTCGGTAACGAAGCAATCCCTGTCCGGAAAATAATCTCTAAATACTACGGAACCCAAGGTCGTAGGCATTCCCCTTGCGTCCATCTGGTCTTTCAGAATCACCGGCACGCCATGGAGCGGTCCGGTTAGGCCTTTGCTCCCGAAGTCTTTATCTAGCCGGTCTGCGTCTTCCAGCGCCTGGGGATTCACCGTAATGATTGAATTAATCTCAGGCCCATTCCGATCGAACGCCTCGATACGGTTCAGATAAAGCTCTACCAATCCCCTAACAGAGATGGACCCATCCGCAAACGCTTTATGGATATCCGTGATGGTAGTTTCTCGCAGTGTAAATCCGCCGGTGTCTTGATGTGCCGAAGTCATAGTGCGACTCCTTTTACTGTCCGATTGTTTCTACGAGTTAGATATCTGACGAATCCTGAGGATTGTACTCTACCCCGAGCATGAAAACTCGATTCCGGTGTAGAATCTAGGGCACCCAACGATTTTCTAGGCCAAAGGAAGACTAGGAGATAGTAATGCCACCTGAACAGGCTGGTTCCAATAGTTCTATCACCGAAACCGCAACCAAAGCTATCGATGCCGCTCGTGAGGAGTTGGTGGGGATAGCCTTGGACATTCATGCCCACCCGGAGCTGAACTACGAGGAATTTCACGCCGCAAAACTTCTGTCAGACACCCTGGAAGCCCATGACTTTGCCGTGGAGCGGGGTATCGGCGGAGTGGAGACGGCGTTCCGCGCCACCCTGGAAGGCGGCGCAGGCGACGGGCCGACAGTCGCCGTGCTCGCCGAATACGACGCACTACCCGAGATTGGACATGGCTGTGGACACAATCTGATTGCCATGGCGGCCATGGGCGCGGGTTTTGGGGTCCAGGCTAACCTGGCGAACCTGCCCGGCCGGTTGGTGGTTATCGGCACCCCCGCCGAAGAGGGCGGCGGCGGCAAGATACGCTTATTGGATGCTGGCGTGTTCAAGGACGTCGACGTGTGCCTGTCGTCCCACCCTTCGTCCAACCGGACCTTCATCCCTGAGAACATCCCCATGGGCGAAAGCTGGAGCTTGGCCATGGTGGGCTACCGCTATATCTTCCACGGCAAAGCGGCCCACGCCGCCGCCGCTCCGGAAGAGGGCATCAACGCCCTGAACGCCGTTATCCAACTGTTCAACGGGATCGATGCGATGCGTCAACACCTTCGGGAAGACACTCGCATCCACGGCATAATCACCGACGGGGGCCTAGCCCCCAACGTCGTCCCGGAGCTCGCCGCTGCCAACTTCATGCTCCGGTGCCGGGACCGCAATTACCTGAGTGACGTCATCGTGGGCAAGGTCATGAAGATTGCCGAAGGGGCGGCACTGATGTCGGGAGCCACTCTGGAGATCGAGCCCTACTATCCCTTCTACGAGAACGTTCTACCCAACGGCGTTCTGGCGGAAAACTTCCGCGCCAACGCGGCTACCGTAGGGATGCGCATCGACGCTCCGATGGGCGGCCGCCGGGGTAGCGGGGCATCCACCGATTTCGGGAACGTAAGCCAGGTTGTCCCGTCACTGGAACTGCGCTATGCCGTCAGTGAGAACCCGGTTCCTTCTCATTCCAGGCAGATGTGTGACACCGCCATCACCGAGACCGCCTTGTCTAATGCCCTGAACGTCGCCAAAGTCCTCAGCCTAACCGCCAGCGACTTGTTGACAGATCCCGCCCGGCTGAAAGCAGCCCAAGCGGAATTCACCCAACGGAGCGGAGAATAAATCATGCCCACTAACCTTAGCGATCTTACCCCGGCCCAGCTCGCCGAGAGACGAGACCTGATCCTCGGCAGTTTCAGCCGGATCGATAAAGAATTCGATCGCCGTCGAGGCGAGAATCGATTGCTGGTGAAAGCTGATGACATAGAGTGGGAATCCGCGTCCCGAGTCCATCCCACCGCCCAAGAGGGCCATCACCTGGCCAGAATCATTTCCCCTGAACTTGGCTTCAACATCCATACCTTCCGGGTATTCAAGCGTTCCATCGCTGGCAAGGAGACTGACGGCGCTTTTCACACCCATGGCGACGCCGTGAAATTCTATCTCCAAGGCAAAGGCAAGGAAATCATCGACAAGGAAGAGGTCCATGTGGAGCCGGGAGACATGGCATTCATACCCGGCAATGTTTGGCATGGCACCGAGAACACCGGTGACGAACCCATGGTCTTCATCGCCTTCCACCAGATCCCCGGCACCCAGCTACCGGTCCCAGCCTCCTGGCAGTACCCGGTGGCGGACATGGAGGGCCACGACGATCTGGATGAGTTGCTAGAATCGACCGGGAAAGAGGACCCTCCGTCGATGGGTTCCGCCGCTCTATACTCTCGTCGACAACACTTCCTCCACGAACTTGGCCTGATGGATGAAGAGATGGACCGGCGCAGGCAGACCAAGCGTTGGCTGGTTCGGAAGAACGAAGTCCCGTGGGAGCTACCGGCGGACAACCAAACGGTGCCGCTTATCGCCCCCGAGTTGGGGTTCAATATCCATACCATTCAGCTCTCGATACGCCTGGTCCCGCCCGGTCACAAAGATACGATTTTCCACACTCATGGGGAAGCAGTTCATTATTACATCGCCGCGTCGGGCAGTCAGACAGTGGGTAAGGAAGAGATACCGGTATCCACCGGCGACTTGGTCTTCATCCCGGCGGGAACACCTCACGGAATCAATAACTCGGGCGATGAGGTGATGCGGGTTCTGGTGGCGGAGCAGTTGCCGGGGACTTGTATCCAGAGGCCCGTGATTAGCCAGGAAGCTTAGTTTATGCGGGGAACCACCCACCTCTCTAACTCTCCCCCACAAGAGGGAAGAGGACTAACCCCTTCCCCTTTTATGGGGGAAGGTTGGGATGGGGGTAAACTCCCGCAGTCAACGAATCTCGACCCAAACAACAACAGCAGGTGAATGAATTGGCATCTCTAGACAACATTGGCGTCTTGTTGCCCACCCGGGGAGTTCTCGTCCACGCCCAGAGCGCCGGTCCACGGATCGAGCTGAATTGGCAGATGGCGGAGACCGCCGAAAGAATCGGTTTCGACTCTGTGTGGGTCGGTGACAGCATCACCTCCAAGCCAAGACTCGAACCCCTCACTGTCATGGCCGCCTTGGGCGCGCGCACCAGCCGGGTCAAGATTGGAACGGCCGTCATGTTGAACGCACTGCGGCACCCAGTCCATCTCGCCCATTCCCTAGCCACGATAGACAACATCTCGGCGGGCCGGACGATCCTGGGCGTGGGCGCAGGCCGGGGCAACAACCAGATGTTCATCGACGAACACACCAATGTTGGCGTTCCCATCGGGGAGAGGGCTTCCCGGATGGAAGAGGGTATCAACCTCATGCGCGCCCTGTGGACGCAAGAGGACGTTTCCAGCGAGGGAGAGCATTATCCGGTGAACGGAATCACCCTGGAACCTAGACCGGTTCAGACTTCCATACCGGTTTGGATCTCCAGCAACTGGGTGCAACGCGGGCTCAGACGGGTAGCCGAGATGGGGGATGCATGGATAACCAACGTGCCGTCCGTCGACCTGCTCAACCAGTGCTGGGACAAGATTGAAGAAAAGTCGTCGGCCATCGGGCGCGACCCCAAAACCATCGGGCGGGCTCTCTATATCTCAGTGAACCTCAACGACGAAGACGCTGCGCTGTCGGAAGGCGACGAGTTCATGCGAGCCTACTACAGCATCCCTTACGACGTCATCAGCAAACAGCTCTTGTGCGTGTTCGGCCCTCCCCAGAAATGCATCGATACGATGAGGCAATATCAGGAATCCGGGATAGATTACTTCATCGTCCGTTTCGCCTCGCCCAATCAGATGGACCAGCTAGCCAAGTTCACCGAGCACGTTCTACCCCATATCGGTTAGACCGCGAGAGATTGCGAATGGCCACAAACGATGCTCAGCCTGGCTGCCGGGTAGTCTACGTAGGAACGGGGCGAATACCTAAGCTTATTTTTGGGTTCCCTTTCTCCTACGAGAACGAGGTAACCTGGCATCAACGGCAGGCGGCTGGGATGGAGGAAGTCTGCGGTGAGATGCTGAAACAGGGCCTTCATCTTACCCACGTCGTACCTGTCCAGAAATCCGCGGAATTCCGGGGTGGGTGGACCGAGGGGGCTTGGCTCTACTTCGCCGCCAAGAGCTGAGCAACGCCCATCTCCCCATGCACAAAGTATCAGGATAAGTCCACATCAGATAAGGAGAAAATCGCTTTGGCAGATAAGATTCGTTTGGGCATTATAGGAGCCAACATTCACCGGGGATGGGCGCCGCGTGCCCACCTACCCGCCATCGTAGCCAGTCCTGAGTTCGAGTTAACCGGCGTATGCACGACCCGGATGGAAAGCGCTGAAGAGTGCCAACAGAAGTACGGCGCCAGATTGGCTTTCGATGACTACCACAAGATGCTGGCCCACCCGGACATCGACGCGATTGCAATCAGCCTACGGGTCCCGTCCCACTACGAGCCAACAATGGCCGCGATAAATGCCGGGAAGCACGTTTACGTGGAGTGGCCCCTGGGGCGGACCACTGCCGAGGCCCAAGAGATGGCCAGCGCTGCCCAGGCCAAAGGCGTAAGGAACATGGTTGGACTCCAGGCACGGGCCGCGCCCAGCATTCTGTACGCCAAGGAGTTGGTGGAGTCAGGTTACGTTGGCGACGTTATGTCATGCAACGTCAGCCGGATCGATGGCGGGACTTTCGAACGAACTTCAGACAGGACCTGGCAAAAGGACGTGGAGTTGGGGGCAAATACCCTTACCATATCCTGCGGCCATACCATCGACGCCCTGCGCTTCGTCGTTGGTGACTTCAGCAACGTCTCCACCGTGGTCAGCAACCAGGCCCAACAGTGGCACGAGACCGACACCGACCAATGGGTGGACGTGACCTCGCCCGACAACATCCTGGTCAGTGGCAGATTGGCTGGCGGCGGAGTGGCATCGGTCCACGTCGCCAGCAATCCTTCGGTCGGCAGTGGGTATCGGATGGAGATATACGGACGAAAGGGTGTGCTGGTCGCGTCGTCCGGCGAGTCTCCCAACCAAGACGGCGTAAAGCTACAAGGCGCCCAGGGCAGTGACAAACTGGAAGCGATCGAGATTCCCAGCAGACTCACCAACGTCCTTGAGGGTATGCCCAGAGGCGCTCCTTATAACGTCGGGCAGATGTACTATCAGTTCGGCCAGAGCATCCTCTCCGGCGACCCGTGCCAGCCCGACTTCGCCACCGCCGTGGAGTTGCACCATTTCATAGACAGTATCCAAGCGGCTTCGGATCAGGGCAAAGAGATGTTAGTCAGCGGCAGATAGCCACCGGGACCACTTCCAAGCGCCAGTTTATTTCATCCGGGCAAAGACTCGATGAGGAGACATCTTCATGTCAACCGTAAACACAGTTCTGGGGCCAGTGGACACTGCGGACTTGGGTTTTACCCTAAGCCACGAACA
>CAXEOX010000137.1:0-7584 GCA_963997925.1 uncultured bacterium
ACACTCGTATCCAGCAGGGCCAAGCGCCCTGCCGAATCGGATAATCACCTATACTTAATGTGGTCGGTATCGACCTATCATATAAGCAAAGCATCCCCCTTCCAATAGCTTTACCTGAGTTACACCCAACCCTATCATCGCCGGACCAGATAGCTTCGTGAGCAAAGATTGGCCGTCTCCGTTGCCCTTTGTTCCCCACTGTGTCAGAAATCGGCCGTAGCTAGGTTAGGCTGATTGTGGACCCTCGCTGTCGCCCGGCGACCAAATAGCCCAGCCCGAAGCCGGGTATCAGGTTCAGAAGCGCAGCTCTACCATATCCCATCTCAAGTCAACCTTTTACGCTGGATCCTTCCGCAAATATCCCTCCGGTGGATAGGCATGAGGTCCGGCATCAGATAGCCGAATCCCCCGGCTCCTTCAGCATCATTTTCCGCAGCAACGACACCGGCGGAGCGCCGTAAGACAGCAAACGGTCGTGGAACTCCTTCAGCGAATAAGCGGATCCCTGCTCCCTTTGGTAATCTTCCCGCAACTTCAAGATCATCAGCTTACCCAAGGTATAGCTTAAGTATCCCGGGTCGAAGGTTCCGCGCATCGCCTCACGGCGGGCTGGTAGCTCTCCCATGTAGGCGTTGTCCATGAAGAAGCGGGTGGCGTCGTCAACCGACATGCCCTGCGTGTGCATCCGGATGGAGCAGAGGTAGCGGCAGTTGCGTACTAGGGCCTCTAGCAATTGGGTGAGAAGTAGAGCGGGTTGGCCGGCGCCGTATTCGGTTTCCACCATCATCTGCTCGGTGTAGTGAGCCCAGCCTTCGACAAAGGCGTAGGAGCTGGCGACCCCGTTGACCAAGGGCAAGTCCCGGCCGTAGCGGTTGTGCAGGTGGTGAACAAAGTGCCCTGGATAGACTTCATGGATGGAAATGATGCGCAGGGTGTCGTAGTTGAAGTTTGCCAGCCACTCTTCCTGCTGAACGGCGGTCCATTCGGGCTCAACGGGAGTGACGTAGTAGAAGGACTCGGTCGCCTGAGTTTCTAGAGCGCCGGCGGTGTCCATGGCAGCGAAGGCGTATCGCATGTAGGTAGGGGTCTCAACTACCTGACAGCGGTCCTCCGACGGTATGGTAATCAAGTCCAGGTCTATCAGGGATTGCCGGATGTCCTCCAACATGTCCCTGGTATCCGGAAGCAATCCCTCAGCCGTAGGGTGGCTCCCGGAGACATCCGCCACTACATCGGCTACGCTCCGGCCTGGTGAGATCGACTCGGCGGCCTGGGCGAGTTGTTCCAGGTTTCTTTCCAGATCCCTTTGCCCCAGATCCTCCACCTGAGACAGCGGAACGTCCAGACCCTCGCCCGTCTCCAGCATGGCGGAATAAATCTTGGATCCGATAGCGAAGTCCGCAGGAGCTTTAGCCAATCTGGTTTCCAAACCGGACACGAAACGGTCTATGGCAGAAGCAGCGGCCTCTCTCGCATCATTGAACTCAGGTGGCGCGTCCCCATGGCCTGAAGCAGCTACAGCTTTATCCAGGTCCAGCCGGTAGAAGCGGGCCATGCCTGAATAGGCCTCGATGCTCATCTCCAGCACCGGACGGCCGATGGCGTCTCCCAGAGCGGTCGTAAGTGTATCCAGAAACTCAGGGACTTGCTGCAATACCCGTGTCGCCGCCTGGAGACGGTCGGCCATGGGGGCGTAGTCCCGTTGCAGATAGCCGGCCACGTTCAAGTAGCCTACTTGCCTCATTGGGTTGTTTTCCAATGGACGCAGTTCGGTCAGCGAGAAATGTTCCCGCTTGAGGAAGAGCTTCAGAAGTTGAAGGCTCAGCCAGTCTTCCGCGTTTCCGCCTCCGGACCCTGCGGCTTCAAGAAATGCCATCCCTTGTCCCAACTGGTCCACACGGCGGCGCACACTCACGGGAGAGAGGTCAGGTAGTCTGCCGTCATACTCGTGCCGCCCGATGCGGGAGCCCGCCGTGGGATAGAAATTCCAAAACTCTTGGATCAGTCGTTGAGAAAACTCTTGAAAGGCCGAACCGGCTCCGGTTTGAGACATAGTGGGATAACCCTCCGAGGAGATATGCAGCGGATTTGAATAGACAGATAGGCCCGGAATCACTCGGGCCTATCACAGGGAATCTGTTGTCTTTGCGATGGGACAGTTCGTGCCCCGCACCGGAGAAACCGGGAAAGTATCTACTCGACCGTCTCGCCAATCAAAAACTGAGGCTTGATGTCGGTGTAGTTAGGAATGTCTCCCATGATTGCACGGCCATGGGTGGAGAACGCCGCATGGACCTCTTCGACGGCACTGAAATACAGGCATCCCACCGCCACGTACATGGGCGGAGAATTGGGGTCGGTTCCGGAGATGCCCTTTTCCACTTCGCCGCGGATCAAACCGCCCGGAGTGAGCAGACCGGTTACCATCGGGATGTGCTTATTTACGTAGTAATCCATGTCGAATTTTTTGCCCTCTTCGTTGGGATACATGACCGTAACTTTGATCATTAGACTTCCCATCCTTTCAGATTTAGTATCGATTTCCAACTTAGTGTATGCTGCGGCTTGCCGCCTGGCAAGTTATGACAAGTAGGCGAAGCCGTAACAGTGTGGAACGTCTATTCAAGTACATACAGGCATAAATATAACGCCACCCCGGCAGAGTCTGGGAGTTTCACCCTGACCCTGGGAGTGACGTATCAAGTCCGAACAATCAGCGGGAACGGCTCCTACATGGAGACCGCTACCGCCTGTAACTCTTGGCAACCTAGGCTGCCAAAGTCCGCCAGTTCATCCGCGGGTTTTTCCACATGGACATTCGACCCGCTAAATCCCCTGTATCTCCCGTTTTGCGCCTTGAGACGCGGGAACCGCTCTTGGTCTTTGCTCCGGCTCATTCCTTCCCTCCCATCAACATGGGCTGGGCCGGGTTGCTAGGCGATTTCGACGACGGCGCCGGCTTCTTCCAGCTTGCTCTTGATGGTGTCGGCTTCGTCTTTGACGACGCCTTCCTTAACGGCGGTGGGAGCGGCCTCAACCAACTCTTTGGCCTCACGCAGTCCCAGCGAAGTAACTTCACGGACGGCTTTAATGACGTTGATTTTGTTGGGTCCGATCTCTTTGATGGTTACTTGGAAATCAGTCTTCTCTTCATCGGCGGCTGCGCCTGCATCTGCGGCGCCACCAGCTGCGGGAGCGGCGGCAACGGCCACCGGCGCGGCTGCGGAGATACCAAACTCTTCTTCCAGGGCCTTAACCATGTCGGCAAGTTCCAACACGTTCATCTCTTTAATCGCGGCCATTACTTCGTCTTTACTCATGGGTCCTCCTTATTTGGTTAATTCTTTACTGATTAAGATAAATCTGGTGGTTCTACTCGCCAGAACCGGCTGCTTCAAGCTGCTGAATCCTTGCTTGCATCAGCCCGCCCAAGCTCCGGACTGGGCCGTTCATTATTCCAAGCAGCCGTTGTAACGGCGCTTGCATCTGGCCCAGCAGGGTGGCCACTAATTGGGGTTTATCCGGTAGCGTCGCCATCCGAGTGACGTCACTCGCAGGCAAAATCACGCCGCCTTCCATGACCGCACCTTGGATATCAAGCGGCAACCGGGAGGTTCGGATGTATTCTGCCAGGGTCTTTGGCACAACCGTAGGGTCCTCATAGCCAAATGCGATGGCGGTAGGCCCTTCAACAATGGTCTTGGCCTGTGGCATTTGAGACGCGTCGCAAGCCAACTTCATCAGGTTGTTCTTGACCACGGTGAATTCCACACCGGCCGTTCTCATTCTCCGCCGTAGATCGGTGATGTCGTTAACACCGATACCAGCATAGTTGGTGGATACCGCGATGGAGCAGCGCTCCAACTTGTCTTTGAGTTCGTCGACCCGGTCGATCTTTACTTGTGTAGGCAAGGTCACCTCCTAAAAAAATCCCCACGCTCTTTTCGAAGCGCGGGGAACCGGTGAACAATTCAATCCGGTGACCTTGCACCTCGGCGGGCGGCTATCGCTCTTTAGCCCCATCAACGATGGGGACCCACTGTCTCAGGCGTAGTTACTTTCGTATATTAACAGTTGGTTTTACTCAGATACTAATTACTCCGGAGCTTTCAGAGACTGAAGAAGTCCAATATCCATCGGGATACTGGGCCCCATGGACGACGTAAGATAGGCAGACCTCAGAAAAGCGCCTTTCACACCTTCGGGTCTGTCCCGGACGATGGCGTCCATCAGAGAACTCAGGTTGTCCATCAATTGGTTGGTCTCAAAGCTAATCTTGCCTATCGGACAATGGATGATGGCCGTGCGGTCCGTGCGGTATTCCAGGCGGCCCGCTTTGGCTTCCTGTATGGCACGGGGCAGATCCTGCGGCTGCACCATTGTTCCGGAGCGCGGGTTGGGCATGAGGCCTCTGCGGCCCAGTACCCGGCCTAGCTTGCCGATCTTCGGCATGACGTTGGGCACTGCCAATCCGATATCAAACTCGGCCCAACCGCTTTCAACCTGGGCGATCAAGTCGTCTTCACCGGCGTAATCCGCTCCAGCCGACCGGGCGATTTCCGCCGCCTCGCTATCGGCAAAGACCAGAACGCGAACCGTCTTGCCCAGACCATGAGGCATGGCTGCGACACCCCGGACCATCTGGTCGGCGTGACGTGGATCCACGTTGGTTCTCAGGTGGAGTTCCACCGTCTCATCGAACTTGGCGGTGGAAACTTCCTTGGCCAGGTCGATGGCTTGTTCCGGCTCGTATAGCCGGTCTTCTTCAATCTTGTCCGCCACTGCGGAGTAACGTTTGCTGTGTTTTACCACGATCTATCCCTCGTTAGTCTCCGGTCACTTCTATGCCCATACTGCGGGCTGTGCCTTCAATGATGGACATAGCATTTTCCACGGAGCCGGCGTTAAGGTCGGCAAGCTTGGTTTCAGCTATCTCACGCAACGCTTGGCGGGTGATTCCCCCTACTTTGCCCGAACGGGATTCAGAGGCCCCCTTGTCTACCCCTGCGGCTTTACGCAGCAGGTCGGACGCCGGAGGAGTCCTGGTTACGAACGCGAATGATCGGTCTTCAAATACCGAGATGTGTACCGGCACGATGGTGCCGCTCTGGTTAGCGGTACGAGCGTTGTATTCTTTCACGAACCCCATGATATTGACGCCGTGCTGACCAAGCGCCGGTCCTACCGGGGGAGCTGGGGTCGCCTTGCCCGCCTCTAATTGCAGTTTGATGATTGCCCTGAGTTTCTTTGCCAATGCTGGCTCCTAAATCCTTTCTACTTGTAGGAAGTCCAATTCCACCGGTGTTTCCCTGCCGAAGAAGGACACCAGTACCCGGACTTTACCCTTGGCCTCGTCCACGTCGTTGACGGAACCGATAAAGTCTACGAAGGGACCCTCGGTGATCCGCACCGTCTCACCCCGGGCCAAACCAATCTTGACTCGGGCCGGACCGGATTCGACCTGCTTGAGGATGTCCTCGATCTGCTTGTCTTCCAGGGGCACCGGCTTAGGACGCTTGTCGTATTCGTCTTCGGTTGAGACAAAGCCAGTTACACCCGGTGTGTTTCTGACCGCGTACCAACTTTCGTCGTCCATGGTCATCTGCACTAGGATGTAGCCTGGGAACAGTTTCTTCTTCTCCGACTTTCGTTGGCCGTCCTTGAAGATTACTTCGTCTTCAGTGGGAACCAGAACCTCAAAGATGCGGTCCTGCATGTCGAGGCTCTGGACCCTAAGGTCCAGGTTTTTCTTGACCAAGTCTTCTTGGCCCGAATAGGTATGAACGATATACCAACGGGGAGACTTTTCTTCTTCTACTTCGATGTCACTAGGTGAAGTCATGTTTCTCTACCCCAAAATAAGGTAGCTTGATTGAGCATCGAGGAGGCGCACCGGCCTCGGACCAGCAGGCTGGTTATAGAACAAACCTGCTGAACGTCTGCTTGAAGATCTGGTCCAAGCCACCCAGGAAGATGGCGGCGACTATCGAAAGAACGATAACCACCACCGTCAGGCGAGCCACTTCCTCCCGGTTGGGCCACACCGACTTCGTTAGCTCGGAGACAGTCTCCTGTAGAAATTCTACAGGGTTGATCCTATTCGCGATTCTTGGAGTCCGAGCAGTAACTCGGGCCATAGTGCTACCTTACCTCGCGGTGACCCTTGTGGCCACGGCAACGCGGGCAATACTTCTTAAGCTCTAAACGCTGTGGGTCGTTCCGCCGGTTTTTGGTAGTCGTATAGTTCCGTTCCCGGCAGTCTCCACATTGGAGAGTGATGATTTGTCTTACGTCGGCAGTTTTTCTAGCCATAACTTACTCTATCACCTTCGTAATAACCCCAGACCCGACGGTGCGGCCTCCTTCCCGGATGGCGAACCGCATCTGCTCTTCGATCGGAACGGGGGTGATTAGGGAGATTACCATTTTTACGTTGTCGCCCGGCATCACCATTTCCACGCCTTCGGGCAACTCTACCGAACCGGTGATATCACTGGTCCGGATGTAGAACTGGGGCTTGTATCCGGTGAAGAATGGAGTGTGCCGTCCGCCCTCTTCCCGGCTCAGGATATAAACCTCGGCCTCGGCCTTGGTGTACGGTCGCATGGAACCAGGCTTAACCAACACTTGTCCGCGTTCGACTTCTTCCCGGTCCACGCCTCGAAGCAGGATGCCCACAGCGTCGCCGGCTTCTGTCGTATCCAACAGCTTGTGGAACATTTCCAGTCCGGTGGCCACGGTTTCCCGGACGTCGCCGAAGCGGATAATCTCAACCGGTTCTCCCTGCTTGAGCTGTCCGCGCTCTACTCGTCCAGTCACCACGGTACCCCGGCCCTTGATCCCGAACACGTCCTCGATGGGCATCAGGAACGGGCGGTCAGTGATCCGCTCGGGCATGGGGATGTAGTCGTCCATGGCTTGAACCAGCTCCATGATGCCTTCCTCGGCATCCTTGTCGCCTTCCAGCGCCTTCAGACCGCTTACACGGATGATGGGAGTGTCGTCGCCGGGGAAACCGTACATGTCCAGAAGTTCACGAACTTCCATCTCCACGAGTTCCAGCAGTTCCTCATCTTCCATCATGTCGCATTTGTTCAGGGCGACGAGAATCTTGGGCACCTCCACCTGGCGGGCCAACAAGATGTGCTCCCTTGTTTGGGGCATCGGTCCGTCCGGAGCACTGACCACCAGGATCGCTCCATCCATCTGGGCGGCGCCGGTAATCATGTTCTTGATGTAGTCGGCGTGGCCGGGGCAGTCCACGTGGGCGTAGTGCCGGGTGTCCGACTCATACTCAACGTGGGCGATGGCGATGGTCACACCCCTGGATTTTTCCTCAGGAGCGTTGTCGATGCTATCCATGTCTAGATAGTTGGCCAGGCCTCGCTCCGACAGGACCTTGGTTAGAGCTGAAGTAAGAGTAGTCTTACCATGGTCCACGTGACCGATGGTTCCCACGTTGACATGTGGTTTAGTCCTATCGAATTTTTGCTTCGCCATTTGGGTTTCTTCTCCTTTTGATGCTGGTACTGGAGCCCAGAGGCGGGATTGAACCGCCGACCCCGTTCTTACCAAGAACGTGCT